>JBCCXY010000173.1:0-3124 GCA_039190895.1 Pseudomonadota bacterium | reverse complement strand
TACTGTACATGTTTACATAGACATGGAGCCCGTTTTGAACGCCTATAGGATTCCTATTGTTCCCTTCTTGGAAGCCATCCGCTGGAGATCGACACCGCGAAGCGGCGCGTCTCCCTTGGCCTTAAGCAGACCATGCGCAACCCGTGGGAAGTCTTTGCTGAAACGCACCCCGAGGGCACGCCGGTCGAGGGCGAGGTCAAGAACATCACCGAGTTCGGTCTCTTCGTCGGTCTGGAAAACGACATCGACGGCATGGTGCACCTGTCCGACATCAGCTGGGAACAGCGTGGCGAGGATGCGATCCAGAACTTCCGCAAGGGCGACGTGGTGAACGCGGTCGTCTCGGAAGTGGACGTCGAGAAGGAGCGGATTTCGCTGTCGATCAAGGCGCTGGATGACAGCTTTACCGAGGCGACGGACGGCGTGAAGCGCGGTTCGATCATCACGGTTGAAGTGACGGCCATCGAAGACGGTGGGATCGAGGTGGAGTACGAGGGCGCTAAGTCCTTTATCCGCCGGTCCGACCTGTCGCGGGATCGTGCGGAGCAGCGGCCCGAGCGGTTCTCGGTTGGGGACAAGCTGGACGTGCGTGTCACGAACGTCGACCAGAAGACCCGCCGCCTTGGCCTGTCGATCAAGGCCCGCGAGATCGCGGAAGAGAAAGAGGCCGTGGAACAGTACGGCTCCTCCGACTCGGGTGCGTCGCTGGGCGATATCCTCGGCGCAGCGCTGAGCAAAGACGACGATTAAGCGACGCGGATTGCGTTGTGAGGGGCCCCGCCGGTTGGCGGGGCCTTTTTGTTTGAGCTGCTTTGGGAATGAAGGACATGCTATGACGCATCCTGTTGAGACCGCATTGGTCGAAACCATCCATCACTACCTGGATCAGGCCAGCCATCTGTTGGGCGTTCTGGAGCAACACTCGGATGCCGAGGCACTGATGGCCGTTTGCGTTGCCCCGGATAGCTTGGATACCGGCCTCCATCTTGCTGTTGCCATGCAGTTCGCGGCACGGGCCTTGTGTTTGCCCGGCGGCGACCCGGTTCCGGAAATTGATGAGCCTGTCAGCTTACGCTCGCTGCGTGCATTGCAGGCGTCGGCAACCGGTGCGCTCTCGACAGCCCCTGAGCTTGATTGGACGGCACGCGTGCAGCACACGGCGGGTGAGGCACAGCTTGACCAGCCGGTGGCGGATTACATCGCACGGTTTGCGCTGCCGAACATGCTGTTCCATCTAACGATGGCCTATGCCGGGCTTCGGCATGGCGGTCTACGAATTGGAAAAGTCGATTTCGACGGAATGCACGAATATTGAGGCCAAGGTAATTGCCGAAGTGGAGGTGGATGAGTGTACGACCCGAAAGGAAACGGGCGGCTGCGGGCGATTGCGGCGGTGGGGTTTCGGGAGGCGGAACCGCCGGATCACCTGAAGAGCGTTGTGCATCGGTTTTTGGAGCTGCGGACGGCGGGAGTGTTGGAGGAGGACTATCGTTTTCACGCCCTCCCGGATGCCTGCACGTATATCGTCTTTGATCGGACCGCGCCGGAGGTTGCAGGGGTCACGCGGCTGCGGGCGTCTTCGGAAGAGTTGAACCTCGGGCGCGCTTTTTACTTTGTGAATATCCGGTTTCTGCCGGGGGTCTGGCAGGGGCCTGTCGGGTATGGGCTGGTGGATGCGCCTTATGACGGTGATCTGCCGTTGGTTTCGGTCAATCGGTCGCTCGACGGGAAGAGCTTTGAGGCGCAGCAAGGGGTGCTGTCGGGGCTGGTCGAGGATCTGATGGAGCGGGGTCTGGTCGCCGAGAACCCGATGACGCGGGCGATCTTTGAGCATATCCTCGACATTCACACGGTTGCGGATATGGCGGAGGCCTCTGGCTATTCGCCGCGTCAACTGCAGCGGGTGCTGAAGCAGACCACGGGGTTCACGCCGCATGACTTCCTCAAAGTGATCCGGCTGCAGCAGTCGCTGGAGGGCGAGCCGTCGCTGTCCTACGCCGACCAGTCCCATTTCATCCACTCATTCAGGAAGGCGACGGGGTACACGCCCGGACAGTACGCCCGAAAGTTCGATGTCTGAAATCTACAATACCGGCGATGGCGGCCCCGGTAGATCGACGTGAGACCGACAAAGAAGGAGTTGGACATGTCGAAGATGAACGCAATCGGGTGGTTTGACATCTACGTCGACGATCTGGATCGGGCGGTTTCGTTCTATGAGACCGTGCTCGCCTGCAAGTTGGAGCCGATGGGCGACCCGACCGGCGAGACGCAGATGATGAGCTTTCCGACGGAGATGAGCCGGTATGGCGCGGGCGGGGCATTGTCGAAGTCTCCGCATGCACGCCCCGGTCCCGGTGGCACAGTGATCTATTTCAATACCGAGGATTGTGTAGTGGAAGAGGCGCGCGTCGCAGACGCGGGTGGTCAGGTGCTACGGCCCAAGTTCTCGATTGGGGAATTCGGGTTCGTGTCGTTGTGTCAGGACAGCGAGGGCAACCTGATCGGGCTGAGTTCGATGGAGTAGTCCTTCGGCCCCGCCTTGGGCGGGGCCCCTGTAGGCTCAGGTCTTCATGACCAGTTCGTTGGCGTCTACGCCGTAGAATTCGCTTTCCGCCGAGATGCGCACGCCGATGGTCAGGTTCAGGATCGTCCACACCAGCCCCGTTGCGACGGCGACAAAGCCAGTGACGATGGCCACCGAGATGGCCTGGCCGATGAACGTGGCGTCGGGGTTTGTCAGGGGGACGATCAGCGTTCCGAACACGCCGCAGAACAGGTGCACCGGAATCGCGCCGACGACGTCGTCGATCTTGAGCATGTCGAGCATCGTGAAGGCCCAGAACAGGATGATCCCACCGCCCATGCCGATGGCGGTTGCCATGGCGGGAGACGGGAATAGCGGCTCTGCCGTGATGGCGACGAGGCCGCCCAGGGCGCCGTTCATCATAAAGGTCAGGTCGAACTGATACGTCCTCATGTAGGATACGAACGCCGCTGCGATGACGCCCCCTGCGGCCGCCATGTTGGTGTTGAGCAGGATGCGAGACACGTTGGCCGCGTCGGCTTCGGTATTGAAGTTGAGGTAGGATCCGGCGTTGAAGCCGAACCAGCCCATCCAGAG
>JBCCXY010000172.1:0-3687 GCA_039190895.1 Pseudomonadota bacterium | reverse complement strand
ATCGCCTTGGCCACCCCGGCGGGCATGCGGATGAAGATGTGGTTGTCGGGCGGGCCGGCCTCGACCAGCAGCACGTTCCGGGTGCCGTCGCGGGACAGACGCTCTGCCAGCACGCAGCCGGCGGAGCCTGCCCCAACGACGATCAGGTCCGGCGTCATGATGGCAACAGCTCCTTCAGGGCGGCGTCGACGAAGGCGGTGTCGGCGGGGTCTTTGCCCCCGGCTGCGTAGTGGGCCCAGATCGACTGGATCTCACGCACTTCGGCGTTAGGCATCAGGGCCGCCTCTGCCTCGTTATCGGCGGTGGGGAAGTACATGTCGGTGTTGCCCGGCAAGAGGATCGCGCGGGCCTTGATGGCGCGGTAGGCGGCCTCGGTGTCGCCGTTGTAGATCGGGTTATTGCCCAGGTCGCAAGCCTGCCACGTGGCGATGAGCGACAGCATGTCGTTGGCATCGCGGTGGTAATAGATCTTGTCCCACTCACCGGTGATGTAGTCCTGGACGGTCTCGTACCCCATTTCGGCCCATTTGCGGGCGCGATACCACTCTTGCGTCAGCGCCCAGGAGCACCAGATGCGGCCCTTCGAGGTGAGCCCATCCCATGGCTGATCCTCATAATCCCCGCCGTTCCACGCGGGGTCGCTGATGATGCCTTGCTTCACGCCGGTCAGGAACGCATAGGTGTGCGGCGCGGTCGTGCCCTGGCCGCACATGCAGGACATGGCGGCGACCTGATCGGGGAACATCGAGGCCCACTGGAACGCCTGTTGTCCGCCCATGGACCAGCCGACGGCGAGGGCGATCTGGTCGATGCCGTAGACCTCTCGCAGCATCTTGGCTTGCAGGGTGACGTTGTCGAACTGTGTGACCTTCGGGAAGCGCGGGCCGTCGAAAGGGGCGGGGGTGTTGGATGGCGATGAGGACAGGCCGCTGCCCATCATGTTGAGGCAGACGATAAAGTACTTGGCGGGGTCTAGCGCCATTCCTTCGCCGATGAGGTAGACCTGATCCTCATGCGTCCCGGCGTAGCGGGAGGGGTAGACGATCACGTTGTCCTTGGCCGCGTTGAGCGTCCCGTGCGTCTTGTAGGCAAGCCGCGCGGTAGGGAGGACGGCCCCGGATTGAAGCTCAAAATTCGCGGTTTCGTATATCTCGTAGTCCACCCCGGCCTCCTCGGCGCCCCGTGTGCGAAACGTCCCATCAAACGCGGCACCTCGCAAGCAAATCTTTACTTCTGAGAAAACTTACTTCTTGAAATGAAACATTCGCCGTGTCATCCGCACAGAAAATCATCAGCGAATTTGCCATGTCTGCCACTGTCGCGATCGTCGGATCCGGGCCCTCGGGATGTTACCTTGCACAGGCGTTGCGGAAGCTTCTGCCGGAGGCGGAGCTGACCGTGATTGACCGTTTGCCGGTGCCCTACGGGCTGGTCCGCTATGGCGTGGCGCCGGATCATCAGGGGACGAAGGCGGTGACGCGGCAGTTCGCACGGTTGTTTGAGCGCGACGGGGTCGAGTTCATCGGCAACGTGCATGTCGGGTCGGATGTGAGCCTGGCTGAGCTGGAAGAGATGTTTGACGCGGTGGTGCTGGCAACGGGGCTTTCGGCGGATCGGCCGTTGGCTGCGTTTGAGGGTGTCGGGGGCGTTTACGGCTCAGGCGATGTGACGCGGGCGTGGAACGGGCATCCGGACGACGCGAAGGCAGGGTTTGCGTTTGGCGAGGCGGTGGTTGTCGTGGGCAACGGCAATGTCGCGATGGACGTGGTGCGGTTGTTGGCAAAGGACGCCGGTGAGTTCGAAGGGTCGGATATTACGGGCGATATGCTGGGGGGCACGGTGCGCCAGATCCATCTGCTGGGGCGGTCGGGCGCGGAGGCGGCGAAGTTCGACGCGACGATGGTGCGGGAGCTTGGGAAGATCGAGGGGCTGGCCATCGACATGGCGCAACCGCTGCCGGAGGGCGAGGCGAAGGTGCTCGCCGATCTGCACGCGCTGAACGGCAAGGCGGGCGACGGCAAGCGGCTGACGTTTCACTTCAACACAGCGCCGGTCGGGCCGGTGATGAAGGATGGCCGTCTGGCTGGGGTGACTTGCCGTCGGGACGGGGATGAGGTGACGCTGGCGTGCGATAGCGTGGTCACGGCGATTGGGTTCGACGCGCGGGATGTGGCGTGGCGCGATGCGCTGTTGGCCAGGGCCATTGACGTGGGGCAGGGGCGGTTGACGGAGCGGCTTTATGCGACGGGTTGGTTTCGGCGCGGACCAACGGGGACGATAGCCGACAACCGCGGTGACGCAAAATTGGTCGCTGCGGCGATTGCCGGGCATCTTCAGCCTGGTGGTCGCCCGGGGCGGCTGGCGTTGCAGCAGAAAATCGGGCACCAGACGACCAGCTACCGGGATTGGCAGCGGATCGATGAGTGGGAGCGCAACAGCGCCCCGCCGAACCGTGTACGGGCAAAGATGACCAGCAAGGCCGAGATGCTCGCGCTTTGCGCTGAAGGATTGAGCGAATGAAACTATCCCTGCTGTATGGAACCGAGACGGGCACGGCTGAAATGCTGTGCGAGGACCTGCAAGAGAAGCTTGAAGAGACCCACGAGGTGGAGACGGCGAACCTGGAAGACGTGACGCCCGGCGATCTCGCTTTGGATCGGTTCCATATTTTCGTGTGTTCGACCTATGGCGATGGCGAGCTGCCGAGTTCGGCCATTGCGTTTGTGGACACGCTGAAGGCGGAGAAGACGGATTTGTCGGCATTGCGGTATGCCGTGTTCGGCCTGGGCGATACGACATATGACATCACGTATAACAACGGCAGCGTGGTGCTGATGACGGCGCTGAATGAAGCGGGTGCGCAGGTGCTGGGGGAGCGCGGGTTGCACGATGCGTCCGGCCTGGACGAGCCTCTGGATCTGGCGCTGCCCTGGGCCGAAGCGCGGATTGCGGAGGCGGGGGCGCTGGTCGACTAAGGCAAGGGCCGAGCATTTCCCGGCGCGGAATCAAGGCCGTCAGGCCGCCGCGCTATCGACGGGCCCTCCCCAGGCCCGGCAATTGGTCGCCGCCAGCGCGTCGATATGCGCGAGGGCGGGGCGGCACAATAAAGTGCGCTGAACAAGTGTTTGGATCGCCGGTCCAGGACCCATCGACAGCGCGGCTTGTCGCAGAGGTCCCGTCCGCGCGTGGACGCGTATGAGCAAGAACCAGTCAGTTCCCGTTGGGCTGGTCGATTTTTTCACGTCAGTAACAATTTTTTCTGTACAGTAGTGATTTTTCCGTGACTAATCACCGCAGCAGCAGAGCGAGGGGAGCCGCCATGGCCACGGATATCGAACGTTTCGTAGACGCGCCGGGGCGCGACGAGAAGATCAAGGAAGTCCGCGAGATGATCGACCGGATGGGGATCGAGTATCTCTATCTTCAGTTCGTGTCCGTCACCGGCAAGATCATGGGCAAGGGCATCCCCGCCGACCATTGGGAGAGCGTCGCGAAGAAGGGCTTCCAGCTTGTCTATGGCGCAACGATGAACCTGTTCACGGATCGGGCCGGGAACTACATGGGCTATGGCCCGGAAGCCGCTGAATTAGTTGGCATTCCCGAGCCTGAGACGTTCATGCAGCTCCCTTGGGCGCCATCCATCGGGCGGTTCTATTGCACGCTGTTCCGCAACCGCGAGGAAAAGGT
>JBCCXY010000171.1:0-3786 GCA_039190895.1 Pseudomonadota bacterium | reverse complement strand
TTGCCATGCCCCGGCAGCGCGCAGTGCCTGCGTTAGCCACGGCGGTGGTTATACCGTGCGGCGCCACGATTATGCGGCGCGTTGGCGGGCCTGAAGCACCGGGAGGAGTGCCTGAGCGACCTCCTCATGGGAGGCTGCGTTCAGCGTTTCAGAGGCGATATGCGCCTCGAAGTCGGTAAACGTCATGCCTTGTGTGTGCATGGCCCGCGCGGCCGACGTCGGGATGACCTCCAGTACGCCCCCGGCGCGGGCACCCAGCTCCGCCACCATGTCACGATCGACGAAGAGCGGATCCCGCCCCCTCTTGCACGTCGTCGCCGTCATCGGGGGAGGCGTATCGGCGATCCAGAGCAATACCGCATTGTTTCGGGTTTCGGAAAGCAGCCGATACATCTGGAGGCGCCACTGATCCTTCACCGCGGCGACGAGCGTCGAGAACCGCTCGGGCGACCGCGCCTCGAGGCTCTCGAGCAGATGCCGGGTGAAGGTGAACTCCGTAAAGTCGACCTCCGGGTAGAGCGACGTGAGCGCGGCTGTGGCCCGGATAAAGCGATCGTTGCGCCGCGGGTGGACGGAGTAAAACTCGTTTGACAGGTTGGCTGCGCCCAGCACCTGAATTACAACCGTCTCGGCCCCGGCGGCGACGGCCAGCAGGCTCGGATCCTCGGCAAACGCATCCACGCCTGCGTTGATGCAACTGATGTTTGCAATCCGAAGGCTGGTCACCGAGGCGATGCGCGCTGCGAATGGTTCGGCGACGAACCGGCCGTAGGTCTCGGTTCCTCCGAAAAAGACGGTGTAGGGCGGGGCGAGACGCACTTTCGGCCCGCGCACAAGAAGGCGCGAACGCCCATATTGGCACACCTGATAATCGAGGCTTTCGCCCCCTGGATGCTCCCACGCCATCCCGTTCGTCCTCGCATTGTTCACTCACCCGCGGTGAGGATGGGACGGAAGAGTTGAGAGAAGGCTAAAGGGAGAATTTTGCACGATCGCCTTGCGCCGACGCGACTCTTGGAGAAGCCACGGCGCGGCGATAGGGTCCCGGCGAGTCACCAAGGGGCGATGGAATGTCGAAGATCGAGACTGTGGGCATTGTGGGTGCCGGCCAGATGGGCAACGGGATCGCCCATGTGTTTGCGCTGTCGGGGTACGATGTCGTGCTCAGCGACGTGAGCCAGGACGCGCTGGGTCAGGCGGTTGCAACCATCACGCGCAACCTCGATCGCCAGGAGAGCCGGGGAAAGATCGAACGCGCGGCGAAGGAGGCCGCACTCGCCCGCATCCGAACGACGTTGAATCTGCGTGATGTCGCCGTCACGGATCTCGTTGTGGAAGCCGCGTCCGAGCGCGAAATGGTCAAGCAGGCGATCTTTGAGGATCTGGGCCCACATCTCAAACCGGGCACGATCCTGACCTCCAACACGTCGTCGATCTCCATCACGCGGTTGGCGAGCCGAACGGATCGCCCCGAGCGCTTCATGGGCCTGCACTTCATGAACCCCGTTCCCGTGATGGAACTCGTCGAACTGATCCGGGGTATCGCCACGGACGACGAAACCTACCAGACCCTCCTCGGTGTCGTCGATTCCCTGGGCAAAACCGCCGCAAGCGCCGAAGATTTCCCGGCCTTTATCGTCAATCGCATCTTGATGCCGATGATCAACGAGGCGGTCTATACGCTCTACGAAGGGGTCGGGAGTGTCGACAGCATCGACAAGGCGATGAAGCTGGGGACAAATCACCCAATGGGGCCACTGGAGCTTGCCGACTTCATTGGTCTCGACACCTGTCTGGCGATCATGAACGTGCTGCATGACGGGTTAGCCGATACGAAGTACCGACCCTGCCCGCTCTTGACCAAATACGTCGAGGCGGGGTGGCTCGGTCGCAAAACGAGCCGGGGCTTTTACGATTATAGGGGCGAGGCACCTGTCCCTACACGATAGCAGATCGGTTGGTGCGGCTACGGTGCGTTTCGAATGCCCGTCCGCGCTGGTGCGTGGGGTCTTCGGTGTCGGAGCGGAAAGCACGGCGCCCCAGTCGCAGGTCCGGTGCCGTTTGATCAAGCCCAGCAACGCCTGCGGTGCGGGGCATTGACAGGCACCGGCGTCCTCGCTGGCCGGCATCGTCGGAGCGCAAAGCGCCGCACTCAGTTCCGGGCAAGGTTTCAAACCGACTCATGCTTCGTCCCATGAAACGCCGCATGCGCCTTTGTGTCTGAACCTCGCATGTGCCGCTCGCCGTCTTTCGCTGATGCTCGACCAGGAGCTCCTGGGACACCGTCCTGGTCGCATCTAACCCTACCCACCGCTCAGGCAGAGGTTCGCCTCGATCAACCCCTTGGCCGTAAGCGCAGTCTGGCGACATCACGCCTCTACTTGCCGACAGGCGAGGTTCTCCTGCGCGGCAACGCTGCCCATCCGCGTCTGTCGTACCCAGGACGGAGAGGCAACGCATCAAGACTGACGCGCGACCAAAAACAAGCCCCGCCCTTCGCCCAAATCGTAAACGCATGGCCAAATGCCACCGCCGTCCTCTCAAAAAAGTGCGATGGACTTAGCGTGTTGCAGTGGAATGGGGCTCTGCCCCGACGCGCTGCGCGCGTCTCCCCGGGATGTTTGTAGCACAATGAAGAGCCACCCTATGCGCTTCATTGTGCCTGAAAATATCTCAGGGGGGCTCGGCTTGCCGAGCGGGGGGCTGGCCCCCCTCCGATGCTGGTATCTTGTAACTCATTTTTGGGATTGGAGGGCGTTAGCCAGGGACGGAGTACTGCGATGGGATGCGCGCGCAAAGTAAGATGCATACTGGCATAATCTTCGACGATCTGCTCTCCGAGGGTCATGTCCGGCAAGTGTGCTTCTGCTTCGTGGATGTTCTCGCCGTCTAAGTCATTGGCAAAGAGGGGGAGAGGTTTAGGTGCCTGGAGGGCTTTGGCGGCCCAGAGAGCGTTGCGCCGGGGGATACCAAGCGGGGCGAATGTGTCGGCGTCAGCGAGGGTTTCGAGCGTCGCGGGGGGCACGCCCGCGCGGCGCCAGACGTCTTCGACCGTTTGGTAGCCGTTGCCGCGGGCGGCGGTGATCCAGAGGGCGTCCTCTTCGCGCAGGGATTTGATCTGGCGCAGGCCGAGGCGGAGGGCGAGGTGGCCGTCGTCTGTCTGTTCCAGTGTGCAATCCCAGAAGCTCTCGGCGATGGAGACGGGGCGGACCTCCACCCCGTGTTCGCGCGCGTCGCGGACGATCTGGGCGGGGGCGTAGAAGCCCATGGGTTGGGAGTTCAGCAGCGCGCAGGCGTAGATCGCCGGGTAGTGGCGTTTGAGCCAGGAAGAGGCGTAGACGAGCAGCGCGAAGGAGGCCGCGTGGCTTTCGGGGAAACCGTAGGAGCCAAAGCCCTCGATCTGGGAAAAGCAGCGCTCGGCGAAGTCGTTGGAATAGCCGTTCTTTTTCATGCCGCGCAGGAAACGGTCGCGCAGGTCGGAAACGTTGCCCTGGCGGCGGAAGGTGGCCAGCGCCCGGCGCAGGCGGTCGGCCTCGTCGGGGGTGAAGCCCGCGCCGACGATGGCGATCTGCATCGCCTGTTCCTGGAAGAGGGGCACGCCGAGGGTTTTGCCGAGGACGGTGCCAAGTTCATCAGACGGAAAGCTCACCTCTTCCTCGCCGTTGCGGCGGCGGATGAAGGGGTGGACCATGTCGCCCTGGATCGGGCCGGGGCGGATGATGGCGACCTGGATGACGAGGTCATACAAGGTGCGCGGGCGCATCCGGGGGAGGAAGTTCATCTGTG
>JBCCXY010000170.1:0-4042 GCA_039190895.1 Pseudomonadota bacterium | reverse complement strand
TCGATGGGGATGCCGAACTTGTTCTCGGCCTTGCCGGTGGCGATTTTCTCGTGCGTTTTGGCGTCGACGTCGGGGTTGACGCGGACGGTGATGGGGGCGGTGGTGCCCATGCTTGTGGCGATTTCGGAGAGGAGGGCGAGTTCGGGCTCACTCTCGACATTGAACTGGCGGATGCCGCCTTCTAGGACGAGGCGCATTTCGGCGGGGGTCTTGCCGACGCCGGAGAAGACGATTTTGTCCCCCGGCACCCCTGCGGCACGCGCGCGGCGGTATTCGCCGCCCGAGACGACGTCCATCCCGGCGCCGAGGTCGCCGAGGACCTTGAGGACCGCGACGTTGGAGTTCGATTTGACCGCGAAGCAGATGAGGTGGTCGAGGGGGGACAGCGCCTCGGTGAACAGGTCGTAGTGGCGGGTGAGCGTGGCGCGGGAGTAGACGTAGAACGGCGTGCCTACATCGCGGGCGATGTCGGGGAGGGGGACGTCCTCGGCGTGGAGGACGCCGTCGCGGTAGAGGAAGTGGTCCATCGGGGGAGTTACCGGTGCAGGTGCCGCGGGATCAAGCGGTTTGCTTGCGGCCGAGCCAGAGGAAGATCATCAGCGGCAGGCCGCAGGAGACGCCGATGCAGTAGGTCGCTGGGATGCTGATGAGGGCGAGCCAGTGTTTATTGGCGAAGGCCTCGTACAGCGCCCAAACCGTCAGGGCGATGGCGGCGATGGTGAGGTCCCACACGAGGCCGGTGGTGGAGGCATTGACGTACCAGGCGTCGATGAGGCCCGAGAGGCCCGTGCCTTCGGCCTGCATAAAGCTGATGAAGTAGTACATCGGATGGATCGCGCCCCAGATCGCAAGGGCGAGGAACGCCAGTCGGATGGGTGTCATGCTAGAAGCCGGCCTCGATGCGGATGGTGCCCTCGAACGACGGCGGCTCCGTCACCGGCTCGGGCGCGCCATCGGCGCCGCAGGCCGCGAGAGCAAGGAAAGTCAGCAAGGGGATCGTGCGGGTCATGGGTAGGAGGTACGTCATGGCGGCGCGTTGTCCAACCCCCCGGGTTCTACGGGGACGCTCTTCGAGCCCTTGCGGGCTCGCCTCGCTGAGGGGGCGCTCCGTTGCACGCGAGGGGGGAGGCGCCGGTGACGCGGCTGGGGCGCATGCCCAGTCAAAAGCGCGCGCCGACGGTGACGTTGCCGACCTGGCCGGAGACGGAGGATTTCACTTTGACACCGTTCGAGCCGACGCCGATGCCCACGCCGACGTCCGGGTCGGCTTCGCAGGCGGCGAGGGTCAACAGGGCGGCTATGGCGATGATGCGGGCCATGACATATGAGGTACGACACGAGGGCGAGTTGTCCAGCCCTCTGTGATTTTCGCAGCGATGATGCTCATCGGCCCTTTCGGGCCGCCTCGCTTGGGCCGGGCGTGACCGCCCGTGTGCTGCGGAAGAAGGGTCGGAATCGGATTGCGCCAGGGATACATCACGCAATGCCCAATCAAGTGTCGGTTTCGGATGCTGCCGGTATCCTGAAAAGCGCCAATCGCGTCCTCGTCATCGGATGTTCGGGCGGCGGAAAGAGCACGCTGTCGCTCCGACTATCAGAGCGCTTCGCACATGTATCGTACGACCGGGACATTCGATGGCTGCCCGGGTGGCGCGTGCGCGACCGGGACGAGCACCGCTCGCTCGTTTCCCAATACGTGGCCGAGGAACGTTGGGTCATGGACGGGACAACGGTATCCACGTTCGACCTCCGGCTTCCCCGTGCAGATCTCGTGATCTGGATCCGGGTGCCGCGTCGGGTCGCTTTGCTTGGTGTCGCGCGTCGCGTGCTTAAACACTACGGCACCGTTCGCATCGAGATGGCCGACGGGTGTCCGGAGAAGCTCCCAGACCGCGAATTCCTGACCTTCATCTGGACATTTGAACGGCGTGTGGCGCCTCGCATCCTATCCGGGCTTGACCGGTTTGGACCTGACGTGCCGGTCGTGATCCTGACGTCGCGCCGTCAATTCGATGAGCTGTTCTGAAAAACGCAAAACGCCGGACCATCGAGGCCCGGCGTTTCGTTCGTGAAAGGGGTCTTCAGCGCTTTGCGGTGGATGCCTGCAAGCGCTCTTCGATGCCGTCCCGCGACAGGGACGATTTTGGTGCATCCTCGTCTTTCAGCTTTTCGAGGCCGCGAATGCTGAGATACGGCAAGATTAGTCCGAAACCCAACGTCGCGAAAGTAAGGGCTATAAGTCCAAATTCCATGACTGCTCCTGTTGGCTAACAGAGCGTTTACGGTGCGTAATCCGATATGGATCACAACTGTTTCGGAGATTTTTTGAACCGCCTTTTGCGCATGCGGCGGTATGCCAAAACGTGCTCAATTCACGAGCACAATGACGCCCAGCCAAAACACCAAAATGCCGATCCATCCGAACTGCGCAGCCGCCAGACAGAGCGCGAATAAAGCCGCGAAGACAGCCGCGGTGATGACGGCCTGTTCGCGGACGGGGCGGGCTGAAACGCTTGAGTTCACGTCGCGGATCGATCGCCACCGGCAGACCCCGGCAATCAGCGCAACGGCGCCTGTCCGCAAGAGGACGCCAACGCGGGGCGCCAGATTTCTGATTGTTGTTGCCACGTGAGTCGCCCAACACCGTCGAAGATCGCGACGCAGATTAAGCGCTACGACGGCACAGTGCAATCGTTCGGGGTAGCCGCGTTTTTCAGCGTGGGAAGTGGGGGCGGTCGGGGTTGTAGTGCGTTGAGAGGTAATCGAGGATGCGGCTGCGTTCGGGCTCATCGATTTCGCCCATGCCCATCTCTTCCACCATCCAGACCAAAAGCTCGTCCCAGCCGTCGCGCGTCTGCCCCTGTTGAGCGATGATCATTTCGGAATGGCAGCCGGTGCAGTAGTCGTGCGTCAGTTGCGCCCCCGGCGCGGCGTACAGGGTGCCGATCTCCCAGATTTCCTCGGTGTTGCCCGCCTCATCGGTGACAATGGTCTGGGCAAGGGGCGCGCCTGCGCACAGGGCTCCCACCGCCAGTATGGCAAGGGCTGATCCTCTTCTACGCGTTAACATATGTCTCGATACCCGTATCCCTGGATGCGGCGCCCGGGCGTGGGCGCCGCGTCTTGGTGAGTGGTTAGCCAGCCATGATCCCTACACGATGCATGGTGTTGTTGAGGTACCCGCGCGGGTTCCAGTCAATCGCATGGGGTTGAGAGACCCCCTCGCTGTCCGTGGCGCGCGCCCAGATCTCATAGTACCCGGCCTGGGGCAGCGTCACGGTGCTGCGCCAGTTCTGCCAGGCGCCCGGATTGACCGGGGCGTCGAGCTCGGCCGTTTGCCAGGTGGCGCCGAAGTCGATGGAGACCTCCAGCGTCTCGATGGTTCTGTCGCCGACCCAGGCGTGGCCGCGTACGTCGGTGGACAACCCGGTGGCGGCGCCGTTTTCCGGGAACGTGATCAGCGATTTGACCGGCATGGCCTCCATGATGACCATGTCCTCGTTGGGTACATCCGTGCCGGGCGCCACGCTGTAGGCGGGGACGCGGTAGGATTGGCCGGTCATCTTGGCACCGTCGTGTTCGACATCGCGGACCCAGATCCGGGTCAACCACTTCTGCGAGCACGACCCAGGCCATCCCGGCACCACCAGCCGCAAAGGCGCGCCGTTCATCGGGTGCAGGGCCTCACCGTTCATCTCGAATGCGATCAGGATCGTCGGGTCCATCGCCTTGTCGATTGGCAGGCCGCGCGACAGCGGGAACTTGTCGGGGTCGCCCGACAAGTGCGGGTCAGCACCTTCGTGCGCGGTGTAGACGGCGTTGCTTTGCACGCCTGCTGCTTCCAGCACGTCTTTCAGCCGTACGCCCGTCCATTCGGAACAGGCGATGGCGCCCGTCGTCCACTGGTTGCCGCGCGCGGGCGGATCGAAGGCCGAGCGCCCGTTGCCGCCGCATTCGATATGGAGCGCCTGGGTCACGACCTCGAACCGGTCGCGCAGGTCGGCGATGCTGAGCTCCATGGGCGTGTCGACGAAGCCGTCGA
>JBCCXY010000169.1:0-4069 GCA_039190895.1 Pseudomonadota bacterium | reverse complement strand
GCCCCAGAAAGCCGTCGCGATCACCCCGGCACGGACAACCCCGTCTTGGTACTCGCCCGGATCCGGGGCCGGGCGGTCTTGTCCCGTCCGGCGGACCTGCCACAGGAACAAACCCGCGGCGACCAACATGACAATCAGCCCATGTATCCGGAAGGGCAGATCGTTGCCCTGGTCCGCCGCATACGCGCCGATTAGCGCGATCAATGCGAGTGTGCTGAGTCGGATTGCGTCCATTACCCTGTCCCTTCCTAGCGAACGGGAATCGGCGACGGACCCCCGCAGTCAGGACAGGCTTAGGCAGACCGGGGTGTGGGCTCCTTGATCTAGGTCAAATGACGACGCCGCCGTCGGCGTCATCCCCTGTGGCACAGTGTAGCGCCTCCAGATCAAGGATCGCGAAAGAGCGGCGGTCCGAGAATTCGACAATGCCGTCCTTCTTCATCCGCGAAAGCTGACGGCTCACCGTCTCCAGCGTAAGCCCCAGAAAATTCGCGATTTCTTCTCGTGTCAGCGGTAGCTCGTGCGTCGTCGCTTCTTGCTGCGGGACCGTGCCTCGGCGGACGACCATCTCGATGAACGTTGCGATCTTCTCGCGCGCGGTCTTGCGGCCCAGAAGCACCATCCACTCCCGCGCCGCATTCAACTCATCCAATGCCATTTCCATGACGCGCTGCGCGATATGCGGGACATCCTCAACCAGCGTTTCAAACGGCTTCCGTTCAAACCGGCACAGCGTGACATCCGTGACTGCGGTTACGTCAAACTCCACGATCTCCCGCCCCGGGCGACCGATGAAATCCGACGGCAGCAGCAGGCCGACGATCTGCGTCCGCCCATCTTCCAGCGTCCGTGACAACGAGCCGATGCCCACCACAAGCGAGGACACATGCGTCAGTTCATCCCCGCGCCAAATGATCGGTTCACCGGCCTTGAATGTCTTGTAAGACTTCATCGAGCCCAGCAACGCCAACTCATCCGTATCACACCGCGCGCACACCGCCCTGTGCCGGATCGGACAGGATCCGCAATTCGTGTGTTGGTTGAAGACGAAATTCATCTTTGTTGATCTGGGTCAAGGTTACCTGGCTGGGCACCAGAGTATCCAAAATGGATGGAGCAGGTAAATATCTTTCGCCAGCACGGGCTCTTTGACGCAAAGGTCCCGCGCTATACCAGTTATCCTCCTGCAAACCGCTTCGAAGCGGACATTGGGGCGCAGGTTCAGCGGGGCTGGCTTCGTCAGGTGCCAGCCGATCAACCCCTGTCCCTGTACGTGCATATCCCCTTTTGCAGACGCCTCTGCTGGTTTTGCGCATGCCGCACGCAGGGAACCAAGACGCTCGCCCCGGTCGAGGCTTACGTCGAAACGCTGCTTCATGAGATTGAGACGACCGCCGGCGGGTATCTTTCACCCGGCATGAAAATGGCGCGGCTGCACCTCGGCGGCGGCACGCCGACACTGCTCAACCCTGACCTGCTTCACCGCCTTATGGAGCGTCTCCATCATTGGTTTGCCCCGACGCCCGACTTCGAATTCTCCGTTGAGATTGACCCGACCGAGGCACCTCCCAAGGTGCTCGACGCCCTCTCCAACTGGTCCATGACCCGCGCCAGCGTCGGCGTGCAGGACTTCGCACCCGAGGTGCAAAAGGCAATCGGGCGCGAACAGTCTTTCGACGTCACCCGCGACGTGATTGCCCACCTGCGTGCGGGCGGCGTGACAAGCCTCAACATCGACATGCTCTACGGCCTGCCGCACCAGACGGACGCCAGCATGATCGAAACGCTCGACAAGGTCGTGTCCCTCCACCCCGACCGGCTCGCGCTCTATGGCTACGCGCACGTCCCGCACATGTCGAAACGCCAGGTGATGATCCCGGGCGACGCGCTGCCCGAGCCCGAACCCCGCTTCCTGATGTCTGAAATCGCGCGCCGCCGCCTCACCGACTTCGGCTATGTCGCCCTCGGGATCGATCACTTTGCTGACGCCCATGACTCGCTGACGCAGGCCGCGCAGGCGGGCCGCATGAAGCGCAACTTCCAAGGCTACACCGACGATCCCTGCAGCACGATCCTCTCCTTCGGCGCCTCCGGGATCTCGACCTTCCCGCAGGGCTATGTGCAGAACGCCGTCGCCACCTCGGCCTACACCCAGCGCGTCCGCGAGACCGGGCTGGCGGGGCACAAGGGCTATGAGCTGACGGGGGATGACAAGCTGATCGCGGCGATGATACAGGGCCTTATGTGCAACGGCGTGATTGATCTGGGCAAATTGCGGCAGGACTTTCCGCGCCGGCAAAAGGCGCTGAACAAGATCGTCGATACCGTTATCTACACCTTCCCCGGAATCCTCTCGCTCAGCGCAGACAAGGTGACGCTCCCCAAACGCTACATGGCCTCGGCCCGCGTGGTGGCTGCCCGTATGGACGCCGCCCTCACGCAAGATCACCAACACAGCCTAGCCATTTGACGCAGACCTCCGCCGGTGGGACCATGCCGCGCTGAGGGTGCGGCAACCACAGCGGAGCAACCAATGACCCGTGCGCAGATCCGAGCAACCACGTTCCTGTCCGATCAGGACTGCCTCGCCGCCCTGAACCATCTCGCCCCAACCCCCGACCAGCGCCGGCGCATCACTGCCGCCGCCACGCAGATGGTCGACACCCTCCGCGCCGACGCGGCCCCCTCGATGATGGAGCTGTTCCTCGGCGAATACGGCCTGTCCTCCGAAGAGGGCGTCGCGCTGATGTGCCTGGCCGAGGCCCTGCTCCGCGTCCCCGACACCGCCACAATCGACGCCCTGATCGAAGACAAGATCGTCCCCTCCGAATGGGGCCAGCATCTGGGCGAAAGCCATAGCGCCCTCGTCAACGCCTCCACCTGGGCCCTGTTCCTGACGGGCCGCGTCCTCGACGCCCCGGAAGACGGCGTCGCCGGGGTCCTCCGCGGCGCCATCAAACGCCTCGGCGAACCGGTCATCCGGCAGGCCGTGACCCGCGTGATGAAAGAGATGGGCCGCCAGTTCGTCCTCGGCGAGACCATCGAAACCGCCCTCGACGGCGCCCGCGAGCTGGAAGCGAAGGGCTACACATACAGCTACGACATGCTCGGCGAAGCCGCGATGACCGACCGCGACGCAAAGGCCTACCACATGGCCTACGCCGACGCGATTGCCGCCATCGCCAAGACCGTCACCAGTGACGACATCCGCACGAACCCCGGCATCTCGATCAAACTCTCCGCCCTCTACCCAAAATACGACCAGCTCCACCGCGATCAGGTGATGACCTACCTCGTCCCCCGCGCCCGCTCCCTCGCCGTCCTCGCCCGGTCTTCGGGCATCGGCCTGAACATCGACGCCGAAGAGGCCGCGCGCCTCGACCTCTCCCTCGACGTCATCGAGGCGATCCTCTCCGAAGACAGCCTCGCTCGTTGGGACGGGTTCGGCGTCGTCGTCCAGGCCTACGGCAAACGCGCCGCGCCGGTGATCGATTGGCTCTATGCGCTGGCCGAACGCCTCGACCGCAAGATCATGGTCCGCCTCGTCAAGGGCGCCTATTGGGACACCGAGGTCAAACTGGCCCAGGTCGAAGGCCTCCCCGGCTTCCCCGTATTCCAGACCAAGGCCCACACCGACATCCACTATGTCTGCTGCGCCGCGAAACTCTTGGGCATGACAGACCGCATCTACCCGCAATTCGCCACCCATAACGCCCACACCATGGCCGCCGTGCTGGAGCTTGCGGGCAACCGCGACAGCTTCGAATTCCAGCGCCTCCACGGCATGGGCGAAGCGCTCCACGATCAGATCCTGCAAGCCCACGGCACCCGCTGCCGCATCTACGCCCCCGTCGGCCACCACCAGGACCTGCTCGCCTACCTCGTCCGCCGCCTGCTGGAAAACGGCGCCAACTCCTCCTTCGTCAACCAGATCTTCGACGACGAGGTCCCATCCTCCCTTGTCCGCCTCCTAAAAATCCCTTCAAAAGACGCCCCATCATCCCCCCTTTGCCTGCTTGCACTTTTTGCATATGTCCCATCATATCCGACATTTGCTTATGCATTTTTG
>JBCCXY010000168.1:0-4096 GCA_039190895.1 Pseudomonadota bacterium | reverse complement strand
CGGCGTTTGCCGCCGTCGCCGTCGCCGTCGCCATCGTGACGGTTCCGATCCCGCTCGCGGCGCGGCTCGCGGGCCGCCGGCTCCTCCACCGCGTCCATGTCCTGGGTCGCGTCTACGGTCACGACCGTGCCGTGGTCCACGGGCGCGCGGGCCGCGGTGCGGGCCTTGTCCAGCTTGAAATCCGGCGAGATCATCCCCGGATCCGCCTCCAGCGCCACGCGGACGCCATAACGCGCCTCGATGGCGATCAGGTGGTCGCGTTTGTTGTTGAAGAGATAGTTGACGATGGCCAGCGGCGCGGTGACCGAAATCTCGTTCGCCTTGCCGCGCACCCCTTCCTCTTCGATGGCGCGGAGGATGGTGAGCGACATGCTCTCCTCCGACCGGATGAGGCCGGTGCCGTGGCAATGGGGACAAGGCATGGTGGAGGCTTCCAGCATGCCTGGCCGCAGGCGTTGGCGCGACATCTCCATCAGCCCGAAGGCGGAGATGCGGCCGACCTGGATGCGGGCGCGGTCGGTTTTCAGACGGTCCTTCATCCGTTTTTCAACGGCGCGGTTGTTCCGGTTGTCCTCCATATCGATGAAGTCGATGACGATCAGACCCGCGAGGTCGCGCAGGCGCAGCTGGCGGGCGATTTCGTCCGCCGCCTCGAGGTTGGTCTTGAGCGCCGTCTCCTCGATCGAATGCTCCTTGGTGGACCGGCCGGAGTTGATGTCGATCGCCACCAGCGCCTCGGTGATGCCGATGACGATATAGCCGCCGGATTTGAGCTGGACCGTCGGGTTGAACATCCCCGCAAGGTAGCTTTCCACCTGAAAACGCGCGAACAGCGGCATGGGTTCGGCGTAGTGCTTCACGTAATTGGCGTGGGACGGCATGATCATTTTCATGAAGTCCTTGGCCACGCGATAGCCAGCCTCGCCCTCGACCATCACCTCGTCGATCTCACGACTGTAGAGGTCGCGGATGGAGCGTTTGATGAGGTCGCCTTCCTCGTAAATCTTGGCGGGCGCGATGGACTGCAGCGTCAACTCTCGGATCTGCTCCCACATCCGTTGCAGGTATTCGTAGTCACGCTTGATCTCGGTCTTCGTCCGTTTCGCCCCGGCGGTGCGGACGATCAGGCCCGCGCCCTTCGGGACGTCAATTTCGCCTGCGATTTCCTTGAGTTTCTTGCGGTCAGCGGCGTTGGTGATCTTGCGAGAGATGCCACCACCGCGAGCGGTGTTGGGCATCAGAACGCAGTAGCGTCCGGCGAGCGACAGATACGTGGTCAGCGCGGCGCCCTTGTTGCCACGCTCTTCCTTGACGACCTGAACCAGCAGGATCTGGCGGACCTTGATAACCTCTTGAATGCGGTACTTGCGCGCCTTCACCCGGCGCGGGCGGCGGATTTCTTCGGTGACGTCGTCGTCAGCAACGGATTCGACCGAGTCGTCCTTTTCGGCCGGGCTTTTTGCAGCCGGCTCGTCGTCCTCGTCATCAGTCGCCTCGTCCGCCTCTTCCGTGGCGGCCTCGGCCTCAGCGTCACCGTCGGTTTCGGCTGCGGCGTCGACCTCAGCTTCCGGCGTGGCGTCGTCGGCTGTCGCCTCTGGCGCTTCGGGGGCCTCCGGAGTTTCCTCTGCCGCCGGACTATCGCCCTCGGTCGCCTCATTGGGGGTGTCGTCGTCTAGGTCAACGACATCCATGCCGGGGATGCCGCCCTCGACCTCTTTGGTCTCGACCGCGTCGTCAGACTTGGCCTCTGCCGCCTTGGACTTCGACCGGCCCCGCCCACCGCGCGAGCGGGAACGCCGCTTGGGCTTTTCTTCCTCTTCCTCAGCGGCCTCAGCAGCAGCAAGCTCCGCCTCTTCAGCCAGCAGGGCTTCACGGTCGGCGACGGGGATCTGGTAGTAATCCGGGTGGATTTCCGAGAACGCGAGGAAGCCGTGGCGGTTGCCGCCGTAGTCCACGAAAGCCGCCTGGAGCGATGGCTCCACTCGGGTGACTTTGGCGAGGTATATGTTTCCGGCTAGCTGGCGCTTGTTTTCACTTTCAAAGTCGAATTCCTCGACCTTGTTTCCGTCCGCCACAACCACGCGGGTCTCTTCCGCATGGGTGGCGTCAATAAGCATCTTCTTTGACATATGGTCTTTCGGCGAACCGCAGCGAAGGCGCCCGGGGGCGCCAATGTTCTGAAGGTTCGGCTTGTTGGGGCGATAGGCGCGGGTCTGTGCGCAGGCCGCCGGGAACTCCCGGTCCGTGTCCTTCGCTCGATCTTGCCCGCGCAGTTCATCGCGTTTCTTCTCCGGCGCAATGGGGTTGCGCCTGTTTACTGGCCCGCTTGCACAAAGCGCGGGCATTCGTCAGGTCCGTTGCCGGACCGATCTTTCTCGCCCCTGCCCGCAGCCCAATCCTGGGTCTGTCCGGTCACGAGGCATCGAAACCAATCGGGGAGGCGACATGTCGCCACAGCCCGTTCCACCTACATAGGGTGGAAGGGATCGGCATTTCAATGAAAAATCCGCACACGCCCGCCGAGGCGTCGCTCATCGAGCTCTGACAAGCTCGCCTCGCGGGGTGTGCCGAGCTGTCAGAGGTAGTCGGCGCGCTGCAGTCCGTACTTGGCCATCTTCTCGTTCAGGGTGCGACGGGGAAGGCAGAGTTCCTCCATAACCGACGCGATGGATCCCTTGTGGCGGCGCATAGTGTTGTCGATGAGCATGCGTTCGAAGGCCTCGACGTACTCCTTCAGCGGCTTGCCCTCGGTGGTCATCGCCGGGGCCGCACCCTCATCCTCGGCCATCAGAAGCGACGCGATGGTGCCCGACCCGCGACGGCTTTGTAGCACGGCGCGTTCGGCGACGTTCACAAGCTGTCGAATGTTGCCGGGCCACGGGGCCTGCAGCAGTTGCGCCGCCTCTTGTGCGCCCATTTCAGGCGCATCGCAGCCGTATTCGTCGGCGAACCCATCCGCGAAGCGATTGAACAGCGTCAGCACGTCCTCCCCGCGCGACCGCAGCGGCGGCAGGGTGATCTTCATCGCGGCAAGGCGGAAATAGAGGTCAGGCCGCAGCACGTCTTCGCAGGTCTTTCCCTGCGCCTGCAGATTAGAGATCGCGACAATCCGGGTCTCGGGCGGCGTGCCCTGATCGTTGATCCAGTTCAGCAGCCGCCCCTGCAACGCCTGCGGCAGGGCGTCGATATCTTCCAGCACCAGCGTGCCGCCGCGCGCCTCTTCGATCAGCGGTTGCTGGCCGCCCTCGTCCAGCGGGCCGAACAGGCGCTTAGCAAGGCTCTCTTCATCCAGCGACGCGCAGGAGAAGATCACGAACTTCCGCCCCGGATTTGCCCCCACCGCATGCAGAGCGTGGGCGACAAGCGTCTTGCCCGTACCGGTCTCACCGTCGATCAGAACATGGCCGTCGGCCTGCCCTAGGTCGAGGATATCCTCCCGCAGACGCTCCATCACCGGGGACGAGCCAACGAGCTTCTTCATGATCGTCGTGCCGTCGCCCAGCTCGCGCCGTAGCGCACGATTGTCGAGTGTCAGGCGGCGGTTCGTCGTGGCCTTCTTGGCCAACTCGGTCATCCGATCCGGGTTGAACGGCTTCTCAAGGAAGTCATAGGCGCCCACGCGCATCGCCTCGACCGCCATCGGCACATCCCCGTGGCCAGTGATCATAATCACCGGTAGACCGCTATCGACCGACATCAGCCGCTTCAGGAACTGCATCCCGTCCATCCCTGGCATCTTGATGTCCGACACCACAACGCCCGGATAATCCACGCCCACGTTCTTCAGCGCGTCCTCGGCGCTTGAAAATGTCTCGGTGTCGAACCCCGACAGCGCCAGCCACTGGCTGATCGACTGCCGCATATCCTGTTCGTCGTCCACAATTGCAATCTTCATGGCCTGTGCCATTGGTGCGCTCCTTACTCCGCGGCTTCGGCGCCGCCTTCTGAATAGGTGGGCAGACGCACTTCAAACACCGCGCCACCCCCCTGCCCGTTCCGGGCTGTCAGACGTCCCCCTAGGTCGTTGACAATCCCGGACGAAATGGCAAGCCCAAGGCCCACCCCGTCTCCGGGCGCTTTCGTCGTGTAAAATGGG
>JBCCXY010000167.1:0-4290 GCA_039190895.1 Pseudomonadota bacterium | reverse complement strand
TTCGACGCCCAACCGCCCATAATCACGCCATAAACTTCGAGTGACGAGATGGCGAAGACATAGAGGATGGCGACGTTGATGTCGGCCAGCACCCATCTGTCGTTGAAAGGGATCACGGCCCAGGCGATCATCGCGAGAACGAACGAGATCATGGGCGCCATCATGAACACCGTGCGGTCAGCACCGGCGGGGATCACGATCTCTTTCACAACGTATTTCAGGGCGTCGGCGACGGTTTGCAGCAGCCCGAAGGCGCCCACAACGTTGGGGCCGCGGCGCATCTGGACCGCTGCCCAGATCTTGCGGTCGCCGTAGACGAGGAACAGCAGTGACACCATTACGAAGCCGAGCACCAGGATGCACTGTGCCGCGACGGTCAGGGCGATGCCGAGGGATGTGGTGAGGAATTCAGCCATCGGTTTCAGCCACTTCCAGTTCCCGGCAGGTGTCGGCCTGCACGGTGACGTCGATCACGAAATCCCCCCGAGGCACGGCCTCTGACAGCGTGTAAACCGCATCCACGTTCCGGATGCCAGCCTCTTCAGCGAGTGACGTGCGGACATGGCGGGCGAACAGGAAGTCCTTTCGGTTGGCCGAGATGGCGGCAGCGCAGTCGGTGACTTCGCGCGCCTGGGGGACGGTGGGGGTGCCTTCTTCCACCGGGACGATGACCTGAACAAGGGTGTCGCTGAGGTAAAGGACGGTTGTTTCGCCGAAGGTGACGGGCCCGGGTGGGGGCGTCTGCTGCTCGGGCATCGCGCAGGCTGTCAGACAGGTCATCATCACCCCCAGGGCCACGCGCATCACTCGGCGGCGATCTTGTTCGGTTTTCGGTCGGCGGCGAGGCTTGTGAGTTCGGCCATCACCTCGGACGCGCGGAGGATCGGGTTGGTGAGGTAGTGGCTTTCGACCGCGAGGCCGAAGTCGCCGTCACCGGATGACCCGCGATCAAGCGGCTGCCAGTCGTTGTCGGGCACGGTGTCGATGGCTTTGAGATGCGGGGCGGCTTTGACTAGCGCCTGGCGCAGTTCGGCGAGACTGTTCCACGGCTGTGTTGCGTTAAGCTCTGCGGACAAGGCCCTGAGAATGGACCAGTTCTCTTTCGCTTCGCCCGGGGGGAACCCGGCCCGGAGGGCGAGTTGCGGGCGGCCTTCGGTGTTGACGAAGAGGCCCTGTTCCTCGGTCCAGGCGGCGGCGGGCAGGATGATGTCAGCGCGGTGGGCGCCCCGGTCGCCGTGGCTCCCCTGGTAGATGACGGTGGGGCCTGAGGGGATGTCGAGTTCGTCGTCACCGAGGTTGTAGATCACATCTGCCTCAAGGGCGTCGTTTATGCCGTTGGAGGTCGCACCGACGTCGAGGGCGCCGACGCGACTGGCGGCGGTGTGGAGGACCATCAGTTTGGACTGCGTGGCCTCGGCATAGGCCATGGCGTCAGCGAGGACGGCGGCGCCGTTGTCGCCGCGCAGGGCGCCCTGCCCCACGATCACGACGGTGTCGCGTCCGTGGACGCGGGAGGGGTTCATGTCGAAGAGGTCGCGCAAGGCCTTCGCGCCGGTGCCGAGGTGGTGGTAATCGTATGTGAGATCAACGGGTTGCCCGATGAGGCCGACGGTCGCCCCGGCCAGCCACGCCTTGCGGATTCGGGCGTTCAGGACGGGCGCTTCGTGGCGGGGGTTCGTGCCGATCAGCATTATGGCCTGCGCGGTGTCCATGTCTTCGATCCGTGCCGTGCCGACATAGGCAGAGCGGTTTTCAGCAGGCAGCTTGGCGCCATCGGTGCGGCATTCGATTTGGCCGCCTAGGGCGTCGACCATGTGTTTGAGTGCGAAGGTGGCCTCGGTGGGGGCGAGATCTCCGACGATACCCGCGACCTTGCCGCTTTTCAGGGCTGTGGCCGTGGCGGACAGGGCCTCGGGCCACGTGGCGGGGCGGAGTTTGCCGTTTTCGCGAATGTACGGTTTATCAAGGCGTTGGCGGCGAAGGCCGTCCCACGGGTAGCGGGAGCGGTCGGCAAGCCATTCTTCGTTCACGCCGTCGTGGTTGCGAGGCAGGATGCGCATGACCTCGCGCCCCTTGGTGTCGACGCGGATGTTGGAGCCGAGGGCATCCATGACGTCGATTGTCTCGGTCTTCGTTAGCTCCCAAGGCCGCGCGGTGAAGGCGTAGGGCTTGGAGGTCAGGGCGCCGACCGGGCAGAGATCGACGATGTTGCCCTGCATCTCGGAGTCGAGCGTTTGGCCTAGGTAGGACGTGATTTCGGCGTCTTCGCCCCTGCCCGTCTGGCCGAGTTCGGGCATGCCCGCGACCTCGGTGATGAAGCGGACGCAGCGGGTGCAGGAGATGCAGCGCGTCATGGCGGTGCCGACGAGGGGGCCGAGATCGGGGTTGTCGACCGCCCGCTTTGCTTCGCGAAAGCGAGAGAAATCAACGCCGTAGGCCATCGCCTGATCCTGCAGGTCGCATTCGCCGCCCTGGTCGCAGATCGGGCAGTCGAGGGGGTGGTTGATCAGCAGAAACTCCATCACGCCCTCGCGGGCCTTTTTGACCATGGGGGAGTTCGTGCGGACTTCGGGCGGGGCGCCGTCCTTGCCGGGGCGCAGGTCGCGCACCTGCATCGCACAGCTTGCGGCGGGTTTGGGCGGGCCGCCCACGACCTCCACCAGGCACATGCGGCAGTTTCCGGCGATGGAGAGGCGTTCGTGGTAGCAGAAGCGGGGGATTTCGACGCCCGCCTGTTCGCAGGCCTGGATGAGGGTCAGCGCCGGATCAACCTCAACCTCCGCCCCGTCAATGATGATGGCTCTCAGATCGGACATTTGCGTCTCTCTGCCCCGTTGGCTGCAGGCTACGGTGTGTGGTGTCGGACTTCGACGTGACATCACGCCGCCGATCCCGTTTTTCGGGATTTATTCATGGCTTGCGCCCGATCTGCAAGCCCTCGGGCCAGGGCGAACAAGCGCAATTGAGTCTATCGTGACACGGCGTGATGGCAACGCGCGAGGCTTCAATCTGTCTTCAAGGTGAGCGGCTAGGCTTGAGCGGCCGAAAGCAGGAGCGCGCCATGACCAGCATTCGATATGATGACGACAAAAGCGTCGCATGCGGGTGCGGGCCCGCGCAACAGCCTCCACCGCTTTTGGATCAGCCATTTCTTGATGTCGACGCGCTGGCCCCGGTGCTTCAGGCGACGACCCGTCAGGTTGGGGGCGGTGATGGGCTGTTCGAGTTCAATCCCACGAACCCGGTTGCGTTGCTTGCGGAGGCGCCGTCGTACCTGGCTTTGAAGGGCTATGAGGGGGTGTTCACGCGGCTTCCGGGTTATGATGCCGAGAACGGCCGCAGCCCTTATGTGTCGGGCGCTGGTCCGGCTCAGGTCGTGCTGGATCGGGTCAGCCCCAATGCGATTGACGATTTCCGCGGGTCGGCGGCCAACCTGTTCACGAAAGCCAACACAATCGATGGCAGCTTGTCGTTAGGGCCTGGCGGCTTTGACTATGATGGGGCGGTGTCACCCAAGGCGGAGAGGATCTTTGAAGGGGCGGGGCTCGATTTTCTGAAGGATCGAGACACCGCGCTGCTGTCGGATGACAGTTGGATTGAGCATGTGGGGAGCGCGAAGGGCATCATCTCTTTAGGGCAGGCCACGCATTTCGAGCACACGCTGGACGGGATCAACCGGCAAAGCAGCGCGATGCAACTGGCGCAGGTGTCTTCGGGCATCGGTTCGGTCTTCGACATTCGCGTGCCGTTCACGGATCACCGCATTCGGGTCGGGGGCGCCAAGGTCGGTGGCTTGTCGGTGGGTCAGGCGAATTCGTCCACCGGGTTCGGGGTCGATGCAGAGGATGGGGTCTATGGCGCCAGCATCGGGCTGGGCGGGTACTTGAAGGGCATTACCGGGACGGACAGCACCTATGTCGTTTTGGACACCGGACTTGGCATTCGGTTCAAGGGATCGGCGACGGCGCACGTATCGGCCTTTGCGGTCGGGGCGGACGCAATGGCGACGGCGGTTTGGGACGACAACACGGGCACCTTGTCGCTGGAGGCGGCTGGCGGCGTGGCGGCGAAGTTTGGAATCAAGCTTGATCTGGCGGGCGAGATCCAGATACAGCAGTTCGCGGGGCTTGTGGGGAACGTGGAGTCGCGTGTCGAGGAGTTTCAGGACACCGTTGTCGAGTCTGTCGAGTATATCGAGGATCTGATCCGGAGTGCCTGGGGCGTTCCGTTGTAAGCGTATCGCGGCGTTTGAGCTTAGCGAGGCGAGCTTGCAAGAGCTCGATGAGCGGT
>JBCCXY010000166.1:0-4568 GCA_039190895.1 Pseudomonadota bacterium | reverse complement strand
CGCGGTGTCCGTTGGCCTGCAGTACGGGGTGCCGCTTGAAGAGTTCGTGGATGCCTTCACCTTCACCCGGTTTGAACCGGCAGGGATGGTGCAGGGCAACGAGACGATCAAGAACGCGACGTCGATCCTGGATTATATCTTCCGCGAGCTGGCGGTGTCGTACCTTGACCGGACGGACCTGGCGCATGTGAAGCCCGAGGGATCGACCTTCGATGAGCTTGGGCGGGGTGAGGACGAGGGCGTTCGGAACTTCACCGAGGTGCCGGGGGCGACGGGATCGATGACCGACGTGCTGAAGACGGTGGCCTCGACGGGGTACTTGCGGAAGCGGGTGCCGCAGGAGCTGGTGGTGCTGAAGGGCGGCGTGGCCGCAGGGGCGACGGCGTTGGACACGATGCTGGACCCGGGTACGGCGCTGCAGACGATGGTTCCGGATGTCGAGGTGGGGCACGTGGCGCCCGCCGAGATGGACGCGGCGACCAAGGCGAAGATGCAAGGCTATGAAGGCGATCCGTGCGGGGAGTGTGGGAACTACACCCTCGTCCGGAACGGGACTTGCATGAAGTGTAACACTTGCGGCGCAACGAGCGGCTGCAGCTGAAGATGACGGGGGATGTCAGCATAGGGTGGGGCGGCACTTAGCCCACCCACTCTCATCCGGGGCGGGTGCGCTCGCCCCCGAACGCGGGTCAGGCCGCAGGCAGAAACCGGGCGGTACGACAGAATGAGCCTGACAAGCGAAACTCCTCAGGGGCCCCTCGTGGGCCCCTTTTTCCTTTTTGGGCGCGATTGGATCGGAGAGCCGGGGTGAACCCCGGCCTACCTTTGACTTAGAGTATGGGGCAGGAGTTGATGGGGGAGGGGGCGCTGCCCCCGCTCCTTCGGAGCCCCCCGGAGTATTTTTCCCAAGATGAAGAGCTTGGACTTGGTCTAGCCGGGGCGTTGTTTGGGGCGGACGTCGGCGAGGAGGCGGCAGTAGGTTTGGCGTTGGGTGTAGCGTTGCATGTTGCGGCGCTTTGATGTGGCTCGGATGGGGCCCCAGTCGGCGGCGACGCCCCTCCAGCGGCGGTCGCCTTTGAGTGAGATGGCGTTGTCGCGGGGGACCGTCACCGACATGATCCGGGCGGCGCAGCTTACGTTTGCGGTGCCGACGCGGAGCGCTTGGCCCGTTTGGGCGCGGCAGCCGCGGAACTCGGCGGTGGACGGCTGGATCTGCATCAGGCCGTGCCAGCGGCCGTTGGGGCTGATGGCGCGTTCGTTCCACGTGCTCTCGTACCGGGCGACGGCAGAGATCAGTGCGGCCCAGAACGCGGCGCGGTTTTCGGGCGTCTGGTTGGGGTAGGCGGGGCACCAGGCGGTGATGTCTTCGGGCACGACATCGACCAGCCCGTTCGCCTTGGCGGCGGCGAGGGCGACGCGTGTCCAGAGGTCCCCGTTCCGGCGCTGCTCCCACCGGGCGCGGGGCAGGCGGTTGTTGCGCGCATTGGGGCGGGCGGTGTCCGGGCCCGGTGTCTCGACCTCGGGCGCGGCGGGGCGCATCAGCGGCGGTGTGCCGGGGAGGTCCGGGCCCAGCAGCCGGTCGGCGGCGTGAAGCGAGGTTGCAGCGCTAAGGCCGATAGCCAGCACGATCCACCGCATGGTGTAGTCCTTCATTCTGTCCCTCCCCGCGTTATTGTCGAAATGCCGGAGGTGGTCAAAGCTCTGGTGCCCCGGTGCGGGTGGCGTAGAGTAGAGAGATGTGCGGACGGTTTATTATCACCGAAGCGGCGGACGAGATGGCGCGGCTGTTCGAGGCGGTGCCGGCGAATGATTTGCCGGAGGTGCCGAATTACAACGTGTGCCCGACGAACCGGGTGCATGTGGTGACGGAGGGGCGGCGGCTGGTGGCGATGCGCTGGGGGTTTCTGCCGCATTGGTACAAGACGACGAATGGCGGCCCGCTGCTGATCAATGCGCGGTCGGAGAGCATTGCCGAGAAACCTGCCTTCCGGGCGGCTGCGCGGGAGCGGCGGTGCATCATTCCGGCGTCGGGGTTCTATGAATGGACGAAGGATGCCGAGGGCAAGCGGTTGCCGTGGTTCATCCGGCCCAAGGGCGGAGGGCTGATCGCGTTTGCGGGCGTTTGGCAAGAGTGGGAGCGCGGCGACGAGGCGTATACGACCTGCGCGATCGTCACGACGTCGGCAAATGAGGCGATGTCGGGTATTCATCACCGTATGCCGGTGAGCCTGGAGCCGGATGAGTGGCCGTTGTGGCTGGGTGAGGCGGGGAAGGGTGCGGCGACGTTGATGCAGCCGGCGCCGGAGGATCGGTTTGAGTTCTGGCGGGTGGACCCGAAGGTGAACTCTAACCGTGCATCGGGCACGGAGCTGATCGAGCCGCTTGCGGCTTAGGGGGCACACAATCATAAATCCCTGCATAGCCATCTAATGCGTCGTCATCGGTGACGTAGATCCCCCAAAGCCGCATGTAGGGTGAATAGCGTCCCCCGTTTTCAAGTCGAAAGATCCCGCCCTTACCCAACGGAACAATACTACCGCTGTAGAGGCGCTCGAACTTGTGCTGTCCAAACGCCACCTGTCCAGCACAGGCGGCCAAAGCGAGCGCCATCGTAAATACAAGTTTCATCTGAACCTCCCTCGAAGGCGAAGAGTAAGCCCCGATCCTTTACGACCTCCTGCGACCAACCTGCCATTGGGTTCAAATTATTCAGATTCGGTTGGTAGTCTGATGCATGTGCAGTGCCGAGGGCCGGGACCATATTTGACGGGAGCATTGCTTAGGTCGGGTGCGGCGATACCGCTGTGCTTTGAGCAATCCTTACCTGGCTGCGATTGATGCGGCGGAGGACGCGGCGGGATGGGGAGCCCATGCTGGCCGGTGGTGGAGCGGTGAGGGGGTGCCAGTGGAAAGAGAACAGATGTCCGCCGTCGTCTTCGACCCAGTGATCCCACCGATCGGGGAGTGTCGATCGCGGGGCTGCGGCGAATATGTGCCAGAGGGTGCCACCCGGCATCCGCATCGGGCCCAGGCGTGCTGTTGGCGTGGCGCGGACGGTGACCCCGGATTCTTCGAACAATTCACGCCGGGCGCCTGCCCAGGGGCTTTCGCCCTGAAGCCGCGTGCCCTTGGCTAGCTGTATTCCGGCGAGGGGATGCCGGAACACCAGCACCTGTGGCCCGCGAGGGGTTCGTCGGACGATAACTGCACACACCTTATGCATCAAAAAAAATAGGCCGCGCAGAGCGCGACCTGTCCAGTCAGGGAGGAACCGTACCGGTCGGAGCGTGATGCCCCGTCCGAAAACTCGTGCGAAATCAATGAGCAAAGCGCCACTGATTGCGCCTTGCCGATACACTACCACAAGATAGGCGATTCTTGGGCAACGCTTCGCTCAGAGGTGGAAATGCGTTGCGCTCAGACCACAGGTGGATTGTGTCAATTCGGGCAGACATCCGACAAGTGCTGAGAAAGGTGGCACTTTTCGGAAGTGTGTGCAGATTGCTCATCCGAATTTTGCGCAGCGACCTTGCCAACTTTAATGGTATCGCAAACATCGCTTGGGTAGTCCGATTCGAACAGCGGATCGGCCGCCATCGTCCGACATCATGCACGAGGGGACCATGTCCGTGAACGAGTTCAAAGGCGAGGTGCTGCGGCACCTGTCGCTGACACTTGGAAAAGACCCCGACCACGCGACGCCGTACGATTGGCGGATGGCGCTGAGCTATACGATCCGCGATCAGATCGTGGAGCGCTGGTTTGCCGCCACGCGTGCAACTTATGACGGGCAGGAAAAGCGGGTTTACTACCTGTCGATGGAATTTCTGATTGGCCGTCTGCTGGAAGACGCGATGACCAATCTGCGGGTGGGCGACACGGCCCGGGCGGCGTTCGAGGACCTGGGGCTTCCGTTTGACACCATCGTTCGGGATGAGCCCGACGCGGCGCTTGGCAATGGCGGGCTAGGGCGGCTGGCGGCATGCTTTATGGAGAGCCTTGCGACACTCGGCTGTCCCGCCTTCGGCTATGGCATCCGGTATGAGCACGGTCTGTTTCGCCAGCGCTTCGTTAACGGGCGGCAGGCGGAGGATCCGGAGGATTGGCTGCGCTTTCAGAACCCGTGGGAGTTTGTGCGCCCCGAGGCGGCGTTTGAAATCGGGTTTGGCGGGCACGTTCACCGCACCGGCTCCCGCGGGATCTGGCGCCCGGCGGAGTCGGTGATTGCCGAGGCGCATGACACGCCGGTCATCGGCTGGGAGGGCCGCTGGGCAAACACTCTGCGGCTTTGGGGTGCCGAACCTACGCGGATCTTCGACCTCGACCGATTCAACCAGGGCGACTATGCCGCTGCCGCTGAGCAAGAGGCATTTGCCAGAACGATCAGCCGGGTACTGTACCCCGACGACACGACGTACGAGGGCAAGACCCTGCGGCTAAAGCAGGAGTATTTCTTCACCGCCGCCTCTTTGCGCGACATCATGCGTCGGTTCGAAACGGAGTATGACGACCTGCGCCTGCTGCCAAAGAAGGTGGCGATCCAGTTGAATGACACGCACCCGGCGATT
>JBCCXY010000165.1:0-4864 GCA_039190895.1 Pseudomonadota bacterium | reverse complement strand
GTACGAAGGAAGACACTTTCATTTGGTGTGGCGAAGAACAGCGTGTAAGAAATCGAACGAGTCTCCCGATCATATAAAAATCCCGCAATATATGACAGCTATTTCTAGAAGAATCCAGGTGAGAACGGGACTACTTTCTGAGGCGACCGCCGCAAAAAATATTGAGTTGATTGGTAACTTACCTAGCGCGCAAGGTATGAACCAAAGCGGATCCGGTGGAAACTACTGCAAAAACGCTGCCGTTGTCAAATTATGTTGAGTATGTACACCTAACTTCACCTAACTGTTATGGTCGAACAAGAATAATCCTCAGAACAAAACCCACTAACATTCGCTGTGGATCACCTCGACCCGACGCTGCCTGTGCAGCCGGACTACGTGACGGACCAGACGCTTCCGTTTCCGGTCACGCCGGCGGGGTCGGAGGTGACGGCGGGGGATATCGCTCCGAATGCGGTCAATCATTTCTCGTGCAACGGCCCGACCCTGACCTTCGAGGCGGGGCTGGTGGTGGAGGATGCGGTGATCGTCACGGACTGTCAGGTTCAGTTCGGGGCAGGGGTCGCCTTGGAGGACGCGACGCTGGTCGTGCTCGACCCGTCGGATCAGGCGGTGCGGGCACCCGACGGGGTGCGGCTGGGGGCGACGGATTACTGCTCGACCGGGCAGGGCGGGGCCACGGTTGTATCGCTGGGTGGCGTCTCACTCGGGTCGGGAACGGCGGCGTATGGGGCCACGGTGGTGGCCGATGGCAGCGTGTCGGTGGACTCGGTTCCCGACGGGCTGGGCGGGATCAACTTCATGTCGGGCGGTGAGATTGAGGCAGCGGCATCGGGGACAGTGGGGGACTGCAAATTTGATCCCCCGCGACCCTTCCCGGTCCCGGTCTTCAAGATGGTGCTTTAGACCGGAAACTGGGGACCTCACAAGGTCCCCAAAGATCCTTCCTCGATTTTAGTGTTTATATTCAGTTTGTTACAAGCGGTCCCCATGGGGACCGCCTTCTGTGCGCTCAACCGTGGTGGCGTTTGGCGTACAGAGCGTAGTCCTGGATAAGGTGGTCGAGTTCGTCGAGTTCCACGTTGAAATCGTGGAAGATCTCAAACTTCTGATCCATGTCCAGATCCTCCCCCGCGATCAGCAGGTCGAGGTTGCCACGAATGACGGCCCAGCGTCCCAGAATGCTGTCGAGGTCGGCGCGGATTTCATCCGTGGGGGCCTCTTTGACCCCGGCATTGGGCATGCCGAAGCGGAGGGCGTTCAGCGAGTTTTCGAACACCGCCATCGTCTCGATCAGATCAGCGCGTCCCTCTTCGGCGTGATACCCTGTCCAAATCTCGCAGGCATCCTTGGCCATCTTCTGCGTCAACATGCGTTGGCGCCCGGCAATCGTGATCAGCATCGCGTCGGACTGCGTCATTTCGTAGGGGTGCGAGTACTGGCCCATGATGTCCGCAACAAGGACCGTCGAAAGCTCCAGCAGTTTGAGGTTGTGATCGTCGATCACATGGGCCGCGTCGACATCGTGGCCGTCGCGCAGCACGTCTTCGACGGCGCCATGCGTATCCAGCCACTCCTGCCTGAGACCCTCAATGTCATGGAGCGTGCGGCGGTCATGTTCGGGGCCGAGGATGTGCAGCGCCTCGTTCCCGTCTGTCAGCGCGACTAGGATAATGTCGATCTCATGCATCGCCTCTTCGAGGTGAAAGTAGGCCTCTTGCGTGGCCACGTCAGAGGTAAGCGCACAGGACGCCGCCGCGACACGCTGGGTCAGCATCGTCAGCCGATCCGCCAGCCGAATGCGGTCGGCCCCGTCGGACTCCACGTCTCGCGTCAGTGGGTCGTGGTTGTGTAGTTCGGCGAGCGTCTGCAGAGCCTGCGCTTCGTCAGCAGCAGATTCCGAAATGGCCCCGATTGGGAGACTCAACAGAGCTGCGAGGGCGAGAATGTGGGTGGGTTTTTTAAAGGGCATTGGATCTTCGACTCAGAAATTTCGGTATACATTAGAATGCAATCTACGGATCTGGCGGAAAGCAGGTCGGAAATTTGGTTAATTCGAGACGTGATGACGGGCGCGCACCTTTGGCGGGCGGTTGCGCGGGTGGAGAGCTACCCTCCGGGGGGAGTATTTTCCCGCCAGGTGAAGCAGGGGTGATCGTCGCAGGCGGTGGGGTCTCACACTTTTCCCAGGTATTTGGTGGCGCGTTTGGCCACGGACTTTCTGGGGTCTTCGGCAAGGCGTTCAAGGTGAGGGCGCAGCCAGGCGGCGAGGTTTGGATCGGTTTCTGACCACGCGAACAGGGTCTCCATCGTGGTGTTGAGGACGATCCAGTCGTCATGTTCGGCAAGGTTGCGTTGCATGATCGCGAGGGCACCCGCGCGCTGGGACGGGGTGAGGTCGTCCGTCAATCGACCGAACAGGGTCGCAAGGGTCCATTGCGCGGAGGCCTGATCGAGTGCGCCGACTTCGGCAATCAGGCGGTCGATATAGGGGACGAGGAGGTCGTGACGTTCCGCCTCAACCCGTTTCATCGCGTTCGAGGTGCGAAGGCGGACGACCTCATCCGGGCTTTTGTAGCAAAGGAACAGCTCTTCCATGCGGGACGGGGTGGCGAGGACGGCCTCAACGACCTCAACCGTGCGACCGAGGGAATTGGGGTGGCCCCCGGTGAGCATTTTCTCGAACGGCTCGGGCATGGGGTGACGGTGCCTCGACTCTGGATTGGTGTCGACGGATAATACGGCATGGCGCTGCCCCCTGGATTCCTGGATGAGTTGCGGTCCCGCCTGTCGCTGGCACAGGTGGTCGGACGGAAGGTGTCTTGGGACACGCGGAAGTCGAACCAGGGCAAGGGCGACTGGTGGGCCCCGTGCCCGTTCCATCAGGAAAAGACGGCGAGCTTCCATGTGGATGATCGCAAAGGGTATTACTACTGCTTCGGCTGCCACGCGAAGGGGGACATGATCACCTTCGTGCGGGAGTCCGAGAACCTGGGCTTCATGGAAGCGGTGGAGGTTCTGGCCGGCGAAGCCGGGATGCAGATGCCCGCGCGCGACCCGAAGGCGGCGGAGAAGGCGGATCGCCGGACGCAGTTGGCCGAGGTGATGGAGCAGGCCGTTCAGCACTATCGCCTGCAATTGAAGACGGGCGCCGGGGCGGCAGCGCGGGAGTATCTGGCGCGGCGCGGTCTGGAAGGTGATGCGCTAGAGCGCTGGGGGATCGGGTTTGCGCCCGATCAGCGGCAGGGCATCTTGCAGCATCTTCGGGACAAGGGCGTGGCCGAGGATCTGATCATCGGGGCGGGGCTGTGTGCCAAGCCGGACGATGGCGGCGCGCCGTATGATCGGTTTCGGGATCGGATCATCTATCCCATTCGCGACGGGCGGGGCCGGGCCATTGCGCTTGGCGGGCGGGCGATGTCGGACAATGCCCGGGCCAAATATCTGAATTCGCCGGAAACGGAGCTCTTCGACAAGGGGCGGTCGCTGTACAATCAGGGCCCCGCGCGGGAGGCGGCGGGCAAGGGCGATCCGCTGATCGTGGCCGAGGGCTACATGGATGTCATCGCCCTGTCGGAGGCCGGGTTCGGGGCGACGGTGGCCCCCCTTGGGACGGCGATCACCGAGGATCAGTTGCGGCTCTTGTGGCGGATCGCGCCGGAGCCTGTAATCGCGCTGGACGGAGACACGGCGGGCCTTCGCGCGGCGATGCGGCTGGTGGACCTCGCGTTGCCGCTGCTGGAGGCCGGGCAATCGCTGCGATTTGCGCTGATGCCCGAGGGGCAGGACCCGGACGATCTGCTGAAGGCACAGGGGGCGGGCGCGATGCGGTCGCTGATCGAGGGCGCCGTGCCGATGGTGCAATTGCTCTGGCGGCGGGAGACGGAGGGCCGGTCTTTGGACAGCCCGGAGCGGAAAGCGGCGCTGGACAAGAGCCTGCGAGAGGCGATCCGAAAGATCGCAGACCCGTCGATCCGCCAGCATTACGGCGAGGAAATACGGCGACTTCGATACGAATTGTTTACGCCTCAACGGTTTGCTGGGTTCCAGAAGGGCCGATGGAAGGGGCCGGAACCGGTGAAGCCATCGACCAAGACGTCGCTTCTGGCAGCGGCGTCGGGGGCGGTCGAGGATGTGCTGCGGGAGGCGGTGATCCTTGCCACGCTGGTGACTCATCCGGCGGCGGTAGAGCGGTTTTTGTCGGATCTGGAGGTTCTGGATCTGACCCTGCCCGAGCATGACGCAGTGCGGTGGGCGCTGTTAACCTTTGACAGTCGTGAAGAAATAGAAAACGCGGCGGGCGCCGGGGCCCTTGAAAAGGTGTTCGCGCCAAGCCATGTGGCCATTGCACCTGGGGTTCGAAACGCTGACGACCTTGACCTTGCCATTCAGTGTGTCGCCGAGGAACTGGCGAAGCTGGCCGCCTCACGCGGCGCCAAGCGAGAGATTGAGGAAGCGGCGGAGGATCTGGGTGACCTTGCGGATGAGGCGGTCACCTGGCGGTTGAGCCAGGCCGCAGAGGCCCGAGAGCGGGCAAGGCGCGGGGACGTGGAAGACCGGACGGAGTATGACGTCGCGCCGAATGGGGTGCGACTGAGTCGAGAGGAACGTGGAGCGCTGGACGCGCTTCTGAAGGAAACCGGTGTCTCAGTTTCCGATCCGGAAACGCCAGAGTGACACTGTCCCAAGAAAAACAGGCGAATCGGGTTGCTGTTGTATGATTCGCGCTAAATGATTCGGGTGAAGCGAATCGCACCCGAATCGAGCTCACAAGGAGTGCCCCAGGTATGGCCGCCAAGGACACCAACGAAGACGCAAAGCCCGACGACGCCGACAGCGATGTAATGCTCGATATGAGCCAGGC
>JBCCXY010000164.1:0-5236 GCA_039190895.1 Pseudomonadota bacterium | reverse complement strand
TTCGCGCCCATCGCGGATCGCCGTGTCAAACATCTTGTCTAGCCATGCAGGCACCGGTGTCCCGCAGCGCATAGCGAACTTGCGGACGCCCGCCCAGTTTTCAATAGGCAGGATGCCAGGGATGATCGTTGCGTCGATCCCCGCCGCTGCGCACTTGTCGCGGAAGCGGAAAAACGTGTCCGCCTCGAAGAAGAACTGCGTGATCGCCGAGTCCGCACCCGCGTCAATCTTGCGTTTCAACCAATCCACATCCGCGTCAGCTGAGGTCGCCTCGGGGTGAGGATCAGGATAAGCGCCGACGCGGATGTGGAACTCTCCGGTGGCGGCCAGGGCCTCCACCAACTCAACGGAGTTTGCAAAACCCTCGGGATTCGGCTGGAAAGCGCCGGTGCCCTTTGGTGGATCACCCCGCAACGCCACGATTTCAGTTACGCCCACCTCCGCGTAACGCTCTGCAATTGCGAGCGTTTCCTCGCGCGTCGCGTCCACGCACGTGAGGTGCGCCGCGACGTTAAGGCCGTAGTGCTCGCCGATCGTCCCCACCGCTTCATGGGTCAAATCCCGCGTCGTTCCGCCCGCGCCATAGGTCACGGACACGAAGCGAGGGTCCAAGGGTGCCAGCGTCCGCACCGTCTCCCAAAGACGGAACGACGCGTCGAGCGACTGCGGAGGAAAGAACTCGAATGAGATGCGGGTGTTCATCGCGGCTCCAATCTGTTGCCTCGGTTTTCCCACGGCGGTAGATGTGAGGCAAACTCATAATTCTCACCAAGTTAATGTGGTTTGCCTCATGCACATCGAGTTTCGCCACCTCCGCACCATCCGCGCTATTCACGAGGCCGGCGGCCTCGCGCGGGCGGCGGATCAGTTGAACATCACGCAATCCGCGCTGTCGCATCAGGTGAAGGGGATCGAGGATCAGGCAGGGGTAGAGTTGTTCGTCCGCCGCTCCAAACCCTTGAAACTCTCCGCAGCGGGTAAGCGCCTTCTCGCGGCGGCAGAGCGGATCCTCCCCGAAATTGAGGCGCTGGAACAGGAATTTAGCGGGCTGCGTTCCGGCAAGACCGGCCGTCTCCACATCGCCATCGAGTGCCACGCGTGCTTCGAATGGCTCTTCCCGGTGCTGGAGCAGTTCCGTAAGGCCTGGCCAGACGTCGACGTCGATATCCGCCCCGGCCTCGCTTTCGACGCGCTCCCGGCGCTGCAGCGGGAGGAGGTTGATCTGGTGATCTCGTCGGACCCGGAGACTCTCGAAGACGTGACCTTCTCGCCACTCTTCGACTACGCCCCTGTGTTTGTCGCCTCGTCCCAGCATCCCCTTGCTGCAAAGGAGTTCGTCGTCGCTGAGGATTTTCGCGGCGAGACCCTGATTACATACCCGGTGGACCGTGCCCGGCTGGACGTGTTCTCACAACTTCTGATGCCCGCGAAGGTGGAGCCGGGTTCAGTCCGTCAGGTGGAGCTGACGGCGGTCATCCTGCTGCTGGTCGCCTCGAACCGGGGTGTGGCGGTGCTGCCCGACTGGGTCGTGCGCGAGGTGCGGTATAACTCGGACTACGTGACCCGGCCCTTAACCGCGAAGGGGGTGACGCGGCGGTTGTATGGGGCGACGAGGTCGGATGATGCGACGAAGCCGTTCATGGCACATCTCCTTCGGCTCGCTCGGACAGAGCCGCTGAAGTTGCAGCGGTCAGGAGCAGACGCCCTTTAGGTCGGCTCCGGCCCAGGGGATCCGGATACCGCTTTGGGGGACAGCTTCGTCCTTCGCGGCGGCGGGGAAGACCTGGGAAACGATCTGGCGGAGGCGGTTGGTGCGCGCTCCGTCGGGGTCGACGGCGCGGCAGCAGACGTATTCTTCGACGAGGGCGCCCTGCTGCTCGAACCCGTAGCTGAGGAAGGGGCGGACTTCGTCGGTGTCGAAAAGGTAGGGGTCCTCAACAAGCTGGTGTTCTCGTGCGGCCTTTAGGGGGTGGTAGTTCGTCTGGGCCCGGGCCTGCCACTGCCAGACATGGGTCAACTCGTGGGCAAGGCGCATCGCCGAGACGAGGTCCATCCGGGTGGGGTAGCCGGCGAGGAAATCACGCTCCCAAAAGTCGCGGCCGTAGTACATCCGGTCGCCGTAGACGAAGGCGGGGATGACGCCTTCGACGGGCTCGGTGAGCTCGGGGTAGAGCTTTTCGCGGCAGGTCGTCTGGGGGCGCGGGGGGACGGTGATGCGGGCGAGGGCGAGGACGGAGCCTCGGGTGATACGAACCTCTTCGGCGTTCAGTTCGTCGCCCATGATGGTGCGGGCGAAGGCGGTTTCATTCGCGGTGAGGGGACGGTCCGTGCAGGCGGTGAGGGTTACGGCGGCGAGAAAAACAAACAGGCGCATGGAGTGAGTGTGGAGCGGGACGCGGGGGACGACAAGGGGCGGACTTGACGTGCATCAAGGTCGTGGCCGGCGTGCTGTGGGAGAATTGGGGAGATTGGAGGTGAACCATGAGAACACTCACGTTTCTTCTAATGCTCCCACTGTCGGCTGCGGCGCAGGATGCCGAGCGGGGGGCGGAGATCTTTGCGTCCTACTGCGCGACCTGTCACGGGGAGGCGGCGCGGGGGGATGGGCCGATGGTTGGGGTCCTTGCGGTGCTTCCGCCGGATCTGACGGGGCTGGCGCGGGTCAACGACGGGATCTTTCCGGTGGCCTGGGTGGCCGCGAAAGTGGACGGTCGGGACCGGGTGGTGAGCCATGGGGGCGTGATGCCCACTTGGGGCGATTTCTTTGAGGGGGTGCAGTCTGTGGCGATCCCTTCGGAGTATGGACAGCCAGTGCTGACGAGCGAGCCGATTGCGGATCTGATCGCGCATCTGGAGGCGATTCAGGAGGGGGTGGAATAGCGGTCCCCATGGGGACCGTTTGTAAGCCACTGTTATTGTTCGTCTTTATTTGACAAGGGGTCGGTGGGCAGATTGCCCACCCTACCGGCGGTCCGCACGTCGAGCCCTCCGATTTCGAGGATGAGCTTGCGGCGGACGGCGTCAGCGAAGTCGCTTCGGCCCTCGGCCTCGACCACGAATGAGCCTGGGCCGCCGATGATCTGGTCGTGGTAAGCGTCCGGCAGATAGGGGCGGTCGGCGGTGGAGATGGCTAGGGCGTTGATGATGATGCCAGCCGCCAGAACCTCCGCCCGCGCGTCGGCGATGGAGGGGCCGGAGAAGTTGCGGGGGCTGTCGCCCGAGAAGTCGATGACCTTGCGCCAACCGTCATGGTTGTTCTGCTCGATCAGCCGCTTGCCGTCGAGCAGGGCGGTGCCGATGGCATTCCGCCCGACGGCCTGCCGGGGCGGGCCGATCAGCGCGTCGGCAAAGGCCTGCGCGCTGTCGGGGCCGTCGATGACCATCCACGGCGTCACCGGCACGGTGTTCGCGGCCCATTCGACATAGGTCACGGCGATGCGCCCATAGGCGGAACCCTGGATGACGGCGATCACCGAGGGGTCGGTGATGGCGTCGGCGTAGCTCTGTCTTTGGAACTCGATTTCGGATTGCGAGATGTAGCCGGAGGCGTCGGCGAGGAGGACCAGCTCCAGCTCCACGTCCTGCGCGTGGAGCGGGGTGGCAAAGGCGAGGGCGAGGAGGATGTGGCGCATGGGGTGGAGTGTAGCGCGGTGTGGGGTGGGGTTCACCCCCGGCAATGCCCGCGCGGGTTGCGAGTGGGGCGGTGCGCAGAAGCGCACCCTACGCGTGGTTTTGGGTGGGGGATGGTTGGGTGGAACCCCACCCTGCGGCTGTGCCGGGCTAAAGCCCGGCCTACGGTGGGCATTGGGGTTTGGTGAGAGGTGCGCTGAAGCGCACGCTACGCTTTCAACTTGATCAACATATTGTATTAGTGTAATAGGGTAGGCCTAATGGGGGCGATAGGAACATGAAAGGGCTGCAAATGTCTGGGAGACACGAAATCTACAAAAGAAAGGGGCTTGGTCGAGATGAGCAGGTTCGAAGACGCAGATGCTGTTTACAAAAGGCTGAGTAGACGGTTTGACAGGGTTATCGCGGAAACTGGAGCTGAGATATCTGATGTCGCTCAAGTTGCCGCAATTTTCAAAAGTGCGCAGACGATCGATGGGGAAGTCCATCTTGATGTAACCGAGCTCAGCGAAACGCAACGAGCCTTGTGTTTGGCGCTGGTTTCTCAACTTGAGCACGGGGATGCGTATGTGACGTACGTTGACGAAAACCGGACAGAGTCTCCGGCTGAACGGAAAGGTGCTTACGCCGAGCGATTACTATTGTTTGTCATGGACATTGACGACGTTGATGCACGAGTTGGCGATGCGCTGGAGCGGTTGCCAGAAATCCAGAGGCGCTTTGGTACCGGTTTTGGAGAGTTGCACTTTCAATGGACGGTGGTGTGTTTCTTTTTCCACGCGATTTTTGAAAAACCGCTGGTCAAAAGGCTGGTTGATGCTCTGTTCAGGAGGTTAGGAGAGTGAGGCCATGAAGAATGTCGATAGGGGCTTCGATCTTGGATCGAAGCAGGCGCTTATCCTTGAAATGGTAGTTCGCTGTGGAAGGGATGCTTACGGGGCGGAGATTTGCCGAGAGCTGGAGGGGATTAAGCAACGTACCGCTTTGCCTCAGATTTACGGTGCGCTCGACAAATTGGAGCGAGCTGGCTTGGTTCGTTCAAGGATGGGCGAGCCAACTTCGGAACGAGGCGGGCGAAGAAAGCGGGTCTATTCAATTACTGGTTTGGGGCAGGCTGCGTTAAGCGCTTACGGAGGGCGTGAGTTCGGCAGCTTCGATACAAAAGTAACAGTCTAAACATCCAACTCCCCCGCGAACCGAGCGTTTTCCTGAATATACTGGAACCGCAATTCCGGCTTTTTGCCCATCAGCCGCTCCACCAGATCGCCGGTTTCGCCGGGGGCGTCTTCGTCGATGGTGACTCGGATGAGTTTGCGGGTTTCTGGGTTCATGGTGGTGTCTTTGAGGTCTTTGGCGTCCATCTCTCCCAGCCCCTTGAAGCGCGAGGACTCGATTTTGCCTTTGCCGCCCAGCCCCTTTTCCAGCCACATCTCGCGCTCGGCGTCGTCGAGGCAGTAGACGCGGCGGGAGCCCTGGGTGAGGCGGTAGAGGGGCGGGCACGCGAGGTAGAGGTGCCCGGCGTCGATCATCGGGCGCATTTGGGTGAAGAAGAACGTCATCAACAGCGCCGCGATGTGGGCGCCGTCGACGTCGGCGTCGGTCATGA
>JBCCXY010000163.1:0-5272 GCA_039190895.1 Pseudomonadota bacterium | reverse complement strand
CGCGCCGTTGGGGCCAATGATCGCCCGGATCTCCCCCTCGCGGATGTCGAACGAGATATCCTCAATCGCCGTCACCCCACCGAACCGCAGCGTGATGTACTTCATCTCCATCAGCACCCCGCCAATGGTCCGCCCGTCCTCGGTGACGAAGGGTTCCGCCGTCATCTCATTCATGAGCCACCCGCAGAGCAAAGCCGCGCCATCGACGGGCCCGGGACCGGCGATCCGACAGGGCCGCCACGCATTTTATGGCACCGTCCCGCCGTCGTTCCGAACGACGCGCTGCCCCAACCAAATCGTCGGGCCTCGGGTGGGCCCGGCGATGGCGCGGCGGCCGTTGGCCTTGTTCCGCGCCCGCGTAGTACGACCGTCGCAGCGTCGGTTCTTTTCGGCGCAACAGTCATTCCGCCGCCACCGTCCGAGCCGCCGCCTCGACAACCCGCGCGTCACGGATCTCCAGCGTCGCCTTAATGGAGCCCTTGCGGCCGTCCTCATAGGTCACTTCCGTCTCGGTATAGACCTCCACTGAGCCGTCATAGAGCGCGCCGATCAGGTCATCGAACTTCTCGCCGATGATCTTCCGCCGCACCTTCCGCGTCCGCGTCAGCTCCCCATCGTCGGCGTCCAGCTCCTTATGCAGCACCAGGAACCGGTGCACCTGACAGCCCGACAGCATCTCATCCACCGCGACCGAGGCATTCACCTCCTCCACATGCGCCTGGATCATGTCGAGCACTTTCGGATGCCCCGCAAGCTCCTGATACGACGCGTAGGAAACGTTGTTCCGCTCCGCCCAGTTCCCGACCGCCTGCAGGTCGATGTTGATGAGGGCGCAGCACCGATCCCGGCCGGCGCCGAACACCACCGCTTCCAGAATGTTGGGATAAAACTTCAGCTTGTTCTCAACGTACTTCGGCGCAAACATCGCCCCGTCGGCCATCTTGCCCACGTCCTTCGCCCGGTCGATGATCCGCAGATGCCCCGTGGCGTCCTCAAAGAACCCGGCATCCCCCGTCGCGACCCAACCCTCCGGGTCCTTGGTGTCGGCAGTGGACTCGGCGTTCTTGTAATACTCCACGAACGACCCTGGAGACCGATAAAACACCTCGCCCGAGTCCGCGATCTTCACCTCAACCCCGGGTGACGGCACACCCACCGTGTCCGCCCGCACCTCGCCATCCGGCTGCTGAGTGATGAACACAGACGCCTCCGTCTGCCCGTATAGCTGCTTCAGGTTGATCCCCAGCGAGCGGTAAAACTCGAAGATCTCCGGCCCAATCGCCTCACCCGCCGTGTAACCCACGCGCACCTTCGCCATCCCCGCCCGGTTCCGCAGCGGCCCATACACGAACAGATCCCCGAGCGAATACTTCAGCCGATCCCCAAGCCTCACCGGACGCCCGTCCATCAGGCTCGGCCCGACCCGCTTCGCATGCTCCATGAACCCGTTGAAGATCGCCCGCTTCAGCCACCCGGCATCCTCCATCCGGATCATGATCGTCGTCAGCAGGTTCTCAAAGTACCGCGGCGGCGCGAAGAAATAGGTGGGCGAAATTTCCCGACAATCCTCGAACATCGTCTCGGGGCTCTCGGGGCAGTTCACGCAGAACCCGGTCCAATAGGCCTGCCCCATCGAAAAGATGTAATCACCCACCCACGCCATCGGAAGATAGGCGACGATCTCCTCCCCGGGCCCCAGATCATCGAACTCCGACGAGGCCTTCGACGTCTCGATGATGTTCCGGTTCGAAAGCACGACACCTTTGGGCCGCCCCGTCGTCCCTGACGTGTACAGCATCACGCAGGTGTCGTCGTACCCCAGCCCATCAATCCGCTTCTGCAGCTCTCCATCAAAGCGCTCATGCGCCGCGCGCCCGGTCGCCTGAACATCCTCCAACGCGTTCATGCGGGCGTGGTCGTATTTCCGCATCCCCCGCTTGTCGTGATAGATGATGTGATCAAGCTGCCCGATCCGGTCCTGTATTTCGAGGACCTTGTCCACCTGCTCCTGATCCTCGGCGATGACGATCTTCGCCCCGCAGTGGTCGAGGACGTACGCCATCTCTTCCGCCACTGCGTCCTGATACAGCGGCACGGGTACGGCCCCGCACATCTGCGCGGAGACCATGGACCAGTACAGCACCGGGCGGTTCGAGCCGACAATCGCCACGTGATCCCCCGGGGACAGGCCCAGCTCCAGCAAGCCAAGCGCCAGCGCGCGGATTTCGTCCTGCGCCTCGGCCCAGGTCCAGCTCTGCCAGATCCCGAACTCCTTCTCGCGAAACGCGGTCTTGTCGCCAAACGACGCGGCATTCCTAGCAAGCAATGCCGGAATCGAAGACAAGGATGTGGCGTCTGCTGCCATCTGGGTCTGATTGTCCTCCCTGGGCGCGTGTCTGTGCCGCGCTCTCGCCCACCATACTCACCAAGATTCCCGACAGGTCAAATCCTTTTTTGAACGCCCGTTCAATTCTTGGTCAGCGACGCCGATGACGGCGTAAGCCGGGCTTCAGCCCGGCACCCCGGTTGCAGCCGCCACGCCACCCCGCTAAGCCGCGCCCATGGGCGAAGTGGTACTGGTCCGGCACGGGCAGGCAAATTCAGGCGCGACGGACGAGGAAAGCTACGACAAGCTGTCCGACCTCGGCCACCAACAGGCGGAATGGCTGGGGGAGTGGTTTCGCGCCCGCGGCGAGACCTTCGACCTCGCAATGTCAGGCAGCCTCCGCCGCCAACGCGAAACCGCGAAAGGCATCCTCGGCGATGAGGCCGAGATCGACCAGCGATTCAACGAGCTCGATTACTTCAACCTTGCCCAGGCGCTGAAGGACGTCCACGGCATCCCCCTGCCCACGATGAAGGACTTCCCCACGCACCTCCCGCAGGTCATGAACGCCTGGCACCAGGCCGAGATCATCGGACACGAAACCTTCGCCTCCTTCGAGACCCGTGTAGTGACCGCCTTGCGCGACGCGGGGCAGGAGGGGCGCCACGTCCTCTGCGTCACATCAGGGGGCGTGATCGGCATGATCGTCCGCCACCTTCTGCGGCTCGACCCGACGCGCATGGCGCACGTCCTCCTGCCGATCCGGAACACCTCGGTCCACCGGGTGCGCGTCCTCCCCGACGGCCTCTTCCTCGAAAGCTTCAACGCAACGCCCCACCTCGACGCCCCCGACCGCGCCGACGCACGTACAACGCTATGACTTCAGGCTTCCGCGTCCATTCGCACGGGTCGAGCATCTCCCCGCGCGGAATCAAGGCCGCAGGCCGCCGCGCATCGACGGGCCCACCCGAGGCCCGGCGATATGGCTGTCACAGGCGCATCACTCGAAGCGACGGCGTGACCCAACAATAAAGTGCTTTGAACAACGTTCGGATCGCCGACCCTGGGCCCGCCGATACGCGGCTCATCGCAAGCCCCGGTAGGGTCGGCAATCTGCCCACCGCCCCGCTCAAACCGCCGCGCAACGGTGCGCCTAAAGGCACACCTTACGATGCGTCGTAGACCGGGGTTTACCCCGGCACAACTCACCCCCGCAGATGATCCTCTGCGTCCGCCACGCTGATCCCCAGCGCGTCCATCCCGTCTTCCAGCAAATCCGGCAACTCCGGGATCCCCGCCAGGTACGCCTCCGTCGGCGCCGTCGCTTCGGCCCGTGCGGTCTCGATCGCCTCTTTCACATCCTCCGGCTCAAAGCTCCCGCGACCGACCCACATGGTCGCCACAAGACTGACCGCCTCGTCGTCGTTCAAGCCCGAGATATACTCCCGCAGATGCGGGCTATCCGGCCCGTATTCCCGCGCGAGAAAGATGACGCGCACAACCTTGTCGGTTCTGATGTCCAGCATGGCGACCTCCAATTGATCGCCTCACACTAACGCCCAACCCCGGGCTCAACCTTGATCCACCTCAAGAACGCTGACACGAGCGTAGGCCGGGGTTCACCCCGGCATCACATGCGAAATACGCGGTAATACAGCCAATCCGGCAAAAACTGGCTCCCCCGGAAGAACCGGCTGAAGAGCCACGGAAAGCTCAGCGAAAACTTCTCCGACCGCATATGCCGCACAAACAGCTCAGCCGCCGCCTCGGGTTCCATGATGAACGGCATGTTGAACTCGTTCTTGTCCGTCATCCGCGTCTTGATGAACCCCGGGTTGATAAGCTGCACATCAACGCCGGTGTCCTTGAGGTCAAACTTCATCGTCTCGGCCAGCGACATCACCCCGGCCTTCGTCGCGCCATAGCCAATCGCCCCGGGCAGCCCCCGGAACCCGCTAAGCGACCCCGTAATCACCACGTGCCCCGCGCCGCGCTTGACCATGCCCGGCACCACAGCGCCCAGACACCGAAACGCGCCCGTAAAATTGATGTCCGCCATTGTCTCGGCGGCCTCGGCATCCCACTCGGTCGCTTTCATCGGCCAGTACACACCGGCGAGGAAGACAACCCCGTCAATCTCACCGACCTTTTCGGCAGCCGCCACCACGCTTTCTCGACTGGCGATATCGACCGACATCGCCTCGGCGCCGTCGCCGATCTCCGTGGCAAGCTCCTCCAGCCGCTCCGCATTCCGCGCCGACACGACGACCTGTGCGCCCGCCTTCGCCAGCTCAAAAGCAACCGCGCGCCCGAGACCCTCGGACGCGCCAATCAGCCAGTACCGCTTGCCGGAAAGCTTCCTCAAGCCGCGTCAGCCCGGCGCATCGTGGCCACAAGCTCAGCCACCTTCACGCCGTACTTCCGGAACTGCGAGCGGTTGATGATCTTGCCGTCGTCCACAAGATACAGCCAGTCGCTCGCGTCCAGCACGTGCCCGCCCGACGCCTCCGGCAGCCGGTACTTGTACTTCAGATGTACCGCTGCGCCGTCCTGATGGCCCTCGCCGTCACCGATCACATCGTCGGCGTTGGCTTTGATCTTGCCATCGTTGCCCAGCGTCAGATGCCACTCACGCTCTTGCACGTCGCCGTTGCAATAGGTGAACTTCTCGGACAGCACGCCTTTGTTGCCGTCCCACGAGCCATGCATGTCCGCCGTGAACCGCGACGTCACCCGCCCCGTCGGCCCGAAAATCACGCCCTCGCACACGATGGGCCCCTTGAGGTGCTCTCGCAGCTCAAACTCGGGCCCCGTGCCCTTGTAGTCTTCAGACTTCTGTCCCCAGAACTCCAGGAACGTCCGCCGGGCCCAAACAGCAGCCCCGACAGCAACGCCGCCGAGAAGGAAAGAAAGAAGGCCAGTCATGTCTTAGGTCTCCTTAAGTGG
>JBCCXY010000162.1:0-5592 GCA_039190895.1 Pseudomonadota bacterium | reverse complement strand
GCATAGCATTAAGTCGCATACTTTCCATCCGCTGAACGCTTTTTCGTTCTTGCGGATTGCCAATCACTTTTTTCCAGATTTTGAGTTTGAGGATTTCAAGGTGGATGGATTTGTTGACAGAATTACAGACCTTTATCCCGGCATTAGCCGTGGACGATTTAACTATTATATGCGCGAAACGATTGCGCGAGTGAAAGAATACAAGAGTGAGATGGCGTTCGAGCTTAACCCGTACACTGTAATGAGGCATTGCCTTTACCTAGCTGACCCAAATCATTTTACACTTATGCTCAATGACGATATTCGCTCTAATTTCAAAAATTGGATGGAGGAAAAGGAACTTAAACATGTTGTTGAAGTCACCTCTGACTGAGCTCAACTACCTGAAGCCAATACCACACAACCGTTCAAACGTACTAAGAGGTGTTTGGTCGAGCGCTGTTAACGGTAACTATGTCCGCAAGTCACACATCGGACATCCGCCCCCCTAACCTAAAGCTCCACCAACTCCACCTTCTGTCCCTTTGCCGTCAGCGCCACCTGCCCCTCGCACAGCCGCATGGCATCGTCGCCGAACACCTTCTTCCGCCAGCCGCGCAGCGCAGGGACGCTCCGCTCACCCGCCGCGATTTCGTCGAGGTCCGCCGCCGACGCGATCAGCTTCTGCGCAACGCCCGCGTCCTCTGACTTCGCCTTCAGCAGCACCCGCAGCAGGTCCGCCAGCGCCGGGTTCACCTGCAGCTTGTCCCGCGATCGATCGACCTCCGGGAAGTCCGACGGATCCGTCGCCACCCCTGCCGCAATCGCCGCAAGAATCCCCTCCGCGATGTCCCCCTTCCGCGCCTCCCGCAGCAGCAGCCGCGACCGCCCGAGGTCCCCGACCGACTTCGGCTTTGTCGACGCCAGCTCCAGCAGCGCATCGTCCTTGAACACCCGCGACCGGGGGACGTTCCGCTCCTGCGCGTAGGTTTCGCGGAACCGCGCAAGCTCCCGCGCAATCGACAGGAACCGCCCCGACTGCGTCCGCGTCTTCAGCCGCCGCCATGCCTCGTCCGGATCATTACGATACGTCTCCGGGTCCGTGAGCGTCGCCAGCTCTTCCTCAACCCAGGGCCGCCGCCCCGTCTCTTCCAGCACGCCCTCCAGATGCTCATAGATCACCCGCAGATGCGTCACATCCGCCAGCGCATAGGCCTTCTGCGCGTCCGACAATGGCCGCCGCGACCAGTCCGTAAACCGAGATGTCTTGTCGAGCCCCGACTTCGCGATCTTCCGCACCAGAGTCTCATACCCCACCTGCTCGCCAAACCCGGCCACCATTGCCGCCACCTGCGTGTCAAACAGCGGCTCCGGAAACACTCCGGCCTCGACGAAGAAGATCTCCAGATCCTGCCGCGCCGCGTGGAAGACCTTCACCACCGACGTGTCCCGGAACAGCGCGTGCAGCGGCTCCAGCGACATCCCCTCGACCAGAGGGTCCACCAGCACCGCATCCTCTTCCGCATCCCCGGGAATGGCCAACTGCACGAGGCAGAGCTTCGCATAATACGTCCGCTCGCGCAGGAACTCGGTATCAATCGTGATGTACGTTCTTTGGGCTGCCCGCTTGCAAAACTCCGCGAGCGCGTCCGTCGTGGAAATCGTGATCATTCCGGCTCTGTATCCGAGGCCTCGCAGGGGCACCAGAGGTCACGGCAGGAATATCGGCGTCCTGTCACCCTCCACGAACCGCCGCAGCACCAGCGGGTACAACTGATGCTCAAACCCAAGGATGCGCGCGGCCAGCGTGTCCGCCGTATCGCCGGGTCGGATCGGCACCCGCGCCTGCCCCAGGATCGGCCCCGCGTCGAGATCCGCCGTCACCTCATGCACCGTACACCCGGCCTCCGCGTCCCCCGCCTCCAGCGCCCGCGCATGGGTGTTGAGCCCCGGATACTTCGGCAAAAGCGACGGGTGAATATTCACCATCCGCCCCGCCCATTTTTGCGCGAACGGAGCCGTAAAGATCCGCATGAACCCCGCCAAGGCCACAACGTCCACCTCGGCCTGTACAAGCGCCTCGTGCAAGGCCTCGTCGAACTCCGAACGCTCTGAAAACGATTTATGATCAACAACCTGCGTCGCGATATTCAAGTCACGCGCCCGACCCAGCCCGCCAGCATCCGGCCGGTTCGAGACCACCAGAACAGGCCGCGCCGGATGATCGCCGACCATGCTCTCGGCCAGCGCGACCATGTTCGACCCGCCCCCCGAGATCAGGATGGCAACCCGCGTCACCCCAACGAGCCCGTATACCGCACACCTTCACCCGCCACGACCGAGCCAATGCGATGCACCGTCTCCCCGCCCAGCGCCGCCTCGACGGCCTCAACCGCTTCGGGAGCCACCACCAGCGCCATCCCGATCCCCACATTGAACGTCTTCAAAAGCTCCGCCTCCGCCAGCCCGCCCTCTCGCGACAACCACGCAAACACCGGCGGCAACGCCCAGGCGCCCAAGTCAACCTCCGCCCCCAGCCCCTCCGGCATCACCCGCGGCAGGTTCTCCGTCAGCCCGCCCCCCGTGATATGTGCCAGCCCCCGGACACCGCCCGCCCGGATCGCCGCCAGCGCGGGCCGCACGTAAACCCTCGTAGGCCGCAACAACGCCTCGCCCAACGCGCCACCCCCAAACGGAGCCGCCGCATCCCAGCTAAGGCCCGACACCTCCACCACCTTGCGCACCAGCGAATACCCGTTCGAATGCACCCCGTCCGACGCGAGCCCAAGGATCACATCGCCCTCCGCAACGCCCTCCGGCAGCGCCCGGCCCCGCTCCATCGCGCCCACCGCGAAACCCGCAAGGTCGAAATCCCCCTCCGGATACATCCCCGGCATCTCCGCCGTCTCACCGCCGATCAGCGCACACCCGGCCTCGCGACAGCCCGCCGCGATGCCCTCCACCACGCGCGCCGCGTGATCGACGCTCAGCTTGCCCGTCGCAAAATAATCAAGGAAAAACAGCGGCTCCGCGCCCTGGCACACCAGATCGTTGACGCACATCGCGACAAGATCCTGCCCCACGCCGTCCACCAGCCCGGTGTCAATCGCAATCCGCAGCTTGGTCCCGACCCCGTCCGTCGCGGCCACCAGCACCGGGTCCTCAAACCCCGCCGCCTTCAGATCAAACAGCCCGCCAAACCCGCCCAGCCCGGCGATCACCCCGGCCCGATGCGTCGACGCTGCCGCCGGCTTGATCCGGTCCACCAGCGCGTTGCCTGCGTCAATATCGACGCCCGCGCCCGCATAGGTCAGCCCGTTTTTCGTCCCAGTCATCGCCGCCCCAATCCTGCTGGGGCGGCAGCTATCAAGCCGCGCCGCGGCTGTCCATCACTGGAAGACTTCGGCGTCCCCGATCTGCGGTCCCATCTTCTTGACCATGTTCCGTGCGCCAAGCCACACGAACACGCGGCACACCAGCACGTTGAACAGAAACGCGCCGACGACAATCGCGAGGATGATCAACGCACCAACGCCGCTGAGCAGCTCCGGCGCCAGCGCGGCCATCAGCACAAGGATCGGGATCGCAACCAGAACCGACACCAGCGAATGCATCGCCGCCAGCACCCACTTCTCGCCACTTGTCGGCGCCCGCTTCGCCCGCTTCACAAACCGCCCGCCGCCATCCATCGCCGCAACCATGATCGGCACGAGACTGGTCCCCGCATTGGCAATCCCAAGCGCCCCGGTGATGCCGCCAACCACGACGATCAGCGCGATGTAAACCCAAAGAAACCGCCCGAGGAGCGGGAAGTAATGCGCTTGCATACCACTGTCCTTTCCACGCCCCTCTTGCTTAACGGTGGGAGCACCATTGAGGCGGAAGTGCGGCCCCCATGGGCTTGACCAGGGGCACCGGCCCCCATACTCCGGGTCGCGGCGGGCCTGTAGCTCAATTGGTTAGAGCAGAGCGCTCATAACGCTTTGGTTGGGGGTTCAAGTCCCTCCGGGCCTACCACCGAGAAATTCTTTTCAAGGATATCAGATATTTACGGGCATAAAGCGCGAACCTGTGGAAGAGGTTAGCACCAATCTGTTCACGAACCATTCTGTTGATCTTTCGCGACCATACCAAGCTGAGATGATTGAGTCGCCAAATACACCACTGCCAGTTCACGACCGTAGTGCCATCCAAACCTATGCATCCTTCGCAGTATCAGTGCCGCAGCAAGCGCGAGGAGTATTACGGCGCTCAAATCTGAATCTGACATCGCGCAGCCCAAGGCCGTAACGATCAGCGCCGAGGCGAGACTGCGAAGCATTCCGTATATACCATTGAACTTGTCAATCCGTTCTGCGTGCCCAGACGCTTTCACTCGAGCGTACATCTCGCGAATTGCCGCCTTTGCGTCAGCCGCAGAAAATGCCTCTCCCACGATCCCATGGGACTTAAGACTGGCGGTCAGTCGAGCCGTCTGTTGATCTGTAAGCGTCTCACCGTCGAGGATGCGCTTGCTTGGCAATCCACCTAGTGGCCACCAGAATGCCCATTCAATGGTGTTGCCGATCCCTTGAGCGACCTGGCCTAATGCATACGACAGCACAATAAAAAAGCCCCAACTCACCAAAAGTGAAGCCTTCTGGGCCGAGGTACTCTCGTAACTCTGGAGCAAGCCACATCGCACCAAACGCCAAAACCGATCCAGGGACAATAATCCCCGCGTATTCGTAGAATTCGAACGATACATTCAAGCCGCGACATTCAACTCCACAGTTCCGCCACCATGCTCACTTAGGTGAAATTTCATAGAGTTGTCTCGTCTCGTTGACAAAACCCGTCGAATACTGCCACCGAAGTGAATTCCGGACGCGTGCTTCCGATATAGATCGGCCGTCTTCTGAGTTTCGTGCACGATACCTTCGTCTGAGAAGATTACCGCTTGAATGTTCGGGCAGAGTGACATCACCTCGGCACAGTACCCGTTTGATCGTCCATGGTGTGATGCAAAGAAATAGTTTACGTCCTTTAAGTCGGAAACGAACTTTGGATACGTGAGAAGAGCTCTCCAACCCGCCACTTCTAAATCGCCGGGAAAGAGAATGGTGTGGGGGCCACAACGCACAATAATTGCGAGGCTCAAGTTGTTTGAATCCGTGATCCCAAAAAATGGATTGTACTCGTTTCGGTAGACGTAGAACGAAGTATCTCCGAAGTCTGCATCGTCGACTGCGGAAACCGGTCCACCAGTAAAGGTATTTTCCATGCTCTCGAGAAGCCGACTAACGCCATTACCAAGTGTGTGCCCAGACTTCATTTGCCGCACCAACTGTGGCGAGAGAGAGTTGTTCGTCACGAGCGCTTGGACCATGGTTTTATTGAGCAAATCGCCGACACCAGAACAATGATCTTCGTCGAAATGTGTAATAAAAAGGCGATCAAGCGTGTAGATGCCCATGGCATTGAGCGCATTGCCTGGATACCAACGTTTGTCCGCGTGATGACCGCAATCTATCATTAGATGCCTGTTATTGCTGGTCGTAATGAGCGCACATGCGCCGTGATCCACGTCAAAGATGTTCAGAAGCATGTTCTGGTTCCTTACTTCTTTTTGTG
>JBCCXY010000161.1:0-5924 GCA_039190895.1 Pseudomonadota bacterium | reverse complement strand
GGGGGTCTGGGGGGCCTAGCCCCCCAGTTGGGCGACGCCTGAAAGGCGGCGCAAAACCTCTTACCGGTTCTCGACGTCCACGTAGTCGCGCGACGTCGCGCCGACGTACAACTGACGCGGCCGACCGATCTTCAACTGCGGATCGGCGATCATTTCTTTCCATTGCGATACCCAGCCAACCGTCCGCGCGAGCGCGAAGATCGGCGTGAACATCGAGGTCGGGAAGCCCATCGCATCCAGGATGATGCCCGAATAGAAATCCACGTTCGGATACAGGCGCTTTTCCTTGAAGTACGGGTCTTCCAGCGCGATCCGCTCCAGCTCCTTGGCGACCTGAAGCGTCGGGTTGTTCTCGATGCCCAAGAGGTCCAGCACTTCATCCGCCGACTGCTTCATCACCCGCGCGCGCGGATCGAAGTTCTTGTAGACGCGGTGGCCGAAGCCCATCAGGCGGAACGGGTCGTCCTTGTCCTTGGCGCGTTCAATGAACTCGGGGATGCGGTCCACCGTCCCGATCTCACGCAGCATCTCCAGACACGCCTGGTTCGCCCCGCCATGGGCCGGGCCCCAGAGGCACGCAACACCCGCCGCGATGCAGGCAAACGGGTTCGCGCCCGACGACGACGCCAGACGCACCGTAGACGTCGAGGCGTTCTGCTCGTGATCGGCATGCAGTGTGAAGATCCGGTCCATCGCACGGGAGAGGATCGGGTTCACCACATAGTCTTCAGCCGGCACCGAAAAGCACATGCGCAGGAAGTTCGAGGCATAGTCGAGATCGTTGCGCGGATACACAAACGGCTGGCCGATGTGGTATTTGTAGGCCCAGGCCGCAATCGTCGGCATCTTCGCGATCAGCCGGATCGAGGCGACCTCACGCTGCCAAGGGTCGGTGATGTCGGTCGAGTCGTGATAGAACGCCGACATTGCGCCCACGACACCCACCATGATCGCCATCGGATGCGCGTCACGCCGGAAGCCGCGGAAGAAGTTCTGCATCTGCTCATGCAGCATCGTGTGCATCGTCACACGGTTCTCGAAGTCCTCGAGCTGCTCACCTGTCGGCAGCTCGCCATACAGAAGCAGGTAGCAGACTTCGAGGAAGTGAGATTTCTCGGCCAGTTGATCGATCGGATAACCGCGGTGCAGAAGCTCACCCTTGTCGCCATCGATGTAGGTGATCGTCGAGTCGGTCGACGCGGTCGAGGTAAAGCCCGGATCGTATGTGAAGACCCCCGCCTGACCATAGAGTTTACGGATGTCGATCACGTCAGGTCCTGCCGTCGGCGACAGGATGGGCAGCTCGAGCTCGGTGCCGTCAATTGTGAGATAGGCGGTCTTCGTCTGGTGCTGGGTGTCTGGCATGTCGCGTCCTTCCTATGCGGCAGGCCGCCGATCTTCCGTCGGGATCCAGCCGGGTGCTTCGTCTCTCCGCAGTCTTGAAGGCAGTCTTTGGGGCCTCACCCGCGGTAGGTGTCTTCCAAGCGGGCCACCGTTTCGTCCCGGCCCAGTACAAGCATCATATCATAAACGCTTGGTGTAACCGCACGCCCAGCCAACGCGGCGCGGAGGGGCCCAGCCAGTTTGCCGAACTTGAGCCCGTGACTCTCTGCCGTACGTGTCAGGATGCGCTCCAGCGCTTCGCGGTCCCAGCTAGCATTTTGCAGCTGCGGCGTCAATTCTGACAGTATACCAACGGATACCGAATCCAATTGCGCTGCCGACTTCTCATCGCGTTGAATTGGACGCGTGGTCAGAACAAAGTGCGCTTTTTCAATAAGTTCAGCGAGGTTTCGGGCCCTGTCCTTCACGTATGGCATGGCTTGCGTCAAACCATCGCGATCCGACTTTGGTAGGGGGGGCTTTGCGGCTGCGGCAAGGTACGCGTCGATCCCGGCAAGAAGATCTGCGTCCTCCATCGCGGCGATATGCTGGCCCGACAGACTGTCGAGCTTCTTGCGGTCCATCCGCGCAGGCGACTTCTTGATGCCGCCCAAATCGAACCACTCCAACGCCTGCGCGTCCGAGAAGAACTCGTCATCGCCATGGCTCCACCCAAGGCGGGCGAGGTAGTTCCGCATCGCCGCCGCAGGATACCCCTCTGCCGCCCAATCCATCACGCCCAGCGCCCCGTGGCGCTTTGACAGTTTCTTGCCGTCCTCTCCGTGGATCAGTGGGATATGCGCCCAAACGGGCACATCCCAGCCCATGGCGTTGAACACCAGCATCTGCCGCGCCGCGTTGTTCAGGTGATCGTCGCCCCGGATCACGTGGGTCACGCCCATGTCATGGTCATCGACCACCACCGCGAGCATATACGTCGGCGTCCCGTCCGACCGCAGAACCACCATATCGTCGAGTTCGGTGTTCCTGATCGTCACATCACCCTGCACGGCGTCGCGGATCACCGTTTCCCCGTCGCGCGGCGCCTTCACGCGCACCACGAAGGGCGCGTCGGGATGCGTCGACGTGTCGGCGTCGCGCCAGGGGGAGCGGAAGAGGGTCGACGTCCCCTCAGCCCGCGCCGTATCGCGGAACGCCTGGATTTCATCCTGCGTTGAGAAACACTTATAAGCCGTCCCCGCCCCCAGCATCTGATGTGCTACCTCGGCATGGCGGTCGCGTCGTTCGAACTGGCTGACCGCGTCACCGTCCCAGTCGAGCCCCAGCCAGCGCATCCCGGCGAGAATCGCGTCCGTCGCCTCGGGGGTCGAACGCTCGCGATCCGTATCCTCGATCCGCAAGAGGAACGTGCCGCCCCGCCCGCGCGCATACAGCCACGAGAACAGCGCCGTGCGGGCCGTGCCGATATGCATGAAGCCCGTCGGCGAGGGGGCAATTCGGGTGACGACCGGACGTTCGGACATGTTGTTTTCCCCTGGTGGGTTAACCTTCTGGAAACCATGATGCGGCCAGACTTGGCCCGTCAGTACACACCTGCTTGGGGAGAGAACAAGAGTGCGCGTCAGCACCCTCATCGACGCGCAGCGGGGGGCGTTGTTCCCGTGGGCGCCGGTCGCGTTCGGCACGGGCGTCGCCATCTACTTTGCCCTGCGGTTTGAGCCATCGCAGACCGCGTGGGCCGTCATCGCCCTTGCGGCCGCTGTCCTGCTGGTGGCCGTGGTGCGCGTCGGGCAGCGCGCGCCGTTGCTGATCGCCTTGGCGCTGAGTGTTGCGGGATTCGGCGTGGCGGCATGGCGGACCCATTCGGTGGCCGAACCGGTGCTGAGCTTCCGCTACTACGGCCCGGTGGACGGGCGGATCGTGGCAATGGATCGCTCGGCCTCGGACCGCGTGCGGATCACGCTGGATCAGGTGGTGCTGTCGCGGGTGAACCCGGACCGGACCCCGGCGCGGGTGCGCGTGTCGCTGTCTGGACAACAGGGATTCGCGACGCTGGAGCCGGGCCTGCGCGTCATCCTGACGGCGCACCTGTCACCCCCGGGTGGCCCGGTGGAACCCGGCGGATTCGACTTCCGCCGCCACGCCTGGTTCCAGGGGATCGGTGCCGTGGGCTACACCCGCACCCCTGTCCTTACCGCCGCCCCGGCAGAGGACGGGCGTGCGGGCCTTCTGATCCACCGAACGCGGGCGGCAATGTCGGCGCATGTGCAAGAGGCGCTGCCCGGTCAGGTTGGCGCCGTGGCAGCGGCGATCACCTCGGGCGACCGGTCGGGGTTGAGCGCCGAGACGCTGCAATCGCTTAGGGACTCAAATCTCGCGCATTTGTTGGCGATCTCGGGGCTGCACATGGGGTTGCTGACGGGGCTGATTTATACAGCCGTTCGCTTCGGGCTGGCGCTGATCCCCGGCCTCGCGCTGCGGCGCCCGATCCACAAATACGCCGCCATTCCGGCGGCTTTGGCGGGGGCGGTGTACCTCGCGCTGTCTGGGGGAAATGTCGCGACCGAGCGGGCGTTTATCATGGTTTGCGCGATGCTGCTTGCGGTTGCGTTCGACCGGCGCGCCTTGACCCTGCGGTCTGTGGCGTTGGCCGCGATGATCGTTCTGATCCTGCGCCCCGAGGCGCTTCTGGGCCCGGGGTTTCAGATGTCGTTCGCCGCCACGACCGCTTTGATCGCAGTGTTCGCGGGGCTCCGCGAAACCGGGCTGTGGCGCTGGCATCCGGTGGCGCGCTGGGCGGTGGCCTTGCTGATCTCGTCGGCTTTGGCGGGGCTCGCGACGGCACCAATCGCGGCGGCGCACTTTAATCGGGTGCCGCATTTTGGCTTACTCGCAAACCTGCTGTCCGTCCCACTGATGGGGAGCGTGATCATGCCGGGTGCCATCATCTCGGCCGTGCTGGCGCCGCTCGGGCTGTCGGAGGTCGGTTTCGCGATCATGGGCGCGGGCATCCGCTGGGTGCTGGGGGTTGCCGATTTCGTGTCAGGCCTCGGCGGCGCTGTCAGTCACGTCTCTGCGCCCGGGCCGTTTGTGCTGCCGATGCTCGCGCTCGGGGCGCTGTTCGTCATTATCTGGCACGGGCGCTTGCGATGGCTCGGCGCGGCTCCGGTCGCGCTGGCGCTGGCACTGTGGAGCAATGCCGAACGTCCGCCCATCCTGATCACCGAAGACGCGGGGCTGGTTGGGATCATGACCGATGGCGGGCGTGTCCTGTCAAAGGAACGGGGCAACGGGTTCGCCGCCGAGACCTGGCTGGAGAATGACGGCGATGTCGCGACCCAGAAAATCGCCTTCGACCGTGCCGGGTTCACCGAAGCCGGCGGGTTCACAGAGGCGCTGATCGACGGGCGAAAGTTGCGCCACGTCTTCGGGCGCGGTGCGGCGGATCGGATCGGTTTGGCCTGCGATGGCGCCGATCTGGTGATTGTCGCCACCGACACCGCCGAGGCGCCCGACGGCTGCTGGCTGATCGACCGCAAGGGCTTGCGCGGCACGGGCGCCATCGCCGTCTACGTCGATCCGTCGGGGCTGACCGTCCGGTCCGCCGCCGACCGCACCGGTCATCGCCCGTGGAGCCCCGCGCCGAAGCGTCGCTAGGGCATCCGTTGGACCTCTGCGGTGCAGAAGCCTAAGCTGCTTGGGCTCTGATTCGTCCTCAGGGGGAACCATGGACAACGTTTACGAAGAAAACTGGTATTCCGAGGATTCCGCCACGTTCGGAGACCGGGTCGCGGCCGCTCGCGAGGCCCTTGGAATGTCTGAAGAAGAGCTTGCCAAACGCCTCGGCGTGCGCCTCAAAACGATCCAGGGGTGGGAGCAGGACCTGTCCGAACCCCGGGCGAACAAACTGCAGATGCTGGCCGGGGTCCTGAATGTATCGTTCCGCTGGCTGCTGACCGGGGAAGGCGTTGGGGTCGACGCCCCCCTGCCCCCATTGAACGACGGCGTATCGGGCATCCTAACCGAGATGCGGCAGCTCCGGGCTGAAATGTCGCGCAACGCGGAACGCCTTGGAATGCTTGAGAAACAACTGCAACGGGCCCTGCGGGACACGGCATGACCGAAGAGGCCCGAGAGATCCGGCTCAAGCGCCTGCGCATCCGTTCGTGGCGGCGCGGCACACGTGAGATGGACCTGCTGTTGGGCACGTGGTCTGACCGCGAACTCGACGGGCTGAACGACGCCGACCTCGACCTGTACGAAGAGTTGCTGGCCGAGCAGGATCCCGAAATTTACGATTGGTTTACCGGCCGCGTGGAAGTTCCCATTGTTTTCCAACCCTTAGTGAAACGCATCCTCGGAACCGGTTCGATAATAAGAAATGGGAATTAACCGATAATTTTTGTTTTCCCGTCAAGGTCGTTTCATGGGAACGACGGACGGAGACGATCATGTCAGTACTTGAATCGATCCCCTCGCCCGGGGAGAGAGACTTTCAGACCGACTACCTTGAGACCCTGTCACTGGTGGAGCGGCTGCATCGACTCCTCCTCGACGTCATCAAGGATGAGTTTGAGCGG
>JBCCXY010000160.1:0-6020 GCA_039190895.1 Pseudomonadota bacterium | reverse complement strand
CGAAGTCGGACGCGGCTGCGGCGGACGCGGCATCATTCACGGGTTTGAGCTGCTTGAAAAGCTTGGCTTCCATGATTGGGATTTCGACTACGTGCTTCTGGATTTCCTGGGCGATGTGGTCTGCGGCGGGTTCGGCCTGCCGATTGCCCGGGACATGGCGCAAAAGGTGATCCTGGTCGGGTCGAACGACCTGCAGTCGCTGTATGTGGCCAACAACGTGTGCTCGGCGGTGGAGTATTTCCGCAAGCTGGGCGGCAATGTTGGCGTCGCGGGGCTTGTGATCAACAAGGATGACGGCACGGGCGAGGCGGCAGCCTTTGCGAAGGCGGTGGATATCCCGGTGCTCGCGTCGATCCCGCAGGATGACGATCTGCGGAAGAAATCGGCGAATTATCAGATCGTTGGCACGATGAAGAGCCAGTGGGGTGAGCTGTTTGCGGCGCTGGGGGAGAACGTGGCGGATGCGCCCCCGGTTCGTCCGGCGCCGTTGGATCAGGACGGTCTGCTGGGGCTCTTTGATTCCAAGGACACGGGTGGGGATGTCGTGTTGGAGCCTGCAACAGATCAGGACATGCGCGGCAAGAATGCCAAGCCAAAACAGTCGCTTGAGGTGATTTACGATGAGGCGTGAATGACCGGCGAAGTGTCATATGACGGCGCCTCCGAGGTGGAGGTGATCCGGGGCGAAGAGCCTCCGGGGCCTTCGGGCGATAGCGGTGCTGGTGGCGGGTGCCACGCGGGCGCCGACGAGATGGAGAAAGCCGCGCGGATGGCGGGGCAGTCCGAGATGCTCGACCAGTTCGCGAAGGACTATCCGCAGGGGCCGCATGACAAGCCGCAAAGCATGTGCCCGGCGTTTGGGTCGCTGCGCGTGGGGCTTCGGATGCGGCGGACGGCGACGGTGCTGTCGGGGTCGGCGTGCTGCGTCTATGGCCTGACGTTTGTGAGCCACTTCTACGGGGCGCGGCGGTCGGTCGGGTACGTGCCGTTTAACTCCGAGACGCTGGTGACGGGCAAGCTGTTCGAAGACATCCGCGACGCGGTGCACGAGATTGCCGACCCGGAGCACTATGATGCGATCGTGGTGACGAACCTGTGCGTGCCGACCGCCTCGGGTGTACCGCTGCGGCTTTTGCCGAAGGAAATCAACGGGGTGCGGATTGTGGGCATCGATGTGCCCGGGTTCGGCATCCCCACCCATGCCGAGGCGAAGGACGTGCTGGCGGGGGCGATGCTCGCCTACGCGCGCGAAGAAATTGAAGCGGGGCCCGTCGCCGCCCCTGTCGGGGGCGTCTCGGACAGGCCGACAGTGGCACTGCTTGGCGAAATGTTCCCGGCGGACCCGGTGATGATCGGCGCGATGCTCGCGCCGATGGGCCTTGCGGCTGGGCCGGTGGTGCCGTGTCGGGAGTGGCGGGAGCTGTATGCGGCGTTGAATTGCGGGGCGGTGGCGGCGATCCATCCGTTCTATTCCGCCGCGATGCGAGAGTTCACGGCGGCGGGGCGGCCCATCGTGGGATCGGCGCCGGTGGGGCGTGACGGGACGGCAGATTGGCTGGCCGGGATCGGGGATGCTTTCGGCGTCCCTGCCGATCAGGTTGCGGCGGCACAGAACGCGTTTTTGCCAGCCATTACAGGCGCTTTGGCGGAGCGGCGGATTGACGGGACGGTGACGGTGTCGGGCTATGAAGGCTCCGAATTGCTGGTCGCGCGGCTGCTGATCGAGAGCGGTGCGAACGTCCCCTATGTGGGCACGGCCTGCGCGCGGACCGAGCAATCGCAGGCCGACCGGGAGTGGTTGGAGGCGAAGGGCGTGACGATCAAGTTCCGCGCCTCGCTGGAAGACGACTGCGCGGCGATGGAAGCGATCCGGCCCGACCTGTCGATTGGGACGACGCCGGTTGTGCAGAAGGCCAAAGAGCTTGCCGTTCCGGCGCTGTATTTCACCAACCTCATTTCGGCTCGGCCTCTCATGGGGCCTGCGGGGGCGGGTTCGCTGGCAGAGGTCGTGAATGCGGCCATCGCGAACAAGGGCCGGATGGACAAGATGAAGGCGTTCTTTGAGGGCGTCGGCGATGGCGACACCGCCGGGGTTTGGGAGGGCGATCCCAACCTGCGGCCCGATTTCCGGGCGCAGCATCAGAAGAAGCTCGACCGTCAGGCAAAGGCCGCGAAGGCGGCGGAGATGATCTGATGGCGCCGTTTCTTCATATCGGTCGGGAGGGTCGCGCATGCTGATCCAGGACCATGATCGGGCGGGCGGCTATTGGGGCGCGGTTTATGCGTTTACCGCCGTGAAGGGCCTGCAGGTCGTCATCGACGGCCCGGTCGGGTGCGAGAACCTGCCGGTCACCTCCGTTCTGCACTATACCGACGCGTTGCCGCCGCATGAGTTGCCCATCGTGACCACCGGCCTCGGAGAGGAAGAGCTTGGCCGCGACGGCACCGAGGGTGCGATGAAGCGGGCGTGGGGCACGCTGGATCCGGCATTGCCAGCGGTCGTCGTCACCGGCTCGATTGCCGAGATGATCGGCGGCGGTGTCACGCCGCAAGGCACCAACATCCAACGTTTCCTGCCGCGCACCATTGATGAGGATCAGTGGGAGGCTGCCGACCGCGCCATGACGTGGATCTTCACCGAGTTCGGGATGACGAAGGGCCGGATGCCCCCCGAGAAGAAGCGGGAAGAGGGCGCCAAGCCGCGCGTCAACATCCTCGGGCCGATGTACGGCACGTTCAACATGCCGTCTGACCTGGCCGAGATCCGGCGGCTGGTTGAGGGCATCGGGGCTGAGGTGAACATGGTCATGCCAATGGGCGCGCATGTGGCCGAGATGCGGGGTCTTGTGAACGCCGACGTCAACGTCGTGATGTACCGCGAGTTCGGGCGCGGCCTCGCCGAGGTGCTGGGCAAGCCGTACCTGCAGGCGCCGATTGGCGTGGGGTCGACGACCAAGTTCCTGCGGATGTTGGGCGAGATGCTGGGTCTCGACCCCGAGCCGTTCATCGAGCGGGAGAAGCATTCGACCATCAAGCCGGTGTGGGATCTGTGGCGGTCGGTGACCCAGGATTTCTTTGCCACGGCAAGCTTCGGCATTGTCGCGAGTGAGACCTATGCGAGGGGCGTTCGCCTGTTCCTGGAAGACGATCTGGGGTTCCCCTGCGCTTTTGCCGTCGGGCGGTGCCGCAGCACGAAGACGAACAACAATGAGGTGCGGGCCTTCATGGCCGAACATCGGCCTTTGGTCGTCATGGGGTCGATCAACGAAAAGATGTACCTCGCGGAGCTCAAGGGCGGGCACGGGCCGTCGCCCGCGTTCATCCCGGCAAGCTTCCCGGGTGCCGCGATCCGGCGCGCGACGGGTACCCCGTTCATGGGCTACGCAGGCGCGACGTACCTGCTGCAAGAGATCTGCAACGGCCTGTTCGACGCGCTGTTCCATATCTTGCCGCTTGGGTCCGAGTTGGACGCAGCAGAGGCGACCCCGGCCAAGCTGAAGCGGGACTTCCCGTGGGATCCGGATGCGCAAGCCGCGCTGGACCGGATCGTGAAAGAGCACCCGGTGCTCACCCGAATTTCCGCCGCGAAGTCCCTGCGGGATGCTGCCGAGAAGGCCGCGCTCGACCAGGGGGCCGATCGCGTCGCGAAAGACACCGTGGAGTCGCTTGCGCCTTCGCGAAACAAAGGAGATCAGACATGACGGACCAGACAACCCACGTGCCGCGCATACGCCGCACGCCGAAGGCTGAGTTCACGGTCTATTTCATCATCATTTTCCTGGCGACCCTGCCGCTGGCAACGCTGACCTGGGTGTTGAAGGCCCTCCGGTCGGGCTGGCCAGAGAAGGGTCCGGTGGCCCGCGCCTGGAGTCAGGCGGGGATCATCACGCCGATGATCTTTTCGGCGCCGTGAGGCGATCGAACTTCAGAATTCTGCCGCTCCCCCCCGGGGCGGTGGATATCGGGCGGTGTCCAAAGCCGTTCGAGACCCCGCCGCGGGGGACGCGGCGTCAGTCTAACGATCCGGAGGAGAGTAATGGCTGATAGGACCGACCTGTCCTTTACAGGTCTCACAGACGAACAGGCGCAAGAGCTGCACTCGGTCTACATGTCCGGGCTGCAGGTATTCGCGGGTGTCGCCATCGTGGCGCACATCGCGACATACATCTGGCGCCCGTGGTTCTACTAGGGGAGCGTGAAGAATGGCTAAATTCTATAAGATCTGGCTGATCTTCGACCCGCGCCGCGTGTTCGTGGCACAGGGCGTGTTCCTCTTCTTGCTGGCTGCGATGATCCATCTGGTTGTGCTGTCTAACGGCGTCAACTGGTTTGAAATCGCAGCAGGCACTGCCGAGGCCTCTGAATAGGCCTGACGCAGGTGAAGACCGCTGCGGGCGGGGCGGTGACGGTCCGCCCGCGGTAACCAGACCGATAGCACGGCGCTCAGGAGCCGACAGATTACGGAGTAAGAAGTATGGCAGTGCTCAGCTTCGAACGGAAATACCGCGTTCCGGGAGGGACGCTTGTCGGCGGCAACCTATTCGACTTTTGGGTCGGTCCGTTCTACGTCGGCTTCTTCGGGGTCACGACGATCTTTTTCGCGGCTCTCGGGACGATCCTTATATTCTATTCCGCCTCGATCCAGGGGACGTGGAATCCCTGGCTGATCTCGGTAAACCCGCCGCCGATCAGTTACGGCCTTGGCCCGGCACCGCTGAACGAGGGCGGCCTGTGGCAGATCATCACGATTTGCGCGCACGGGGCGTTCCTGTCGTGGATGCTGCGAGAGGTGGAAATCTGCCGAAAGCTGGGCATCGGCTATCACGTGCCGTTCGCGTTCGGCGTGGCGATTTTCGCGTATACGACGCTGGTGGTGATCCGCCCGGTGCTGATGGGCGCCTGGGGGCACGGCTTCCCGTATGGGATCTGGAGCCACCTCGATTGGGTGAGCTACACCGGCTATCTCTACGGCAACTTTCACTACAATCCCGCGCATATGATCGCGATCACGTTCTTCTTCACGAACTGTCTCGCGCTGGCGCTGCATGGCTCGCTTATCCTGTCGGCCGCGAACCCCGAGCGGGGGAAAGAGATGCGGACGCCCGAGCATGAGGACACGTTCTTCCGTGACTTCATCGGCTACTCGATCGGGCCGCTCGGCATTCACCGGCTGGGTCTGTTCCTTGCGCTGAACGCCGGGTTCTGGAGCGCGGTTTGCATCGTGATTTCCGGCACCGTCTGGTTCGACCAGTGGGTCGTGTGGTGGGATTGGTACATCAACCTGCCGTTCTGGGTCGACATTGAGGGAGGCATCAATGGTTAAGCCGATCCGCATTCTTCCTGATACCGAGTATCAGAACATCTTCACGCAGGTTCAGGTGCAGGGGCCGCCCGAGATGGGAATGATCCCGGACGCGCCGCTGGCGGACCGCAGCAAGGGCACAAGTTTCTCTCAGCTTTTCGGCTGGATCGGCAACGCGCAGCTCGGGCCGTTTTATCTGGGGCCCTGGGGTGTTGTGTCGCTGATGTCGGGTCTCACATGGTTCGTGATGGTCGGGTTCTGGTTCTGGGGGCAGGCGGGCTATAGTCCGGCGGTCTTCATGCGGGATCTATTTTACCTGTCGCTTGATCCGCCTTCGGCAGAGTACGGGCTTGGGATCCCGCCGCTTGCGGAGGGAGGCTATTACCTGATTGCCTCGTTCTTCTTGCTGATCGCGGTGATGACGTGGCTGATCCGATCTTATGTATTGGCGCAGCAGTTGGGGATGGGGAAGCACGTGTTCTATGCGTTCTCGTCCGCGGTGTGGCTGTTCCTGGTGCTGGGTCTGTTTCGGCCGATCCTCATGGGGTCGTGGTCTGAGGCGGTGCCTTACGGGATCTTCACCCATCTCGACTGGACGAACCTGTTTTCGCTGACCTACGGCAACTTGTTCTACAACCCGTTCCACGCGCTATCGATTGTCTTCCAGTATGGCTCGGCGCTGCTGTTTGCGATGCATGGTGCTACGCTCCTTTCGGTG
>JBCCXY010000159.1:0-6167 GCA_039190895.1 Pseudomonadota bacterium | reverse complement strand
CAGGCCCGCGCGATGGAGTTGAACCATTCCGACCGTGGCGATTGGGAGTTTCCGGTTCGCTACACGCTCCACCAGATTGGCCCGGATGGGGCGCTGCTGATGCTCGGGCGCGATTTGCGCCCGATTGCCGAGATGCAAGAACAGCTCGTCAGCGCACAAATGGCGTTGGAACGCGACTACGAGGCGCAGCGCGAATACGACACGCGCTTCCGGGTGCTGCTTGACACCGTGCCCGACGCGATCCTCTTCGTCGCGCTCGACCGTGGCCGGATAACCGAGGTCAACGGTACAGCCGCTTCGCTGATCGGCACGGCCGAGGCGGACCTGTCAGATGCGATCTTCGACCAGGAATTCGGGTGGAAGCGCAAAGGCGGCCTTCTCGACGCGCTTGCCACGTCGGCTGTGTCGAACATGTCGAAACCGATTGAGGCGACCGCAACCCGCACTCGCAAGCGCGTGCTCATCACCCCGCGCCTGTTCCGCGCGGCGGGGGAACGGTTCCTGCTCTGCGCCCTGTCTGGCGGCGACGCGACCCCGGTCGCGGATGAATTGACCGACGCGCTCACCGGCTTCTTCCGAAGCAGCACCGAGGGGCTGGTCTTCACCGACCTCAGCGGCACCATCACCGCCGCCAACGAGGCCTTCCTGACAATGGCCGACATCGCCCAGACCACCCTCGCGACCGGCCGCCCCCTGGCCGACTTCCTGTCCCGCGGGTCCGTCGACGCGAAGGTCCTGACCGAAAACGCCGTCCGCTCGGGCCGGATGAGTCTTTACGCCACCAAGCTCGTGTCGGAATTCGGATCCGAACGCTCGGTCGAAATCTCCGTGACCTACCTCAACGACATCACCGCCCCGGCGCTCGTCTTCGTCATGCGCGATACCAGCCGCGCGGAAACCGTGCGCTCGTCCGGCATCAACTCGGCGGATGACGGGGTGAAAAGCGTGATGGAGCTTGTGGGCTCCGCATCCCTGAAAGAGATCGTGGCCGACACCACCGATGTCGTCGAAAAGATGTGCATCGAAACGGCGGTCCGCCTGACCAACAACAACCGCGTCGCCGCGGCCGAGATGTTGGGCCTCTCCCGCCAAAGCCTCTACGTCAAGCTCCGCAAGTACGACCTGCTCAGTCGCGACCCCGACTGACCTCGGTCACCGATCACCACACCTAACCCAACGCCAAGCGAGACAGCCCGTAAGGGCTGGCGAGCCGACCGCCTGCGACACCTTCACGCTTGCAAGACTCACGCTGTCAATCTAGCCTGACAAAATGACTGTCAGCAGCGATATACAGATCCGCGCCTGGCCCGAGCCATCGGCGCTCCTGACACTGATCAAACCGGTCACCTGGTTTCCCCCGATGTGGGCTTACCTCTGCGGCGCCGTGTCCGCCGGGGTCTGGCCTTCGCAGTGGTCGCTCGTCATCCTCGGCGTGATCCTCGCGGGCCCAATCGTCTGCGGTATGAGCCAAGCCGCCAACGACTGGTGCGACCGCCACGTCGACGCCATCAACGAACCCGACCGCCCCATTCCTTCGGGCCGCGTGCCCGGGCGCTGGGGCCTCTGGGTCGCCCTCGCGATGACGGTTCTGGCGCTTGTCGTCGGCTGGCAACTCGGTCCCTGGGGCTTCGGCGCCACTGGTCTCGCGTGCCTTGCCGCCTGGGCCTACTCCGCCGAACCGGTCCGCCTGAAACGCTCAGGCTGGTGGGGCCCGGGGGTCGTCGGCCTGTCCTACGAAACCCTCCCATGGATCACGGGCGCCGCCGTAATCGCCTCGGGCGCCCCGTCGTTTGAGGTCGTGACCATCGCCATCCTCTATGGCCTCGGCGCCCACGGCATCATGACTCTCAACGATTTCAAAGCCCTGCAAGGGGACCGGGCCACCGGCCTCCGCTCCCTCCCTGTCGTGCTGGGGCCAGAGATCGCCGCCAAGATCGCATGCGTCGGCATGGCCCTGCCCCAAACACTTGTCATCTCGATGCTCGTCATCTGGGGCAAACCTCTCCACGCCGCAGCAATCCTCGCCCTCCTCATCGCGCAGCTCTTCGCCATGCGCGTCCTCCTCCGTGACCCAAAGGGCCGCGCGCCTTGGTACAACGCCACCGGAGTCATGCTTTACGTAGCCGGCATGATGATCGCCGCCTTCGCCATCCGGGGGCTTGGGTGACACTCGGTTGGGCGGCAATCCTGCGGCTGTGCCTTGTCAACGCCGCCATCGGCGGGCTCGCGGCGCTGCCAGTGAACCTGTTCAACCGCCTCATGACGGTGGAACTCTCGCTGCCCGCCATCCTCCCCGGGCTGCTCGTCGCCCTGCACTACGGTGTCCAACTCACTCGGCCGGTCTGGGGCCACCGCTCTGACACAAAGGGCGGGCGCACGCCATTCATCCTCGGCGGCATCGCCGTCGTCGGCGCGGGGCTGGTCGGCACGGCCTGGGGCATCCAGATTGCCGAAACCTCCACCTCCGCCGCGCTCGCAATCTGGATCGCGTCCTACGCGGCAATCGGCCTCGGCATCGGCGCCGCAGGCACATCCTTCCTCGCCCTCTTGGCCACCGTCGCCCCAGACCGCTCCGAAGGCGCCGCCGCCACCCTTGCCTGGCTCATGCTCATCGCGGGCGCCATCGTCACATCCATTGGCACCGGCATCGCGCTGGAACCCTACAGCCCCGAACGTCTGATCATCGTCGTCGCCTGCGTCTCGGCCATCGCCCTCGCCGTTGCAGCCCTCGCCGTCGCGGGTACCGAACACGCTCTCGGCCCCGCCCCGCCGCCCGAGATCAGACGCCTCCGCCCCGCCCTGATCGCCACCTGGGAAGACCCAGCGGCCCGCGCCTTCACGGGCTTCGTCTTCCTGTCGATCTTCGCGTTCTACCTGTCCGAACTGGTGTTCGAACCCTTCGCTGGCCACGTCCACGGCCTGTCCCCCGAAGACTCCACCAAGCTCTCGGGCGGTAAAGACGGCGCGGCCCTCGCGGGCATGATCGGCGCCGGGATACTCACCACTCTTCGCATCGGCTCCCTCCGCGCTTGGGCCGTCACCGGATGCGTGATCTCCGCCGCCGGGCTCATCGCGCTGGGCGCAGGCCTGCCGCTGATCCCATCGACCGTCACTCTGGGTCTCGGCAACGGGCTGTTCGTCGTGGGTGCTATCGGCTCCATGATGCGCCTTGCGGCAGAACGCTCCCGCGCGACCGGCATCCGAATGGGCGTCTTCGGCGCCGCGCAGGCCATCGCCGCCGCGCTTGCCGGGCTGTTCGCGACCGGCACGCTCGATCTGGCCAACCTGACGACCAGCCAGTCCACCGCCTACGCCACCGTCTTCGCCCTCGAAGCGATGCTGTTCCTCGCCGCCGCCTTCGTGGCCGCGCGGCTTTTGAAACCGCAGCCAACAGCGCTGCAACCAGGAGAGTGACGATGTCCTATGACGCCATCGTTGTCGGCGGGGGCCCCGCCGGAGCCACCGCCGCAGAAGACCTCGCCCGTCACGGCCACACCGTCGCCTTCCTCGACCGCGCGGGTCGGATCAAACCCTGCGGCGGCGCGATCCCGCCCCGCCTGATCACCGACTTCGACATCCCCGACGACCAGCTTGTGGCCAAGATCTCCACCGCCCGGATGATCTCGCCCACACAGAGGCACGTCGATATCCCGATCGAGAACGGCTTCGTCGGCATGGTCGACCGCGAGCACTTCGACGAATACCTCCGCGACCGCGCGACCAAATCAGGCGCCCACCGCAACACGGGCACCTTCAAGCGGATTGAGCGTGACCTCGACGGCACCCATGTCGTGTACCGCGACAAGGTCTCGGGGAACGAGATGCGCCTGACCGGCAAGATCGTCATCGGCGCCGACGGCGCCCGCTCTGACGTGGCCCGGCAAGAGGTCCCGGGCGGCGACACGATCCCCTACGTCATCGCGTATCACGAGATCATCAAGGCCCCCGACGCCATCGGCCAGTACGACCCGCAACGCTGCGACGTGGTCTACGACGGCACCATCAGCCCCGATTTCTACGGCTGGGTCTTCCCCCACGGCAAAAGCGCGTCGGTCGGTATGGGCTCTGGCGTTGAAGGTGTCGACCTCAAGAAAGCCACCGCAGACCTCCGTGCTGCCTCCGGCCTCGACGGCTGCGAAACCATCCGCAAGGAGGGCGCCCCCATCCCCCTGAAACCTCTGGACAAATGGGACAACGGGCGGGATGTCGTCCTCGCCGGGGACGCCGCCGGGGTCGTCGCTCCATCGTCTGGTGAGGGCATCTACTACGCCATGATGGGCGGCCGGGTCGCGGCCGAGGCCGCCATCGCGTCGCTCGCCTCGGGGCGTGCGGCAGACCTCGCCATGGCGCGCAAGGCCTTCATGAAAGAGCACAAGACCGTCTTCAAAGTCCTCCGCGCCATGCAAGACGCGTATTACAAATCCGACGAGCGCCGCGAACGCTTCGTGTCCCTGTGTCACGATGTCGACGTGCAACGGCTGACTTTTGAAGCCTATATGAACAAGAAGCTCGTAAAGGCCCGGCCCATGGCGCACCTGAAAATCGGTCTCAAGAACCTCGCCCACCTGACCCGGCTTGTCCCGGAAGCCTATACATGACCGCAGTCATGATTCCGGCCTGGGTCGATGGCGTTCTGACGCCGGTCGAGAAACTGGAGGCGCACGTCAAAGGCTTGCGCCACAAGGCGGTGTCCGTTTTCGTCTTCCGCGGGGACGAGGTGCTGATCCAGCAACGCGCGCTTGGCAAGTACCACACGCCGGGCCTCTGGGCGAACACCTGCTGTACCCACCCGAACTGGGACGAGGCCCCCCTTGCCTGCGCGACCCGCCGCCTGACCGAAGAACTCGGCATCACAGGCCAGACCCTGACCCACCGCGACAAAATCGAATATCGGGCCGACGTCGGAAACGGATTGGTCGAGCACGAGGTGGTCGACCTCTTCACAGCCGAAGCCACCCCCTCGATGCCCCTCGTCCCCAACCCGGATGAGGTGATGGATACCCGCTGGATCACGGTCGAAGACCTTGTGTCTGAAACCAGGTCCCACCCCGAGCGCTTCACGCCCTGGATCCGCATCTACCTCGCCGAGCACAGCGAACGCATCTTCGGCACCCTCCTCCACGCCTGACGACACAGCCAAATCGGACAAGGCGACTTCCAACGCCTTGCTCCATCTTGGTGCAAATACTCAGTTCCAGAACCAAAGCGCTCGCCCCTTGGCGATGCGACCGGCGAACGCTGCCAAGTGCGCAAGCCCGCTCTTCATCTTGGGTCAAAATACTCAAAATCCGACACCACAACTCTGGCAGCCGCCGGAATGAGGACGCCCTCCAAACAAGGGGCTCGACAAAAAGACGCCGTCAAACCAAGGTTTGACGGCGTCCAGTCTCCTGTAGCCAACAGGAAGGGAACCGGGGTGTGGAGACCCCGAACACGGGCACGGCGAGGCGCCCGTTCCGTGGGAGGGGGCGGGACGGATCCCGCCCCCTCCTAACTCAGCGCACTCAGCGCCGTTGTTCCAATCTCAATCGCCGCAAACGGGTCCTCCGGCAGAAGGAAGGACACCGCTCGGATAATGAGGATCACCGCGATCAGGCCAAAGAACACCAGCGCGGCATACGTCGCCCCCATCGCCATGTGCCGGAAAATCCATCCGTACAAGTTCGGCTTCGGGTCTCGTTCCAGATACCATTCTTCGTTGTCAGCCATCTCGAATTACTCCTCCGGCGGCAGGTAGGGGCGGAAGTCCTCTAGCGTCTCAGCCGGAACATAATTCTCCGCGGCGCCATAGCCGTGGATCTGAGCCCAGGTGAACCAGTCATCCACGACCGTCCCGGTGATCAGGATGCCGATCCCGCCTGTCAGCGTCGTCAGCACCGCAAACCACCAGGCCCAGCGGTGAATGCCTTCCATCGTCGCGTTGAACCCCATGGTCCAGCGCCAGAACAGACCCGCCCGCTCAGAGGCAGTCCCGCGGTCGGCAATCTGCTCCAACTCCCTGTCCCCGCCGAAGCGCGTCACCGAAAGGATCGTCGCGCCATGCATCGCAAAGAGCAGCGCCGATCCATAGAGGAACACAATCGAAAGCGCGTGGAACGGGTTGTAGAAGAGGTTGCCGTAGGTCAGCGAAAAGAGGTTCGTCCAGTCGAGATGGGTGAAGATGCCAT
>JBCCXY010000158.1:0-6232 GCA_039190895.1 Pseudomonadota bacterium | reverse complement strand
TTTTCCTCGTGGTCGGGTCGCGGACCTGCGCGCATCTGCTGCAATCGGCGGCAGGTGTGATGATCTTTGCGGAGCCGCGTTTCGGGACGGCGATCCTCGAAGAATCGGACCTCGCCGGGCTCGCGGATATGCACGAAGAATTGGACCGGGAAGTGGCGCGGTTGCTGTCACGCCGGCCTGACATTCGTCAATTGTTCCTTGTCGGCTCGTGCCCGTCGGAGGTGATCAAGCTGGACCTTGCCCGCGCGGCCGAGCGGCTGACCGAAGAGCATGCGCCGCATGTAAGGATCCTGAATTATAGCGGTTCGGGAATTGAGACGACCTTCACCGAAGGCGAGGATGCGTGTCTGGCCTCGATGGTGCCGACGTTGGAGGCGACGGACGAGCGGCAATTGATGCTTGTGGGCGCGCTGCCGGATGTGGTCGAGGATCAGGCGCTCGCGCTGTTGGAGGAGATGGGGGTGGGTCCCGTCTCGGTCTTGCCCGCGCGCAGAGCCAATGGGGCGCCGAAGATCGGGCCGAACACGGTCTATGCGCTGACGCAGCCGTTTCTGGGTGAAACGCATGCGGCTTTGGGGCGGCGCGGTGCAAGGCATCTTGAGGCGCCGATGCCGTTTGGCGAAGAAGGGACGACGGCCTTCCTCGCCGCGATTGCGGATGAGTTTGGCGTGTCGCGTGAGGTCTTTGACAAGGTCACCGCCGCGCCAAGGGCGAGGGCCCGCAAGGCGATTGCCGCCAGAGCCGAGAGCCTGAAGGGCAAGTCGGTTTTCTTTTTCCCTGACAGCCAGTTGGAGATCCCGCTGGCCCGGTTCCTGACGAGGGAATGCGGGATGCGGGCTGTCGAGATCGGCTCGCCGTTCATCCACAAGGGCGTGGTCGGCTCGGACCTTGATCTGATTGAGCCGGGGCCGGTGATCTCGGAAGGGCAGGACGTGGACCTGCAACTGGATCGCGCGATGGAGGCGCGGGCGGATTTGACGGTGTGCGGGCTGGGCCTTGCCAATCCGCTGGAAGCGACGGGGATGGCAACGAAGTGGGCCATCGAGTTGGTCTTTACGCCGGTCCATTTCTACGAACAGGCCGGGGACCTGGCGGAGTTGTTCGCGCGCCCGCTGCGCCGTCGCGGCTTGTTAAAGCTGGAGGCGGCTGAGTGAAGCTGTCGGTCTGGACATATGAGGGGCCGCCCCATGTAGGCGCGATGCGGGTCGCGACGGCGATGAAGGGGCTGCACTACGTGCTGCACGCGCCGCAGGGCGACACCTATGCGGACCTGCTGTTCACGATGATCGAGCGGCGCAATCATCGCCCGCCGGTGTCGTACACGACGTTTCAGGCGCGCGACCTTGGCGCGGACACGGCGGATCTGTTCAAGACGGCGTGTCAGGACGCCTATGAGAGGTTCAAGCCGGAGGCGATCATCGTCGGCGCGTCCTGCACGGCGGAGTTGATCCAGGACGATCCGGGCGGGCTTGCCGAGGCGATGGGGTTGCCCGTGCCGGTGATGGCGCTGGAGCTGCCGTCGTATCAGCGGAAAGAGAACTTCGGCGCCGATGAGACGTTCTTTCAGATCGTCCGTGGGCTGGCGAAGCCGTGTGAGCGGACGGAGCGGGTGACGGCGAACATCCTTGGGCCGACGGCGCTTGGGTTCCGGCATCGCGATGACATTGAGGAGATCACCGGGCTTCTGAGTGAGCTTGGGGTCGAGGTGAATGTGGTCGCGCCGTACGGTGCGACCCCCAGCGATATCGCGAGGCTTGGGGCGGCGCATTTCAATGTGTTGCTGTACCCGGAGACGGCCGAGGCCGCGGCGCGGTATCTTAAGCGGGAGTTCGGACAGCCCTACACAAGCGTCGTCCCAATAGGCGTCGGCGCGACACGGGATTTCATTGCCGAGGTGCGGGAGATCTCTGGTGTGACCGGGCGGCCTGACGAAGGACGGCTGCGGCTGCCCTGGTACGCGGCGTCGGTGGATTCCACGTATCTGACTGGTAAGCGGGTGTTCATCTTTGGCGACGGCACCCACGTGAGGGCCGCTGCGCGGATTGCGCTGGATGAGATGGGGTTCGAGGTGGCGGGCCTCGGCTGCTACAACCGGGAATTCGCGCGCGATATCCGTGGCTTGGCGCGTGAGTATGGCGTCGAGGCGCTGATCTCGGACGATTACCTGGAGGTCGAGGCGCGGATTGCGGAACTGCAGCCCGAGATGATCCTCGGCACGCAGATGGAGCGGCATATCGGGAAAAGGCTGGGCATCCCGTGCGCCGTGATTTCGTCGCCCGTGCATGTGCAGGATTTCCCGGCGCGGTATTCGCCGCAGGTCGGATTCGAGGGGGCGAATGTTATTTTCGACACCTGGGTCCATCCGCTGGTGATGGGGCTGGAAGAGCATCTGCTGCACATGTTCCGCGAGGACTTTGAGTTCCACGATGACGCGGGTGCGTCGCACCATGGCGGCGCGGCGAAGGCAAAGGTGGAGGTCGAGGACACTGGGGGGCCAGCCCCCCAGACCCCCCGGGATATTTCTGAAAAGAAGAACGACGGGGCGGAGGTTATCTGGCTCGACGCAGCTGAAAGGGAGTTGCGGAAGATCCCGTTTTTCGTGCGCGGCAAGGCGCGGCGCAACACCGAGGCGTTTGCGGCGGAGCGGGGGCTGAGCGAGGTCAGTGTCGACACGCTCTATGAGGCGAAGGCGCATTATGCGCGATGAGGTGATGCATATCCCGTATCGCGTGGTGATCGTCACGCTGGATGCCCATGCGGCGGGCCCGGCGGCGTGCGTGTCGGAGCGGGTTGCTCATGATCTGCCGGGGCTGCGGGTGGACGTGTATGCCGCCGCCGAGTGGGCCGGGAACCCGGGGGCGTTGGACCTCGCCAAAGACGCGATCCGGCGGGCCGATATCGTCATCGCGAACCTGCTGTTCCTTGAAGAGCATATCCAGGCGATCCTGCCGGAGTTGGAGGCGCGCCGCGACCGCTGCGATGCGATGATCGGGATTATCGCCGACCCGGCGATCGTCAAACTAACGCGGATGGGCGACCTCGACATGGCAAAGCCTGCGTCGGGCGCGATGGCGCTGCTGAAGCGCTTGCGGGGGTCGTCGAAGCCGAGTGCGTCGTCGGGCAGGAAGCAGATGCGGATCCTGCGGCGGTTGCCGAAGATCCTGAAGTGGATTCCCGGAAAGGCTCAGGATCTTCGGGCGTGGTTTTTGACCATGCAGTACTGGCTTGGCGGGTCGGACGAGAACATGGAGCGGATGGTGCGCTTTCTGGTCTCGCGCTATTCGACCCGGGCCGATTGGCAGGGTGGTGCGGCTGAGGCGCCCGTCGAGTATCCCGAGGTTGGGATTTATCATCCGCTGCTGCCCGGTCGGATTGGAACGGATGCGCGGCAGTTGCCAATGCCTGAAGTGTTGACGGGGACGGTGGGCCTGTTGCTGCTGCGGTCTTACGTGCTGTCCGGGGATACGGCGCATTACGATGCCGTGATCGAGGCGCTTCAGGCCAAGGGATTGCGCTGCATTCCGGTGTTTGCTGGCGGTCTTGATGCGCGTCCGGCGGTGGAGCAATTCCTTGAGGGCCGGGTGGATGCGTTGGTGTCGCTGACCGGGTTCTCGATGGTCGGCGGGCCTGCCTACAATGACAGCGCGGCGGCGGTTGAGGTGCTTGAGGGGCTCGACGTGCCCTATGTCGCGGCGCACCCGCTGGAGTTCCAGACGCTGGAGGCGTGGGAAGCCTCGGTGGGCGGACTTGGCCCGGTTGAAACGACAATGCTGATTGCGCTGCCCGAGATTGACGGTGCCACGAACCCGACGGTGTTTGCCGGTCGGCACGAGGGTTCGGACCGCGCGATGGCCCCGCATCGGGAACGGGTGGATGCGCTGGCTGACAAGGTTGCGCGGCTGGCGACCCTGCGGCAATCGGCGCCGCATGAGCGGAAGCTGGGGATTGTGCTGTACGGCTTCCCGCCGAACGCCGGAGCGGTGGGGACGGCGGCGTATCTGTCGGTGTTTGAGAGCCTGTTCAACACGCTGCACGCGCTGGCGCGAGAGGGCTATGATCTGGAGCCGCCCGAGAGTGTTGAGGCGCTGCAGGAGACTGTGCTGGGTGGCAACCGGGAGCAGTTCGGGCAAGAGGCCAACGTCGCCGCGTTTGTCGAGGCGGACAAGATTGTTGGAACGACCCCGTGGTTGACGGAGATTGAAGCGGCGTGGGGTGCGGCCCCCGGTCGGGTGCAGACCGATGGGCGGCAGGTGTTCGTGCTTGGCGCGCGGTTTGGGAATGTGTTTGTCGGCGTGCAGCCGGCGTTTGGCTATGAGGGCGACCCGATGCGGTTGCTTTTCGAGAAGGGCTTTGCGCCGACGCATGCGTTTTCGGCTTTCTATCAGTGGCTTAAGCATGATTTTGGGGCGGGTTGCCTGTTGCATTTCGGGATGCACGGGGCGTTGGAGTTCATGCCCGGGAAGCAGGCCGGGGTGTCTGGCGAGTGCTGGCCGGATCGGCTTATCGGCAACCTTCCGAACGTCTATTTATACGCGGCGAATAACCCGTCAGAGGCAACGCTGGCCAAGCGGCGGTCGAATGCGGTTTGCGTGACGCATCTAACGCCGCCGTTGGCGCAGGCGGAGCTGTATAAGGGCTTGTTGGAGCTGCGGGAGAGCGTGCTGCGGTGGCGCGTGTTGGAGCCCGGGCATGCCGACGCCGAGGAGTTGGCGGCGCTGATTGCAGAGCAGGCGGCGGCGGTAGATATGGACGGGTCGGACCCGGATGCGCTGTGGCTGACGCTGTTGGAGACCGAGGATGCGCTGATCCCTGACGGGCTGCATGTGGTGGGTCGACCGCTGAATGCGGAGGCCGTCGCGGAGCATGTGGCGGCGATGCCGGAGGGGTCGGCTGAGGTGGCCGAGGCGCTGGCGGCAACGGATGAGTTGCCCGCTTTGATGCGCGCCCTGGGCGGGCGGTTCGTGCCACCCGTCCCCGGTGGCGATTTGATCCGCAGCCCCGAGATTTTGCCGACGGGGCGGAACATTCACGCGTTTGATCCGTTCCGGATGCCGACGGCGTTTGCGATGGCGGATGGCGCCAAGCAGGCGCAGTTGCTGTTGGACACGCATAAGGTGCTGCCGCGGACGGTGGCGCTGGTGCTGTGGGGGTCGGACAATATCAAATCGGATGGCGGGCCGATTGCTCAGGCGTTGGCTCTGATCGGGGCGGTGCCGCGGTTTGACAGCTTCGGGCGCCTTAGCGGCGCGGATTTGGTGCCGTTGGAAGAACTTGGGCGGCCACGGATCGATGTGATCATGACGCTGTCGGGGATCTTCCGCGACTTGCTGCCACTGCAGACGAAGATGCTGGCGGAGGCCGCGTGGAAGGCGGCCAGCGCGGATGAGCCGCTGGAGATGAACTATGTGCGCGCCCATGCGCTGGCCCATGCCGAGGCGATGGGTGTCGATCTGGAGACGGCGGCGCTGCGGGTCTTTTCCAATGCGGAAGGGGCGTATGGGTCGAACGTCAATCAGCTCGTCGATGGCTCGGCGTTCGGCGATGAGGACGAGCTGGCGGACGCCTATGAGGCGCGGAAGTCGTTTGCCTATGGTCGCGACGGCAAGTCGGAGGCAAATGCGGCGTTACTCCAGCGGGCCTTGGGCGAGGTGGATGTCGCCTATCAGAACCTTGAATCCGTTGAGCTGGGGGTGACCTCGGTCGATCACTACTTCGACACACTTGGCGGCATCGCGCGGGCTGTGAAGCGCGCAAAGGGTGCTGATGCGGCTGTGTATATCGGGGATCAGACGCGGGGCGCCGGGAAGGTGCGGACGTTGCAGGCTCAGATCGCGTTGGAGACGCGTTCACGAAGTCTTAACCCTAAATTTTATGAATCCCTCCTGAAGCATGGGCGGGAAGGTGTGCGGCAGATCGAGGCGCATTTGACGAACACGGTCGGCTGGTCGGCGACGACGGGCCAAGTGGAGCCGTGGGTGTATCAGCGGATGTCCGAGACATTTGTGCTGGACCCCGAGATGCGGGCGCGGCTGGCGGCGTTGAACCCGGAAGCGAGTGCGAGGATGGCGAACCGTCTGCTTGAGGCGACGGAGCGAGAGTATTGGCAGCCCGATGCCGAGACGTTGGAGGCGCTGCAGGACGCGGCGGACGACCTGGAGGATCGGGTGGAAGGAGTGGCTGCGGAATGACGGCACGCAACGGCAGTTTCGCCTCGATGAGGCGACCCGGGGGG
>JBCCXY010000157.1:0-6345 GCA_039190895.1 Pseudomonadota bacterium | reverse complement strand
GCAAAACACTCGCGCGCCCCTGGGCGTTTTAGACTGCGATCCTCATCCAGCGTCTCGCACGCCCGAACCCGCCCCGCCAAATCCAGACGCGCACCCGCCCTAACCGCCTTGCCCAAACCGACCAAGCAGGAGCACGAAACGCCTCGGTGGGGGGTGTTGAAGAAGCCGGCATGTGCTGGTCACCGGTGGGCTTCAATGGTGGTGGGCGAGATACTTGGGTGGAAGCATCGGTGCCAGCCTGAGCTCTTCGTGGCAGGGTCGCTGCGGGACCGGATCCCAGACGACCTGTGTTGGTGCGGGCCGACCGCATTCTCGATCTGTCGCGACTGTGCGACGTGGTTGCGCCGCACTATTGCGCGGACAATGGCCCGCCCGGGATCAATCCTGAGGTCGCATTGCGGCTGAGGCTTGCGGGGTTTCTGCTGGGGATGGCGCAGGGCCGTCGGCCTCTGCGAGAGGCCCAGGTCAACCTCGCGATCCGTTTCTTCATCGGCGACGCGCTGCCTGAGACTTTGCCGGACCATTCCTCCTTCACGCGCATCCGCCAGCTCTGGGGGGCCGAGAGCGTTCGTCGTGTTTTTGTGCGCTTGGCGCGGCAGGGCCGCAACGCCGGTCTGATCCTGGAGGAGACGGTGTATGTCGACGCCACGCTGATCCGCGCCGGCGTGCGCATGAACGCGCCGGTTGCGCGCCACCGATGGCGCGTGGAAGGCGCACATGGAACCCGTCAAGACGCTCTATGGCCTCAACCGCGCCATACGACGCGGCCTCGGAAACTTCATCATGCAGACCCTGCTTACCAGCTTCGCGAAACACCAAGACAAGCTCGCGACACCCCTTGGTCGCCTGCTCGTAATCGTTCTGCGTGGTTGGAGCTCCACGCAAATGCAGGCGACCGCATAGGCATCTTCAACACCCCGCAGTGAAGCGTTTTCCCGACGATTGCCAAAGACGGTCGCGAAGGGGCGAAAACGACCGGCGGTTGTAGATCTCAGGACGTCGAAGAGCGCAGGACTTGGCCCAAAGCGCCTCGCGCAATCGTTCCAAGCCCAGAAGAGGACGCGGTTATCGTTGTATTCCAACGGCATATGGTGCTCCCGCTTAATGATCGTCTCGACGCCCTGCTAACGCCGATCCCGCATCTGACGCGATCATCGTTGCATTGATGCTTGCAGCGATGCGCCACGTCGCGCCATTGGTCCGGGCGATCCTGGCCCATGGATCTCACGCCTGCCTGAGAAGGGTGGCGATAGGGACGGTGACAAGCCCCAAAGGCAGCAGCTCAGGCGCCAGCCGATCGGCGTCTCCCACAGCCGTCAGGCAGGCGATGCGAGCATTGGCCGACCAGCCTGGGAACCGCAACATGGTTTGCACCCATCCGGCGCGGTTCGACCTCCTCAGGGTTCACGCGGCCTCAAGGGCCTACGATCCCTTCCGACATGGCAAGGGCGCGCCGAAGTCCGCCATCGGTCCGAGGACGCCGGCACGCGGGATTGAGCATTCTCTGACGAAGCCGTACCACCCCTGGACGCACGACCAGGTGGACCGCATGAACCGGACACCCAAGCACAGGGGAGACGTTTATCTATTGACCCAGCGGATCAATTGGAGCCGGAACGTCGCGATCCCAGCAAGTCCGCCATCCTATGTTGCGTGGGCCCCTCGCATCCGCCCGCGACGCCTGCCCCTTCGCCAATCAGCTCATTATGATCGGTGACCCTTCTCTTCGGATCGACGGCGGACAATGGTGAACGCTCAAACTTCGCGCGTGTATGGGCAAGATTCGGACTTCAGAGTCAGATCGATCCACCCTTGATCCGCCCCACCAAATGCCGGGACTGGTCACCTTGGGGCAATCCTCGTGCCAGCGCATGTGGCCATGAGGGGGAGCAGATGCGTGGCCGTGACGATCCCGGCAAGAACCGGGCCTGCTGCAGCGGTGGCGGATGGCGCCGTCTTGACGTTCTGGGCGCGATATCGCTTAGGCTGGGCGAAGCTGGGCCGCAGCAATGCCCGGCGGGTCTGTGCACGGGACGGAGGGCGAGATGAGCGGGATCCAGGGATTTGAGGTCGCGCGTGTCGACGTCGGAGAGGTGCACCTCTCTGTCCATCGCGCAGGTGAGGGCACACCGCTCATCCTTCTGCACGGTTATCCGCAAAACCATATGACCTGGGCGCCCGTCGCTCCGGCGTTTGCCCAGTACTTTGACGTCATCGTGCCCGATCTGCGCGGCTACGGGGCGAGCGACGCGCCCGAGGATGACGCGGATCACACCGTTTATTCCAAGCGACGCATGGCGCAGGATATCGTCGGGCTGATGCAGGCGTTGGGTCTGGAGGAGGCGCATATCATCGGGCATGATCGCGGGGCGCGGGTGGCCTATCGCTTTGCGCTGGACCATCCCCGCCACGTGCTGCGTCTCGGCATCTGCGATGTGGTGCCGACATCGGATTGGTGGGCGGCGTGGAACGCGGAGATTGCCCTGGCAGCGTATCATTGGACCTTCCTGGCTCAACCCGCCCCGCTGCCGGAGCGCATGATCCTCGCCGATCCGGAGGCCTATCTCGACTGGACGATCGCGCAATGGACGGCTTCCGGCGATCTGTCGCCATTCAGCGCCGCCGCGCTGGCGTCCTATCGAGCGCAGATGGCCACGCCAGCGCGGTGCGCCGCGATGTGTGCCGATTACCGCGCCGGGGCGACCACCGACCGGCAGATCGATCTGGAAAGCCGGCGCCAAAACGCGCGGATCAGAGTGCCGCTGCACTTTCGCTACGGCGCCCACGGGTTTCCGGCGCAAACGGAAGACCCCGCTGGCCTGTGGGCGGCTTGGGCCGACACGGTCACCACGTCGATGAGTCAGTCTGGCCATTTCTCGATGGAAGAGGACCCGGATGGGTTCGTCTCCACTTTTGTGCCGTTCCTGATGGGCCACGCCTAGCCGGTTGGCATCACCAGGCGCGCGGGGTCCGGCCCCTTACTCGCGCGTATCGGTTAAGTTGCGAGTAAGGGAGTTGGCAAGGATTTTGTCCTAGACCGACCGCGAGGCTGTGCGGTGGCAACGAGGACAACATGTTAGGCGCATTGGGAATTCTGGGGACGCTCATCGCCGGGCTGTCGATGCCGACGATGTTCGACCGCGCGGAGAGCAATGACGACAGCGACGATGAGGATGAAGCGCCCCTCTCCGATGGCAGTGGCGCTGGCGAAAGCCCGCTCAGTGTCGCTTTGGCCGAAGACGCGGAGGCATACGAAGCCGCGCCTGGCGATGCTGTCGAAGGTGCGGCGCCCTCGGTCGATGGTCTCGGCGACACCGGCCAGGGCGGCGTTGCTCGGGGCGACGCAGGCCAGACCGCCTGGTGGGGCCATGACCTTACTCTGGAGCCGGACGCGGCCGCGAATGACGCGGGCGCAGGCCTCCCCGGCCAGCATTTCTACGGCAGCGCGGACGCGGAAACCCTGGAGGGAGACGCCGGTGATGACACGTTGTTCGGCGACTATGGCGATGATTTTCTCAGCGGCGGCATGGGAGACGACAGCCTCTCCGATGGGGCAGGTAACGATACGCTGCGGGGCGGCGAGGGGAACGATACTCTCAGCACGGTCTCGGCCGATGGCGAAGCAGCGCGAGACGGCCAGGACAGCCTGTCCGGTGGTGCCGGGGACGATCTGCTCGTCTTGAGCGACCACGACCTCGCAGAGGGGGGCGACGGTGCAGACGTCTTTGCGTTCGGGCCAGGTCTGACACCGGGCATGCCCTTTCCCGGAGCGCCGGACGCAGACACGGACTCATCCGCCGAAACCGCGCCCCTCATTGAGGATTTCGATCAGGACGAGGACGCGTTGGTGGTAATCTGGGACGATTATAGTGAGGACGCGCCGCCCGAGTTGAGCCTCGCCGAAGACCCGGACATGCCGGACGTCGTCCGCTTGATGGGCGATGGAGAGGTGCTGGCCCGCGTCCAGTCCGATGGTGACGTGTCGCTTGATGCGGTAACGTTTCAGGCGGCCTCCGGTCTCACTACACTGGGCACAATCGCCTGACGTAAAGGTGGCGCCCAGGCAGTCGGGCAGCAGCCCCGGCCCGTGCGGCAAAGCCAGCAGCGTCAGCCGCCCGCACAGCGGGGCTTTACAAGCGCCAAGACCTGCGCCATACGCCCTGCTTCGGATCCTGGATCCGCCCCTCCACGGGCCTTGCTGGACGACATCCCGGCTCGCGCCATAACCTCTGAAAAGGAGACCCCGATGTCGATCACGGCTGAAGAAAAGACCGCACTGATGAAGGAATACGCGACGAAGGAAGGCGATACCGGTTCGCCCGAAGTTCAGATCGCGATCCTGAGCAAGCGCATCAGCACGCTGACGGAGCACTTCAAGACCCACAAGAAGGACAACCACTCCCGCCGTGGTCTCCTCAAGCTGGTCGCGCAACGTCGGAAGCTGCTGGACTACCTCAAGGGTAAGGAAGAGAAGCGCTACACGGACCTGATCAAGCGCCTCGGTATCCGCCGCTAAGAAACGCTGGCCCGGCGGCCGCCTGGTGCGGCCCCGGCCAATCCCCGCGCACGGGCGACGAGACCGTCCCGCGCGATTGCTCCAGACCACTACGACGACGGGCCTCACTGCTCTTCCCAAGAGCAGTGTCTTCCGGTAGGAGCCTGCTCACTGCATCCTTGGGTGCCTGCGCCCGGACCCCGGCGATGGTACCCCGTGCGGTAAGACGAACCGACAGGGGTCAGGGGCAATGGGGCCCCTACGCAATAGGGCGACAGCAGGGGCTGCGTCCCGACAAGGACACAACATGTTCAACGAAGTTAAGAAATCCATCCAGTGGGGTGAGGAAACGCTCACACTGGAAACGGGCAAGGTCGCGCGTCAGGCCGACGGCACCGTGATCGCCACCTATGGCGAGACGACTGTCATGGCCAACGTGACTTACGCCAAGGAGCCCAAGCCGGGGCAGGACTTTTTCCCGCTGACCGTTCATTACAACGAAAAGTATTACGCTGCCGGCAAGGTGCCCGGCGGGTTCTTCAAGCGCGAAGGCCGTCCGACCGAGAAAGAGACGCTGACCTCGCGCCTGATCGACCGTCCGATCCGCCCGCTCTTCGTCTCGGGCTTCAAGCATGAAGTGCTCGTGATCTGCACCGTGCTGAGCCACGACATGGTCAACGACCCCGACATCGTCGCGATGATCGCCGCGTCGGCCGCGCTGACGATCTCGGGCGTGCCCTTCATGGGCCCGATCGCCGCCGCGCGCGTCGGCTTTGAGGACGGCGAGTATGTCCTCAACCCCGAAGTGTCGGACATGGATCAGCTCAAGCTGAACCCAGAGCAGCGGCTCGACCTTGTCGTCGCGGGCACCAAGGACGCCGTGATGATGGTCGAATCGGAGGCCTATGAGCTGACCGAAGCCGAGATGCTCGGTGCCGTGACCTTCGCGCATGAGCAGATCCAGCCAGTGATCGACCTCATCATCGACCTCGCCGAAGACACGGCCAAGGAGCCGTTCGACTACCAGCCGCCCGATTACTCCGCCCTCTACGACGCGGTGAAAGCCGCGGGCGAGGCGGACATGCGCGCGGCTTACGCGATCCTCGACAAGCAGGAGCGCACCAACACGGTCGGCGAGGTGAAAGCCAAGATCATCGCTGCCCTGACCGAAGAGCAGCAGGCCGACGCCAACCTCGGCTCCGCGCTGAAGAAGCTGGAGTCGAGCATTCTGCGCGGCGACGTCGTCAAGAACGGCAAGCGGATCGACGGGCGGGACACGACGACCGTCCGCGCCATCGACTGTCAGACGGGCATGCTGCCCCGGACGCACGGCTCGGCGCTCTTCACCCGTGGTGAAACGCAGGGCCTCGTGGTCACGACGCTGGGCACCGGCGAAGATGAGCAGATCATCGACGCGCTGCACGGCAACTACCGCGCCAACTTCATGCTGCACTACAACTTCCCGCCCTACTCGGTCGGCGAAGTGGGTCGCTTCGGGCCTCCGGGCCGCCGCGAAATCGGCCACGGCAAGCTCGCGTGGCGCGCGCTGCAGGCTGTCCTGCCGGCGCCCACCGATTTCCCCTACACCGTGCGCGTGGTCTCCGAGATCACCGAATCCAACGGCTCCTCCTCGATGGCGACTGTCTGTGGCTCGTCCCTCTCGATGATGGACGCGGGCGTGCCGCTCAAGGCGCCGGTGGCCGGTGTCGCCATGGGCCTCGTCCTCGAAGACGACGGCGACTACGCGATCCTGACCGACATTCTGGGCGACGAGGACCACCTCGGCGACATGGATTTCAAGGTCGCGGGCACGGAAAACGGCATCACCTCGCTGCAGATGGACATCAAGG
>JBCCXY010000156.1:0-6595 GCA_039190895.1 Pseudomonadota bacterium | reverse complement strand
CAAATACTCTGGGGGGTCTGGGGGGCTTAGCCCCCCAGTTTGGCGCGCCTGAAATGCGGCGCAATACCTCAAGCTGCTTGAAACGCGATCCGTCGTCGCAAGAACTGCGTCGCCTTGTCCGACACCCGCCCCGGATCACCGGTCGTCAGAAACCCGGCCTCCCCGCTGCCCCGCATATCCGGGTGGCGTTCCAGGTAGTCGGCGAGGCTTTCCGACACGAGCCGCGCCTGGCTGTAGACCGTCACATCGGGGCCAAGCGCGTCCTGAAACACCGTCTCCATCAGCGGATAGTGCGTACAGCCGAGGATCGCCGCGTCGGGCTTTGGCATCTTCCGCTTCAGTGCGTCGACGTGCGAGCGGACGAGCGCTTCCGCCAGGATCTCGTCCCCTTCTTCAATCGCATCCACCACGCCGCCGCAGGATTGCGCCTCGACATCCACGCCGATGGCGCGAAACGCCAGCTCCCGCTGAAAGGCGCGCGATGCAACAGTGGCGGGGGTCGCGAACAGCGCCACGTGCTTGACCGACACCTCGCGCGGCGGGGAGTTGTCGCCCCATTGCCGCTCTGTCAGCGCTTCGATCAGCGGCACAAACACCCCGAGCACGCGCTTGTCCGACGGCACCCAGCTTTCCTGCATCCGGCGCAGCGCCGCCGCAGACGCCGTGTTGCAGGCGAGGATCGCAAGGTTGCAGCCCGACTCCCACAGCCGGGACACGCCCGCGCAGGTCAGCTCGTACACATCATCCGCATCGCGCACGCCGTAGGGCGCATGGGCGTTATCGCCATAATATACGAACGGCACCTCCGGCAGCCGTTGCGACACGGCGTCGAGGACGGTCAGACCGCCCAGACCGGAATCAAAAACCCCAACCGCCATGGGATTATCCCTTGTAGTGATCCATGAACTCGAAACCGTAGCCGACCGACTTCAACGGCGTCGGAGACAGGGCATAGGTGCGGTCGCGCAGAAAGTCCATCATGCCGCGCGCGTCGGACTTGTATGTGTCCAGGTCCTCTCGCGGGATCGGCTCACCAATGACGATCTTCACCGGCTCATCAACGCGGCGCTTGAACTCCTTGATCAGGAGCGCCATCCGCAGGGTCACGTGCAGATGGCTCGCGATCTGGAACAGGCGCGAGTTGGCACCGTCGAAATAGATCGGCACCACCGTCGCATCGCTTTTCGCGATCATCCGTGCAGTGAACGCACGCCATGCAGGGTCAAGCGGCTGGCCGAAGGGCGTCTCAGCCGTCGCAACGGTTCCGCCAGGAAAAACGCCGATGGCGCCGCCTTCGGACAGGTAACGAAGCGACTCTTTCCGGGTGCGCACATTCAGCGCCATCGCCTCTTTCGTCTCGTCAAACGACACGGGCAGGATGATCCGGTTCAGATCCTCCGCCTTGCGGAACACGCTGTTGGCTAGGATGCGGAAATCCCCCCGGATCGACGACAGGAGGTGCCCCATGATCAACCCGTCAAGGATGCCGTAGGGGTGGTTCGCGACCAGCACCAACGGCCCCTGACTTGGGATATTGGCCAGCGCCCCGCCGACAACGTCGAGCGACAAGCCGTAGCGCTCCACCATCACTTGCCAGAAGTCGCGTCCGCGAGCGACCTCGTCCTGATAGCCGTCGGCGCGCTTTATCAGCTTCAGCCGCCCGGTCACATTCTCGACCACGCGGATCATAGCCCGTCCGCCCTTGGACTGGGCCGAGGTGGCATAGCTTATGTCGCGCGCGACCTGCCGCTCAGCACTCATTCTCTAAACAATCCTGCTCGCCCCCCACATCGCTCGTACTTAAGGGATGCGCGCGATTCTAGCTAGGTTTTGCGTCTGATTTGCGACGCGGTTGCGCCTATTCTGCCGCCTGATCGAGGGCGGGCGGCGTGTCGAGCACCGCAAGCAACTCGCGGCGCCGGGCCGCGGCGCGTTCGGCGTTGGCGTGCTTGACCGGGCCGAATCCGCGGATCTCCAGCGGCAGGCGGGCGAGCGCGATGGCGGCCTCTCGATTTGCCGGAGGTTTAGCCAACAGGGCGTTGATATCGCTCTTGTATTCCGCGATCAGCCGCCGCTCCATCTTCCGTTCGGCGGTGTACCCAAAGACATCCAGTGGCGTGCCGCGCAGGCGCTTGAGCCCCGCAAGGAGCGGGAACAGGCGAGCCATCCCCTCCCCATACGCGCGCTTCTGCGGGCGACCGTTCGGGCCCTCGCGAGACAGAAGCGGCGGGGCGAGGTGATACGAGAGCTTAAGGTCCCCCTCAAACGCCGCCTCGGCACGGGCGCGGGTGTCGAGGTGCAGGCGAGCGACCTCGTATTCATCTTTGTATGCCAACAGCTTATGGTACCCGAGCGCGATGGCCTCCCGCAGATCAGGGTCCTCGGCCCTGTCAACAAGCGCACGATAGCGCCTGGCGAGCCTGGCGCTTTGATATTCGGTCAGGTGGCGCTCGCGATATGCGATGCGATCGTCGAGCGACTTGGGCAATTCCACGACCGTCGGGCTCAGCGCCTTGTCCACAGCGTCAGGGTTTTCAGCGGCCCATCGACCCAAGGCGAACGCGCGCTTGTTGCCTTCGACCGCAGCTCCGTTGAGCTCTATGGCCCGCAGGATCGCGCCCTCAGAGACCGGGACAAGGCCCCGCTGCCAGGCCGCGCCGAAGACGATCATGTTCGAGAAAATCGCATCCCCCAGCGCGATGCGCGCGAGCTCGGACGCGTCGAACAACTGTACCCTGTCGCGCAGCTTGCGTTTCAGCGTCAGGGCAAGGCGATCAGACGGTATCTCAAAAGCGGTGTCGCGGGTGAAGTCGCCGGTGATGATCTCATGGCTGTTGACCACCCCGCCCGTGCGGCCCTCGGCAGTGAGGCTCACCGTCTTTGCCCCGGCGGACACGACGAGGTCGCCACCTATCAGCGCATCAGCCTCTCCCGTGGCAACGCGGATGGCGCTGATGTCGTCCGGCGCTTCTCCGATGCGACAATGGACAAGCACGGCACCGCCTTTCTGGGCAAGGCCCGCCATCTCCATCATTCCGGCGCCCTTGCCCTCAAGATGCGCGGCCATGGCGAGAATGGCTCCGATCGTCACCACACCGGTGCCGCCGACGCCGGTGATCACGACGTTCCACGTCCCGTCGATGGCGGGGAGTGTCGGCTCCGGCAACTCCCCGATCTCAATCTCGGCGCTGGCTTCCTTGCGGATGGTCCCGCCCTCAACCGAAACGAACGACGGACAAAAGCCCTGCACGCACGAGAAGTCCTTGTTGCACGACGACTGATCGATGGCGCGCTTCCGGCCAAGCTCGGTCTCGACGGGGACGATGGACACGCAGTTCGATTGCACGCCGCAATCGCCACAGCCTTCGCAGACGTCAGGGTTGATGAAGATGCGGCGATCCGGGTCGGGGAACGCGCCCTTCTTGCGACGACGTCGTTTTTCGGCGGCGCAGGTCTGAACATAAATTATGGCCGATACGCCGCTGATCTTGCTGAATTTCTTTTGGACCGTTGGCATCTCTTCCCGGGGATGCCAACCGACGCCACTTGGGAAGCCGCTGCGCACCGGCTCCTCCTCCGGATCGAAGACCACCGCGATGTCCTTGACGCCCATGGCCGCAAGCTCTCGCGCGATGCGGTCAGGGGTGAGGTCGCCTTCGTTTCCCTGCCCGCCGGTCATCGCGACCGCGTCATTGTAGAGTATCTTGTAGGTAATCGTCGTCCCTGCGGCGAGCGCCGCCCGAATAGCGAGACTGCCGGAGTGGTTATACGTCCCGTCGCCGAGTTGCTGAAACACATGATCGGTCGTCGAAAACGGCGCCTCTCCGATCCAGTTCGCCCCTTCCGCGCCCATGTGCGTGAAACCCGAGACGCTGCGGTCCATCCATTGCGCCATGAAATGGCAGCCGATCCCGGCGTAGGACCGGCTGTCCTCTGGCACCTTGGTTGAGGTGTTGTGCGGGCAGCCAGAGCAGAAGTACGGGACACGCGCCGCAATATCTTCGGCATTGTCGCTTCTGCTTGCCTCTTCAATGATTTGCAGCGCGGCCTTCAACCGATCCGTATCGCGCCCTTCCTCGATCAGGATCCCGCCGATCTTGCCTGCGATCATCACGGGATCGAGCGCCATGCGGGTTGGGAACAGCTCTTCCTTGTGCAGACCGCCTGCCCCGCCCTTGTACCAGCCATAGACTCGGCGCCCGCGGCGGTCGTCGAAGATGGCCTCCTTGATCTGCACCTCGATCAATTTGCGCTTTTCTTCAACAACTACAATGAGGTCGAGGCCCTCGGCCCAGTCGTTGAACCCCTTCATATCCATCGGAAAGGTCTGACCGATCTTGTAGGTAGTGATTCCCAGCCGCTCCCCCTCCGCCGCGTCGATTCCCAGAAGGGACAGCGCGTGCACAAGGTCCAGCCAGTTCTTCCCGGCCGCGACAAACCCGATCTTGGCGCCGGGCTTGCCGGTCATGCGGCGGTCGATGCCGTTGGCGTGGGCAAACGCCTCTGCCGCGAAGCGCTTGTGGTCGATCATACGCGCTTCCTGCGCGATCCAGTGATCGTTCAGGCGAATGGACAGGCCACCCTCAGGCATCGGGAAGTCAGGCGTCACGAAGTCCATCCGGTCGGGTCGGCCATCGACGACCGAGGTCACCTCAACCGTGTCCTTCATCACCTTCAGCCCCGCCCAAATCCCCGCAAACCGAGACAAGGCATAGCCATACAGGCCATAATCCAGAATTTCCTGCACACCCGCAGGCGATAGAACCGGCATGTAGGCATCGATCAGCGCCCAATCCGACTGGTGGCACACGGTGGAGCTTTCGCCAGTGTGGTCGTCGCCCATCGCCATCAGCACGCCGCCATTGGGCGACGTCCCGGCCATGTTGGCATGCCGCATCGCATCGCCGGAACGGTCAACGCCGGGGCCCTTGCCGTACCAAAGGCCATAGACGCCGTCGTACTTGCCCTCGCCCCGAAGCTCTGCCTGTTGGGTGCCCCAGATGGCGGTAGCGGCCAGATCTTCGTTCAGGCCGGGCTGGAACGTCACGTTCATCGCCTGCAAATCGCGCACCGCCCGCTGCATCGTCATGTCGACCGCGCCCAGGGGAGACCCGCGATACCCCGTAACGTACCCCGCCGTATTCAGTCCCGCCCGTTTGTCCCGTGCCGCTTGCATGAGCATCAAGCGCACAAGTGCCTGTGTTCCGTTCACCAGGATGGTATGCTTGGCCAGATCGTACCGATCATGAAGACTGACATCACGCAGGGTCATACGGGTCCTCCTGCTATCTAACATAGGTCACAACATCTGACCTACAAAGTGAATTTCTCGTCAGGATGCAGTTTGCCTTTTCCGGGCGTGATTGGTTTATTTTGTGCCGAGGTTGAGCGCTAACATATTACAGGCATTGCAGAATGGACTGGGATAAACTTCGAATATTTCACGCCGTCGCCGACGCGGGGAGCCTGACCCACGCGGGCGAGGTGCTTCACCTGTCGCAATCGGCGGTATCCCGGCAGGTTCGGGCCCTGGAAGAATCGCTCAACGCGACCCTGTTCCACCGCCATGCGCGCGGCTTGATTCTGACGGAACAGGGAGAGTTGCTGTTTGACGCCACCTCGGCCATGGCGCGGCGGTTGGATACGGCTGAGGCGCGGATCCGGGATAGCTCGGAGGAGGTTTTTGGCGAGCTAAAGGTCACGACGACTATCGGTTTCGGCACGCTCTGGCTCGTCCCGCGCCTGCCTGCGTTGTATCAGCATTACCCCGATCTAAACATCGACCTGAACCTTGAGGAACGCGTGCTGGACCTGCCGATGCGCGAGGCCGACGTCGCGATTCGCATGAAAGAGCCCAGCCAAGCCGACCTCATCCGCCGTCGGTTGATGAGCGTGCACATGCGCCTGTATGCGACGCCCGAATACCTCGCCGAGAACGGCACGCCCGAGGCGATCACCGACCTCTCGAAGCACCGGCTCATCTGCCAGAATACAACGTCGTTTCAGGTCTCTGCCGGGGCGATGTTGGTGCAAGAGCTCATGGCCCACAATGTCCCGTCGATGCTGACGGTGAACAACTACTTCGGCGTGCTGCAGGGCGTAATTTCGAACCTCGGGATCGGCGTCCTGCCGAATTACCTCGTCGAGGACTTTCCTGCGCTGGAACGGGTCCTTCCAGACGTGCAATCAAATGAGGTGCCGGTGTTCCTCGCCTATCCGGAAGAGTTGCGACACTCCAAGCGCATCGCCGCGTTCCGGGATTTCGTTACCGATGAAATCATAGCCCATCGGCGTAAACTCAAGGCAGAAGCGCCTTAGCGTGTGTCCGCTATGCGTCTGATGCATAGCGGAATTGCCCAATATATCGGCAGTAAGACTTGATAGGCAGCGTTTGCCGTCTTAATTCTGACTCATCGTCAACGGGCAGAAATGCCTGATGACACCTCCCTGTTGGACTAGGGCCGAGCTTTGCGCTCGGCCTATTTTTTTGTGCGGGACACGGGCCACACCGGCAAGGATTATGCCGACGGCCGATTGGTTTTGACGCCATCTCCCGTAGGGTGAACCGGTCTGCACATTCTACCACCGGGAGTAT
>JBCCXY010000155.1:0-6610 GCA_039190895.1 Pseudomonadota bacterium | reverse complement strand
GGCGCAGTCGATTGCCGAGGCGTTGTGCGCCGTCGCGTTGTTCCAGTACGTGGCGCCCGGATGTGCCTGCGTGATTGGGACGTTTACGTCGAATGTCGACATGAAGTCCGGCGCGCCCGCTTTTGGCACGCCTGAATACATGCGGGCTACGCAGATGACCGGGCAGTTGGCGCGGTTTTATGGCCTGCCGATGCGGTCTTCGGGCGTGTGTGCTGCGAATGTGCCTGATGGGCAGGCGATGTGGGAGACGTCGAATTCCCTTTGGGCCGCCGTGCAGTCGGGGACCAACATGGTCTATCACGCGGCTGGCTGGCTGGAGGGCGGGCTGATTGCGAGCCCTGAGAAGTTCGTCATGGATTGCGAAGTGTTGCAGATGATCCAGCGGTATTTCGACCCGGCGATTACGGCGACGACCCCCGACGACATGGCGCTTGAGGCCATCCGGGACGTGGTCGGAACCGGTCATTTCTTTGGTCTGCAGCACACGCAGGATCGATACACCACTGCGTTTTACCAGCCGTTTGTGTCGGATTGGACGAATTTCGAAGGGTGGGAGATTGCGGGCGGCGTCTGGACGGCCGAGCGGGCGAACAAGCTGTGGAAAGAGATCGAGGCGAGTTTCGAAGCGCCCCCGATGGACGTTGCAATCCGGGAAGAACTGGCGGATTTCGTCGCACGCCGGAAGGCAGAGGGCGGGGCGCCGACGGACTTCTAGGGAGCGGTCCACCCAATCTTAAGAAAGGACGCGTACACAGGCCCTCCGAGAAGGAGACGTGTATGCATGGGCTGATCTTCAGCACGCTGGAGCGTTTTGTCGTCACGACCTATGGCGAGGGTGTCTGGGACGCTGTCACGCTAGAGGCGGAGGCCCCGACATCGACATTCGAGCCGATGCTTCATTACGAGTCGTCGCTGTTGGAGGCGTTGATCGAGGCGACGAGCATAACGCTTGGCAAGTCGCGAACGGCGATCCTTGAAGACGCCGGGACGTTTCTGATCGCCGATACGGAATGTGTGCGGTACCTTCTGCGGTTCGCGGGCCAGACGTTTCGGGATTTCCTGCTGGCGCTGGATGAGTTGCCGGAGCGGATTCGGCTGGCGGTTCCGTCGCTTGTGCTGCCGCCGATTGGTGTGGTGACGCGGGATGATGGGGGGGCCGAGATCTATTGGGACGCCGGGTTCAACGGGGGGCAGCAGTTTCTTGCGGGTGTGATCCGGGCGATGGCGGACGATTATGGGGCGCTGGTCACGATTGATGCGCCGCGGGCGGGGCCGGTGCGGATCTCGCTCCATGGTGCCGTCCTGTTGAGCGCGACGGAGCATGACATCAGCCGGTCGGTGGCGCCGTGATTGCGCTGGATCATGAGGTGCTGGATGCGCTGTGCCCGATGCACATGGTCGTCGACGAGGACGGCCGGATTGTGCGGGCGGGGCCGACTCTTGCGCAGGTGACGGGCGACCAGACAGGGGCGGTCTTCGACGAGGTGTTTCGGATCACGGCGCGTCATGGGGAAACCACGGTGATGGAGATGTCGCGCGTCGCCTCATCGCGAGTGCGGATCAGTTTGCGAGAGGGGGAGGCGCCGCCGATGCGGGCGCAGGTGCTGCCCCTGGGTCCGAAGGCCGGGTTCCTGATCAATCTCTCCTTCGGGATCAATGTGAAGGACGCGGTCCAGAGCTTTGGCCTGAAGTCCGAGGATTTCTCGCCCGTCGATACGACCTTCGACATGCTGTTCCTGATTGAGGCGAACGCTGCCGCGATGCACGCGTGGACCCGGATCGGGGAGCGGTTGCAGGCTGCGCGTGTCACGGCAGAAGTTGAGGCGAAGACGGATGCCTTGACCGGGTTGGGCAATCGCCGCGCGTTGCAGGCGGCATTTGATGCGATGGGCGAGACAGGCCCGGTCGCGGTGCTGCTGCTCGACCTCGACAACTTCAAGCATATTAATGACAGCCGGGGCCATGCCGCCGGGGATGACGTTTTGGTCAGGACGGCTGAAGTTCTGCGCAAGGAAATGCGGTCAGAGGATTACCTGATCCGTACAGGCGGGGATGAGTTTCTGGCGATTTTGCCTGGGGTCACGGACGCATCGGTGCTCGACAAGATCGCCGGGCGCATCTTGTCGCGGCTGAATTCGGAGGAGTCCGAGAGCTCTGCCACGGGAAGCATTGGCGTTGCGGTGCGGTCGCCCGGCGAAAGCGAGGGGCTGCCCTCGCTGATCGCCCGCGCGGATGCGGCGCTGTATGCGTCGAAGTCGCAGGGGCCGGGGCGGGCGACGCTGACGTCGCACCATCATATTCACGCTTTGTCGGCGTCCGGGCAGGCTTCGGCTTGACCTTTTGCGGCAGAGGGCCCTTATCGGCGGGGTAGGCAGCAGAGGTGCGCCATGCCCCGAGACAACTCTGACGAACGGACTGCGGTACTCTACCGGATGGTGATGCCCGACCACACGTGCCCATCCGGGCTGCGGTCGAAGGACCTTTTGGAGCGGAACGGGTACACGGTGGACGACCGGCATCTGACGTCTCGGGCGGAGGTGGACGCGTTCAAGGCAGAGCATTCGGTCGAGACGACTCCACAGACCTTCGTGGATGGCGAGCGGGTGGGCGGGTTCGAGGATCTGACGCGGTTTCTGGGGGGTACGGCCCCGGCGGCGGATGAGACGACGTATCAGCCGGTGATCGCGCTGTTTTCTGTGGCGGCGTGTCTTGCGGTGGCGACGACGTGGCTTGTCATGCGTGTGCCTTTGGCGGGGCAGACGGTGGCGTGGTTTATCTCGATCTCTATGGTGCTGCTGGGGCTGCAGAAACTCAAGGATCTGGAGCGGTTTGCGACGATGTTCCTGACCTATGATCTGCTCGCGCAGAGGTGGGTTCGATACGGCTATGTCTATCCGTTTATCGAGACGGGCGCGGGGCTGCTGATGTTCGCGGGCGTGCTGACGTGGGTGTCGGCGCCGTTGGCGCTGGTGGCGGCGGGGATCGGCGCGGTGTCGGTGTTCAAGGCGGTTTACCTCGACAAGCGGCAGCTGAAATGCGCCTGCGTGGGGGGGGACAGCCGGGTGCCGCTGGGGTTTGTGTCGCTGACCGAGAACCTGATGATGATCGGGATGGCGCTGTGGATGCTGGCGAGCCTGTGAGCGTGGATCTGTTTGGCGTTTCGTCGACGCACTGTCTGATTGGTGGGCGGTGGCGTGGGAGTGCGTCTGGCGATGTACTGCCGTTGGTGGACCCGTCCGATGGTTCCGTGCTGTGCGAGATCGCGGACGGGGATGCCGGGGATATCGACGCCGCGGTTGAGGCGGCGACGCGGGCGGCTGAGGGCGAGTGGGGGCGGTCGACGGCGGTGGAGCGGGGGCGTTTGCTCGCGCGGATCGGCGCGCTGGTGACGGAGCATGGCGAGCATCTGGCGCAGTTGGAGGCTCGGGATGTGGGCAAGCCGCTGACGCAGGCGAGGGCGGATGTGGCGGCGCTGGCGCGGTATCTGGAGTTCTACGGCGGCGCGGCGGACAAGCTGCATGGCGAGACGATCCCGTATCAGGATGGCTACACGGTTTATACTCTGCGCGAACCGCATGGGATTACGGGGCATATCATCCCGTGGAATTACCCGATGCAGATCATCGGGCGATCTGTTGGGGCGGCGCTGGCGACGGGGAACGCGTGTGTGCTGAAGCCTGCGGAAGAAGCGTGTCTGACGGCGCTCGCCTTTGGAGAGCTGGCGCGGCAGGCGGGGCTGCCGGATGGGGCGCTTAACGTGGTTCCCGGGCGAGGGGCTGAGGCGGGCGCGGCGTTGGCGCGGCATCCGGGGGTTCATCATGTGTCGTTCACCGGCTCGGTGGCCGTCGGCAAGCTGATCCAGCAGATGGCGGGGGAGAACGTGGTTCCGGTGACGCTGGAGCTTGGGGGGAAGTCGCCTCAGGTGGTGTTCGAAGACGCCGATCTGGACGCGGCGCTGCCGTTTCTGGTGAACGCGGGGATACAGAATGCGGGGCAGACGTGTTCTGCGTCGAGCCGGATTTTGGTTCACGAGAGCATCTATGCCGACGTGCTGGAGTGAATGGCCGGGCGATATGCCGGGCTGCGCGCCGGGGCGGCGCTAGCGGATCTGGAGGTGGGGCCGGTGGTGTCGGCCCGGCAGAAGGAGATCGTGGAGGGCTTTCTGGCGCAGGGCGCTGATCTGGAGGTCGCCGCGCGGGGGCGGATCGATGACGAGGCGCCGGAGAGTGGGGCGTATGTGGTGCCGACGCTGTTTGCCTGTTCGGATACGGCCCATGTGCTGGCACGGGATGAGGTGTTTGGGCCGACGCAGGTTGTGATCCCGTTTGCGGATGAGGATGAGGCCGTCGCGATTGCCAATGGCACGAACTACGGGCTGGTCGCATCGTGCTGGACCCGCGACGGGGCGCGGCAGATGCGGATGGCGAAGCGGCTGAAGGCCGGGCAGGTGTTTTTGAACAACTACGGTGCCGGGGGCGGGGTTGAGCTGCCGTTTGGTGGGCGCGGTTTGTCGGGGCATGGGCGGGAGAAGGGGTTCGAGGCCTTGTATGGGTTTACGAGCCTCAAGACTGTGGCGGCGTTTCACGGGTAGACGCTCATCGCGCCCTTGCGGGCCCGCCTCGCTTGGGCGGTGCGCGGAGATGTAGCGTGGTTTAGCTGCTCGGTTCATGGCACGTGTTCTGCGGCTAAGGAGTGGCATTCGGTGAATGGACTGACGCGACGGCAGGTGCTTTTGGGTTCGGCGGGGCTGGGCTTTGGGGCGGCGGTGTCGCCGTTGTTGGCCGCCGACCCGCCGACGGTGATCGATCTGGTGTCGCGTGAGACGTCGTTTGCGTTTGGCGAAATGGCGACGCGGGGGCTGGTGAGTGTAGCCGACAATGCGCCGCCGCCCGTGCTGCGATTGCGGCAGGGGCATCCGGCGGTGCTCAATTATACCAATGGGTTGGACGAGTATTCGACGATCCACTGGCACGGCATTCGCTTGCCCAATGCGATGGATGGCGTGCCGTATCTGACGCAGATCCCGGTCGGGCAGGGGCGGACGTTTCGCTATGAGTACACGCCGCCGGACGCGGGGACCTATTGGTACCACCCGCATTGCATGACCATGGCGCAGATGGCGAAGGGGTTCACGGGTATCCTGATCGTCGAAGAGGCGGATGATCCAGGGTTCGATGCGGATATTCCGTTGAACCTCAAGGATTTCCGGTTGGATGGCGACGGGGCCTTGCTGCCGTTTTTCACGCCGAGGGGCGCGGCGCGGGGCGGGACATTGGGGAACCTGAAGACAACGAACTGGCAGGTCGATCCGGTGTATGACGTGCCTGCCGGGGGCCTGATCCGGCTGCGGTTTGTGGTGACGGACACGACGCGGGTGCACAAGCTGATCTTCCCGGACGTGCCGGGGCGGATCGTTGCGTGGGACGGGCATCCGGTGGACGAAGAGGTGCCGTGGCCGACGAAGGAGGCGCCGCTGTGGCTTGCCCCGGGGCAGCGTGTAGATGTGGTTGTGGTCGCCCCCAGTGAAGAGGGGAAAGAGCTGGTATTTGAGAGCCTTATCGGGCGAAGCTCGCCTTTCAATGTGGCGCGGTTGCGGAGTGTGGGGCAAAGCCTTGGGCGGGAGGCGGGCGACATCCGGCCTTTGCCTGGGAACCCGTTCGAGCGGCCGCAACTGGACGGTGCGGAGGCGCATGAGATCGTGTTTGGCTGGTCGCCCGAGGGGGATGGCAGCAACAACGGGCTGTGCGGGACGTTTGACTACATCTTCTGGTCGATCAATCGCAGCCCGTGGCCAGGGGATGCCGTAGAGGGCACCGGGCCGGTGCTGACGATGGAGCAGGGCAAGAGCTATGTTCTGCGGCTGCGGAACGAGTCGCCAAATTTGCACCCGGTGCATTTGCATGGGCTGGTGTTCAAGCCGATCCGCTCTAACCTGCGGACGATCCCGGCAAATTATACGGACACGCTGCTGCTGCTGAAGGACGAGACGGTGGATGTTCTGGTGCTGGCGGACAACCCGGGGGACTGGGCGTTTCATTGCCATGTGATTGAGCATCAGAAGACGGGTTTGTCCGGCTATATCCGGGTCGCGTAGATGACGGTTGCCTATCCGGATGGCTACATTGCGGACATCCTGAATTCGGTGAAGACGGTCGCGCTTGTGGGGGCGAGTGCGGATGAGACCCGGGCCAGTCATCGGGTGCTGCGGTTTCTGCGGGATGCGGGGTATGAGATGTTGCCGGTGAACCCGCGATTGGACGAGGTTCTGGGGCTTCGGGTGTATCCGTCGCTGGCGGCGATTGATCAACCGGTGGACATGGTGGACGTCTTTCGGCGGAAGGAGCGGCTGTATGGGGTTGCGGAGCAGGCGATTGAGATCGGGGCGAAGGTGCTTTGGGGGCAGCTTGGGGTCTATGATGACGCGGCGGCCGGATTGGCGGAAGAAGCTGGTATGAAGGTGGTCATGGATCGCTGCCCGAAGATCGAATTGCAGCGCATGGAGGTACCCGGATGAAGGACGAGAGCGCGACGCAAGATCGAATCCGTCCCCAAAGGGCACGCTTCGGCGCGGAGGGGGACGAATCCCGTGGCCGCGTCCCCCGCCTCTCAG
>JBCCXY010000154.1:0-6720 GCA_039190895.1 Pseudomonadota bacterium | reverse complement strand
GGAGAGACGTCGAAGATCAGTTATGCGACCTATGTGAAGGATCGCTACACGGGGTTTGCGGGTGACAGCCCCCGCAACGCGCCCGCTGATCTGAAGCTGTTCCCATCCTTCCTGAAGCGCCTCGCCGAGGGAGGCGGGACACCGACCTATGCCCGCCCGATGTGCGTGGGGGAGGTAAAGTCGAAGGGACAGGGCGAGCTTGAGAAGGACATCGCCAACCTCAAGGCCGCGATGGCCGCGAACGGGGCAGAGCGGGGGTTCATGAACGCTGCGTCGCCCGGAGTGATCTCGCTGTTTCTGCAGAATGACTTCTATCCGACGCGGGATGCGTATCTCGCCGCCTTGGCGGATGCGATGCGGGATGAATATCGAACGATTGTGGATGCTGGCCTCGACCTGCAACTCGACTGCCCGGACCTCGCGCTGTCGCGGCATATGCTGTTCGCGGACCTGTCGGATGAGGAGTTCGTCAAGATCGCCGACAGCCATGTGGAGGCGCTGAATCACGCGCTCGACGGCGTCGATCCGGCACGGGTGCGGGTGCATATCTGCTGGGGGAATTACGAGGGGCCACATGTGTGCGACATCGACATGGCGAAGGTGTTTGGGACGCTGATGAAGACCAATGCCCGGTATGTTCTGTTCGAAACATCAAACCCGCGGCATGCGCACGAGTGGACGGTGTTCCGCGACCGTGTCGATGAGATCCCGGACGACAAGGTTCTGGTGCCCGGCGTGGTGGATACGACCACCAACTTTGTGGAGCATCCGGAGCTGGTGGCTGAGCGGATTGCGAAGTTCGTGAACATAGCGGGGGCGGAGCGGGTGATTGCTGGCTCTGACTGCGGCTTTGGGACGTTTGCGGGGTTTGGGGCCGTGGATCCTGCGATTGCGTATGCCAAGCTTGGGGCGCTGTCCGAGGGGGCGCGGTTGGCGTCGGGGCGGCTCTAGGGATGCCTGCGCCGCTCGTGATGCTGCCGGGGATGATGTGCGATGCCCGGCTGTTCTCGTCGCAAACCAACGCGTTCTCGTCGATGCGGACAATCATCCATGCGCCGCTGACGCGGGGGCGGACGATGACGGAGCTGGCAGAGTCGGTGCTGCTGGAGACGCCGCCCGAGTTCGCGCTGCTTGGGCTGTCGATGGGCGGGATCGTGGCGATGGAGATGATGCGCCTCGCGCCCGAGCGGGTGACGCGGCTGGCGCTGCTGGATACGAACCCGCTGGCGGAGACGCCCGAGACGGCGACGCTGCGGGAGCCTCAGATCGTGGCGGCGCGGGCGGGGAAGCTGGAAGAGGTGATGCGGGACGAGATGAAGCCGCGCTACCTCGCGCCGGGGCCGAAACAGAGCTACGTGCTGGATCAGGTTATGGAGATGGCGCGGGCTCATGGCCCCGACGTGTTCGTCCGGCAGTCGCGGGCGCTGCAGAAGCGGATCGACCAGACGGAGACGCTGAAGAAGATCACGGTGCCGACGTTGGTGCTGTGCGGGGAGTATGACACGCTGTGCGATGTGCGGCGGCATGAGTTCATGCGGAGCCTGATCCCGGGCGCTTCGCTGGAGGTGGTGGCCGGGGCGGGGCATCTGCCGGTGATGGAACGGCCCGAGGCGACGAATGGGGCGCTGGAGCGATGGCTGACGGATACTTTGCTTCTGAAATAGACTGAGGGGTTGTTCGGAGGCGGGGGACGGCCTATTTCCCCGCGGTGGCGGGTACTGCCCCTCTCGTGCACGGTCATATTCCGGTGGCCTTACTCAAATCCGAGGGAGCTGGCTCTGTCCGGATCCTGGTCCGTTTACCTGGCGCCCACCTGTGAAAACAGGTCCTCGGGAATACAAAATCCCGTCACGGTCCGGGCGGTCCCGTCGCCAAAGATTTGCGGTCCCCATGGGGACCGTTTTTAATACATTGAAAATAAATGGATATTTAAGGCAGGGTTTTTTTGGGGGCCGCTCGTCGAGCCCTTTCGTGCTCGCCTCGCTTGTGTTGCGCTCTGATGCATCGGTTGGGCTTGTTGCGAGCGGGGATTGGTGCGCTGGAAGCGCACCCTACGTGGGTTTTGCGCTGATCGGTTGGGCTTTGTTGCTGGCGTTTTGGTTGGGTGAAAAAACCCCACCCTATGCGGGGTGCGATGTTAGGTGCGGTGGCGAGGGACGAGGGGGATGGTTGCGAGGGCCGGGAGGTTCGGACGGGGGCCTGGGGGGTCGTCGTCCGGGTTTTCGGCGAGGCGCATCACCGCGATACTCATCTGGACGCCGCCGAAGACGATCCCGTTGAAGAACCACAGAAGGAACGCTGCGAGCAGGCCGACGTCGCTGGTGGAGACGAGGTGCCAGAGATTTGCGACGTTGAAAGCGAAGAGGAGGGCGACAAACCCGGCAGCCGCGCCGTACCCGATGAGTGCGTTCACGATCATAAGTCGGATGAGAGGGGGCATGGCGCTCCTTTCGCTTGAAACCGTTCAGGTAGCTCCGCTTACACTTTTTGCCATGTGGTCGAGTACAGCATTTACAAATTTAGGTTCTTTTCCGCCAGGGAAGAACGCTTTGGCGACATCGACATACTCGCTGATGACGACGGCAGGAGGTGCGTCGCTTTCGATCAGTTCGGCGCCTCCGGCGCGGAATAGGGCGCGCAAGGTGGGGTCGATGCGGGCGATTGGCCATTTCTCGACCAGGGCCGCGTCGGTGAGGCGGTCAATACGCGCCTGGTAGTTTACCGCATCGTCGACGGTTTTACGAAACAGGTCGACATCGCCTTCGGCCAACTCGCCATCCTCTGTCACCGCGCCAAAGCGATGATCCAAGAACTCTTGCATGACACGGTCGGCGGGGGCGTCCGATTGCTCCATCTGGAAGAGCGCCTGCACGGCGTAGAGCCGGGCGGCGGACCGCATCTGGTTTTTCGACGTCATGCGAGGCGATAGCTTTCGGGGACGAAGCCGACATCCTTCCGCTCGGCCCGCCACTTGCGGGTGAGCGCGATCAGGTGCAGCGCGGCCGCGGCTGCGCCGCCGCCCTTGTTCTGACCGGCGGGGTCGGCGCGGACCTCGGCCTGTTCGTAATTCTCGACGGTCAGGATGCCGTTGCCAATGCAGGCCGTGTCGAGGCCCAGCAGTTGCAGGGCTCGTGAGGAGTCGTTGCACACGGTGTCGTAGTGCGTGGTCTCGCCACGGATCACACAGCCGAGCGCGACGTACCCGTCGAAGTTCGACTGCCGGTGCGCGATGCGGATCGCGGTGGGGACCTCTAGCGCGCCCGGAACTTCGACGACCTCGTGCGTAGCGCCGACGCCCTCAAGCACTGCTTGCGCCCCTGCAACGAGGTTATCGGCGATGTCCTTGTAGTACGGCGCGACGACGATGAGGACTTTCACGGGATCGTCGAACTCTGGCAGGGGGAGTTCGTAATGCGATTGTCCGGCCATCAGCCGATCTCCGATATCTTGCGGGTGCCAACGATTTCAAGGCCATACGCCTCTAGCCCCACGACCTTGGGCTTGGGCGAGTTGGTCAGCAGCGTCAGCTTCGACAGGCCCAGCGTCGACAGGATCTGCGCGCCGAGGCCGTACTGGCGGAGCGTCTGCGGTGAGACGTCATCCTTTACGAGCTTCATGGTCGTATCGCGCAAGAGGACGATCACGCCACGCCCTTCGTCGGCGATCAGGCGCATGGCATCGCCGAACTCATCTGCGCGACCCCGGGGGCCGAGGCCGACGATATCAAGCATCGGATCGAGCGCGTGCATCCGGACGAGCACCGGGTCGTCGCCCGAGATGTCTCCCTTCACCAGCACGATGTGGTCGTCCCCATGGGCGGTGTCGGTGAAAACCGACAGCTCCCACTCGCCGCCGAATTCGGACGTAACGGTGCGTTGCTCGGTAACGGCGACAAGGTTGTCATGGCGGCGGCGGTAGGAAATCAGATCCGAGATCGTGCCGATCTTCAGCCCATGGAGCTGGGCGAAGGCCACAAGGTCGGGCAGGCGGGCCATGGTACCGTCTTCGTTCATGATCTCACAGATCACGCCCGACGGGTTGAGCCCTGCGATCCGCGAGATATCCACGGCGGCCTCGGTATGCCCCGCGCGGACCAGCACCCCGCCATCGCGGGCGCGCAGCGGAAAGATGTGGCCCGGCGTGGCAATGTCGCTGCCGGTTTTGCTGGCGTCGATGGCGACGGCCACGGTGCGCGCGCGGTCATGCGCGGAGATGCCGGTGGTCACGCCCTCGCGCGCCTCAATCGATATGGTGAACGCCGTCTCGTGCCGGGACGAGTTCTGCGAGGCCATCAGCGAAAGGCCGAGCGCGTCGATTCGCTCCCCCGGCATGGCGAGGCAGATCAGCCCTCGCCCGTGCGTGGCCATGAAGTTGATGGCTTCCGGCGTTGCCATTTGGGCGGGAATGACGAGGTCGCCCTCGTTCTCGCGATCCTCGTGATCGACGAGGATGAACATTCGCCCATTGCGTGCGTCTTCGAGGATGTCCTCGATCGACGACACGGCGTCTTTCCAGTGATCTTCTATGGGTCCGGGGGCCTCGAAGCTCATATCCTGCCCTATGCGATATGCCGATGGCGGCTGATAGCGCATGGTCGTGCCGCCCGCAACAAAACGGGCGCGTCCAAATGGACGCGCCCGCTCCGAGGGGTGCCTTATGGGGCTTGCCGTACTTGTTGGCGCGACGGCGCGCTGCGCCGAGGCCCAGAAGCGCGGTGCCGAGCAGCAGGGCCGAGGCCGGAACCGGGACAACGCCAACATAGGCGTCGTCAAGGCCGAAGCCGTCGTCCAGCTTGTTGTTCTCAAGCGAGATCTCTGCGCCAGCAACCTTGTCGCTGAAGCGGATTTCAACCAGCTGCAGGTTGGCGTTTGCCAGGGCCGACAGGTCGAACGTGGCCAACGTGCCCGCGACCGAAATCGTCATCGTGGCACCCACGTCTGCGACGTCGGTCAGCGAGAACGCGATCTTGTTGAACATCTCGCCCGTGTCGACCGACCAGCCGATCCCCTGCGTGTCGTTGGAGTCGAGGAACTGCTCGCCACCCGCGGTCACGTTGAAGCGGCCGCCCAGGTTGGTTGCGGTTGTCTCGTTCTTGACAGCAACTTCGGTGCCGGTGCCGACAACGGTCGAACCGGTGCCCGTGCCACCCAGCGAGCCGAACTTGCCGACAGCCGTGCTGACCGCGCCTTCGCCAGTCGCGATATCTTCAAAGGTCTCAAGTGCAAACGGAGCAATGAACTCGCTGGAGTCAAAAGTTCCACCCGCGGTAACCGAGATGGTGACAGCCGATGCAGCTTGGGCGCCGGCGATCAGAGCAGCGGCGGCGGCGGCTGCAATGGTAGTCGTTTTCATTTGGTCTTCCCCTCTCAAAGGTACCTACTTAACGTCGCGGTGTTTGGCACGCTGGGGGCAATCCGGACAAGCATTCGCCCGGAATCCGCCCGATTTTCCCCGGATTTTCAGTGTGTTGAAATCAATACATGGCTTTGCATGAGATTGTTCGCGGAATGGCGTCCAAACGGGGCGCCGATCTGCCAGCAATGGGGCGTATCGCTGGCAGACCGTCTTGGGCTCAGGCGATGCGCCGGCGCGCAACAAGGCCAAGCAGCGCAAACGCTGAGAGGCCAAGCGGCAGGGCGGCCGGGACCGGAACGACCGAGATCGAGATCCGGGCAAGCTCTGGATTGATGGCGCCGCCGTCGACGACAAAGCCGGCGAGCGTCGGCTGACCGCCAAGCAGCGTCGTCACGTCCTGACCCAGCGCGGACAGCAGTGCGATGGGGTTGTCCGTGTCAGTGGCGGTTCCGCCGTTCGGGTTGAAGGCCGCGCCCAGGTTGTTGTTCTCTTCGGTGCCGCCGTCATAGATCCGGTCGATGCCGATGTCGAAGGTCAGCGCGTTGAAGACGCCGTCAGTGATGACCTGGCGCGCGGTGGGGTTGGAGTTGCCGACGAACAGGTCGTTCGACGGAATCACCATCGAGGCGTAGGAGAAGAACAGGTTGACCACGTCCCCGACATCAAACCGCAACGAGGCGGACTGGCCGGGCAGGAACACTGGAGGACCATCGGGTGATGCGATGGTGTTCACCGCAACGGCGCTGCCGTCGTTGTTGATTTGTGCGGTCTCGACAGAGGTGTTGCCTTCTTCGGCAATGGCTTCGAGGCCCGCGCTTGCCGAACCGCCCACGTCGAAGAGGTCGTACCCGCCGTCGTGGAAGACCGACAGGAACGGGGTCAGCGACAGGCCGTTCGGGTTTTGCAGGTTCTCGATCTCTACCTTCAACGTCAGGGCGTTTGCCGCCGATGCCGTAAGCAAGCCGATACCGATCGCGCCCGCCGTAGTGGCGGCGCGTTTCTTGAGTAGGTTCATTGAAAACACTCCCCTGTTTCGAACCAATTTGGCCGGAGACTTTCCGGTGCGGCGGAGGCTAGCGAGGTTGTGGGTGGGGTGATTTCAACTCCGCTTCACGAAAGGGCGACGGAGGGACGCCAGTTTGGTCACACGCGCGTGACTGGGCTTTGGCACGTGCCGGGCTGAAGCCCGGCTTACGCCAGCGGACGTGGGAAGCCTGGCCGCAGAACCGCTTTTCGGGATCAAGAACAATTTGGGTGACCGGCTTGGATTGTTTGGCGGGTCGGGAATATGTCGGGAACTTGCCTGAAATGTGGTGACATTGTGGCAACAGCCGCGCTACCGGTTTGCCACACACTCGATCCGAG
>JBCCXY010000153.1:0-6733 GCA_039190895.1 Pseudomonadota bacterium | reverse complement strand
GCCCCCCAGCCGGGTCGGATCGCAAGCGCGATCCGAAAGCCCCCCGTCTTCTGGCGCTGGCCGTCGCCCTTCTTTGGGGCGGTGGCGCCGTGGCGCAGACCGAGGATGATCTGGCGGGTCGGGTGCTGGGGCAGGTGGACGGCACGCAGGTCGAATTACCGATGCTGTCGAGTGATTACGACGTGGATATTCAGGGCGATGTTGCGACGGTCACCCTGACGCAGAGGTTCCTGAACCCGCATGCGGCCGCGATGACGGCGGAGTACCTGTTCCCGCTGAACCAGCGCGCGGCGGTCTATGGGATGACGATGGAAGTGGGCGACGAGATCGTCCAGGCGGTCATACAAAAGAAGGCTGAGGCAGTCGAAACATTCAAGGCAGCGGAGGAGGAGGGCAAGGCCGCCGCCCTCCTCACCCAGCACCGTCCCAACATGTTTACCCAAAAGATCGCAAACCTGATGCCGGGGATGCCGGTGACGGTGTCGCTGAGCTACGTCCAGCCGGTCCCGAGGATCGACGGCGCTTATGAGCTGGTCGTCCCGCTCGTCGTCGGGCCCCGCTATGAGGGCGCCGAGGCGGCCCCTGAGGCCGAGGTTGAAATGGTTGCCGCTCCGGGCGGTTGGGAAGTCTCGAATGTCCCGGTGTATCCGGCTGTGATGGGCCTGGAGCTTCCGGCAGAGATTGCGGAAGACCGGGTAAGCCTTTATCTGACGCTCGCGTCTGCGGTTCCGATTGTATCGGTGACGAGTGCAACGCATGCGTTGGAGGTCGCGGGGGGTGAGGCCACATCCTCCGCGACTTTCGAGGCCGGGCGGGTGATCGACAACAAAGATCTGGTGGTCCGGTACGTGCTGGGAGGTGACGAGGTCACCGCTGGCGTGCTGACCCATGAGGATGAGCGGGGCGGGTTCGTGTCGCTGCTGATCGAGCCACCGGTCATGGCGGATGCGGTTGAGGCCGCGCCGCGTGAGATCGTATTTGTGCTAGATACCTCCGGCTCAATGGACGGTTTGCCCATCGCCGCGTCGAAAAAGTTCATGGAGGCGGCCTTGGAGGGTCTGCGGCCCAACGACTATTTCCGCATCATTCGGTTCGCAAATGACGCCTCGCATTTCTCGGAACAGGCGCTTCCGGCGACGGAGGCCAATCTGCGCAACGGGCTGACCTTCGTGAAGCGGTTGCAGGCCGGGGGCGGGACGGAGATTGACTATGCCATGCGCACGGCTTTCGGGACCGAGCAGCCGGATAAGACGCTGCGGATCGTGGTGTTCCTCAGCGATGGCTATATCGGCGACGAGGCGACGGTGCTGGCCACCATTCGGCGCCAGATCGGGGCCGCGCGCATCTATGCGTTTGGTGTTGGGACCGGGGTGAACCGGTATCTTCTGGATGCGATGGCGGACGAAGGTCGGGGCTATGCCCGCTATGTCGACCCGACCGAGAGTGCGCTGGACGTTGCGCAGCAGTTGGCGGCGGACCTGCAGTCTCCCGTTTTGACGGACATCGAGATCGACTGGGGTGATTTGAACGTGACCGAGGTGACTCCGGCGCGGATTCCAGACCTTTTCGAGGGTCGGCAGTTGAGGGTGCTGGCGCGGTATGAGGGCGGCGAAGGTGAGGTGCGCGTGAACGGCGTGACCGAGGGGCGGCTGGCGTCGCTTCCGGTGGAGGTCGCTCCGTCAGACGGTGAAGGGAGCGAGGCGATTCCGTTGATCTGGGCGCGCAGCCGGATTGCGGATCACGAGCGTGGGATTGCCGTGCGGGATGGCGATGAGGCCGCGCATGAGGATGCAATTACAGAGCTGGGGCTTGGGTTTGGCTTGCAGAGCCGTTTCACGTCTTTCGTTGCGGTTTCGCAGAAGGTTGTGAACACGACGGGAGAGAGCCAGGCGAGGGCTGTGCCGCTGCCGCAGGTGGCCGGGGTGCCAAAGACGGCGTATCCGGGCTTCAGCGGGTCATCGACGCCGGAGCCGCAGGTGATCCTTGGGCTGCTCGCCATCGGTGGCCTTGCTGCCGCCCGCTGGACGATCAGCCGCCGGCGCGCTTGAAGCAGTGTCTGCCGAATGTTTCCCCTGCGCGGAATCAAGGGCGAAGCCCGCCGCGCATCGCCGGGCCCACCCGAGGCCCGGCGATATGGCTTCCACCAGCGCATCGCTCGGAGCGATGGCGAAGACCGTCGGTTGGGAGCGCCGGTCCTGGGCCCGGCGATGCGCGGCTCTGTCTCAATCGGGGCGCATGGCGCTTCAGAATTTCCCCATGCGGGTGGTCCCCCAGCCACCCGCACCCTAACATCGCCCCGAAGGAGGCCGCCGATGTCGCATGTTTTGATCGCTGACGATGACCCGCATATCCGACAGGTGATCGGCATCGCACTGGAAGACGCGGGCATGACCGTGACAGAGGTCGAGAACGGCAAGCGCGCTGTGACCGAGGCGCAGAGGTTGTCGCCGGATCTGGTGGTGCTGGACGTAGGGATGCCCGAGATGGACGGGTTCGAGGCGTGCAAAGCGATCCGCAAGCGGTCGGATGTGCCTCTGCTTTTCCTGACGGCGAGGGATGAAGAGATCAACCGGGTGGTGGGCTTTGAACTGGGTGCTGACGATTACGTCGTGAAGCCGTTCAGCCCAAGGGAGCTGGTGCTGCGGGTGCGGGCTATCCTGGGGCGGACGCGTGAGAAGATCGCCGAGCAACCCATTGTCAGTCATGGAGATTTGACGATGGATGCCGAGCGGCATCTGTGCCAGTTCGCCGGGGAAACGGTGGAGCTGACGGGGACGGAGTTCGGCTTGTTGCGAGCGCTCTGCGAGGCACCGGAGCGGGTGCTGTCGCGTGAGCAACTGATCCGCGCGGCCTATGGCGCGAACATGCATCTGTCGGATCGGACGGTGGACAGCCATATCCGCAATATTCGCGGGAAGGCCGCGAAGGCGGGGTATGATGACGTGATTGCGACGGTGCACGGGGTGGGGCTGAAACTCGGGTCATGCCAGCGCTGAGCGTCCCCCGGAAATGGCGACCGCCGCTGGCGCTGGTGATCGCCGCACTGGTGGCTTTGTTGATCACGTTGCCTGTGTTGGGGCTCGCGTTGGCGCGGCTCGCTGGGAACCAGTTCGTGCGCGAGACGGAGCGGAGCCTCATCGCGCAGTCGGTGATCCTGGCGGAGGTCTATGCCGACGCGTTGGCCGCCACTGGGTGGCGGGACGATGGGCCGCCGTTGCCCGATGCCATCGTGGTTCAGCGTGAGGACAGGTATCATCCGGTCGATCCCGTTCTGGCGGCGAAACCGGATCTTGTCGGGGAACCTGTGGGCCTTGTGCCGTCGCTGGACACTCCCGCGGCCGAGTACATCGCCATCGCCGCGCGGCTGACGGATCTGGCTCAGAGGTCGCAGAAGACGACGCTGGCGGGGTACCGGTTTCTGGATACGAAGGGTGTGGTTGTCGCCTCCAGCGGGGAGGGCGAGGGCATGTCGCTTGGCCACGTGGCCGAGGTGCGCGCGGCGCTGGAGGGGCAGGTGTCGACGGCGCTGCGCTATCGCGAGCCGCTGGATGAGCGGCACGCGCTGTCGTCGATCAGCCGGGATACCGCGTTCCGGGTGCATGTGGCGCATCCGGTGATCATCGATGGGCGTGTTGCGGGCGCGGTGTATCTGATCCGGACGCCGATTGATCTGCGGAAGTTCCTGTATCGCGAGCGGTATGAACTGGCGCGGATGGCGGCGGTGATGCTGGTCGGCGGGCTGCTGATCGGGTTCATCTCGTGGCGCGTTCTGTCGCGCCCGATCCGCGCGTTGAGGGCGCAGAGTCAGGAGGTCGCAAGGGGCGAGCGGGCGGCGCCAGAGCCGTTGCGGCATTATGGGGTGTCGGAGCTGGCGGATCTGGGCGAGAGCCTGCTGTCGATGGCGCAATCGCTGACGGAGCGGTCGGATGCGATCCGGCTGTATACGGAGCATGTGACGCATGAGCTGAAGTCTCCGGTCACGTCCATTGTCGGCGCGGCGGAATTGCTGGAGACGAGTGGAGAGCGGTTGGGCGCGGCGCGGCGGGCTCAGTTGTTGAAGACCATTCATGCGGAGGGGCATCGGATGGATACGTTGCTCGCGACGCTGCGGGATCTGGCGCGGGTGCGGACGTTTTCGGGCGATGAGACGACGCGGCTGGCGGCGCATGCGGATTGGGCGAAGACGGCATTTTCCGGACTGGAGGTGGTCGTTGCGGGGGAATTGGAGGCGGACATTTGTTTGTCCGCGGAAGAGATGGAGATTGTGTTGACCCAGCTTCTGCAGAATGCGGCGGATCATGGGGCCAAGCGGGTGGAGGTGCGGTTTGATGCGGGCGCGAGGGTGCTGTCGGTGGCCGACGACGGCGAGGGTGTGTCGGAGGCGAACCGTGAGGACATCTTCACGCCGTTCTTTACCACGAAGCGGGACCGGGGCGGGACGGGGATGGGGCTGGCCATTACGGCGGCGATAGCGGAGCGTCATGGCGGGGCGCTGCGGCTTGGCGCGGCGGAGGCGGGGGCGACGTTTCTACTGGACTTGCCGGGCTGAAGCCCGGTTGCTGATAGATGCACAATATCTGGGCGGTTAACTCGTGATTTTACGGCCTTTGGGGCCCAAATCATGCTTGCCATAAAGTTGACGCAGTTCCGGGCAGAAATGGACGTAAAGGCCCTGTTAACGGTTACTTATGGGGCCGGAGAGTGCTGGGTGTGCTTAGTCCAAGTGCGGCCCGTCGCTGAGACGGGATATGCAGAGTAACGACGTCATAGACATACGGAGCTACGTGGCTGAGCTGGTCGCTGGAGAGGACGATGGTGTCCCGAGCGACCGCGAGGAATTGTCTGTCGGTACCGAGCTTCTGCGTGGTCAGTTTGTCCTGACCAGTTTTCTGAACTCCGGCGGATTTGGCATTACCTACCGCGCTACCAACAGCTTGTTGCGCGATGTGGTGATTAAAGAGTGCTTCTTGTGGGAGTCCTGCCAGCGGATTGGCGAGCTGGTTGTCGCCAAATCTCCGGCGCATCAGGCGCGGTTCGATGCGGTGAAGGCGCAGTTCATTGCCGAGGCGCATGGGCTTGCGGCGCTAGAGCATCCGAACATCGTGCAGGTGCATCAGGTCTTTGAGGAAAACCGCACGGCCTATATCGCGATGGATCACATCGACGGGCCGGATCTTCTGACGATCATAGAGCAGCGCCCCGACCTTTTCGATCCCGAAGAGATTGAAGACATCGCGCGCGGCATTCTGGGCGCCGTGGCCCATGTGCATTCGCGCGGGATGCTGCATCGAGATGTGGCGCCGGACAATATCCTGATCGACCGGCAGACGCGCGTTCCCTACCTGATCGATTTCGGCGCAGCGTTCCATGGCGCCAACACGGCCATGCCGCCGCCGCAGACGGCGTTGAAGGTCGTGAAGGACGGGTATTCGCCCTATGAATTCTATGTCAGCGGGATAGAGCATTCGAAGCAGTCGGATCTCTATTCAATCGCCGCCACGCTGTATCATCTGATCGCGGGAGAGCTTCCGGTCGACGCAGAGACCCGCACGAAGGCCGTGGAAGGCGGCAAGCCCGACCCGCTGCAACCGATCGCGGGAAGGTTTGACGGGTATCAGCCCGGATTTCTGGAGGCGATTGACGTGGCCCTGGCGCTGGACCCGGCTGATCGGATGGCATCGGCGGGCAAGTGGTTGGAGCAGATCCCAAGCCCTGAGGATGCGGAGCACACGGTCGGAACACTGGCGCAGGGTCAGGCGGCAGCGCCGAAACGGTCGAAGCGTCGGCTGGCCCTGGCGGCGGGTCTTGCTGCCGCGCTGGGCGCCGCTGCGCTGGCGGTCTATGCGGTTTACGATCCGGGCGCACCGACCCAACCCGAGGTCTCCGGCGCGCCTGAGACCCCGCCGCCGCCCGCTGACCAGGTGGAGGCCCCGGTGACGCCGCTGCGGGAGTCGCAGGTGGCTATTGTCGATACGCCAAGTCTGGGCTCGGTATCAGCGGGCGATCCGGTGTCGGGATCGCTTGAGAGGCTTGCCTCGCCAGTGGGCGGTGTCCGCGTGAGTGCGCCGACGCCCGGCACGACGCCGGTGCTGCCGTTGACCCCGTTTGCAGGCCTCGCCGCGCCAAACAGCGAGGCGCCGGTTGAGGTCGGGGCGCGTGCAATGGCGTTGGCAGCGGTGTTGCGTGCAGATGGCGCTCCAACAGCGGTTGATTTTGGAAGCATCTCGGCGCCGGGATTCACGGCGCCTACAGAGCTAACCGCCATTGAGCTTGTCAGCGAAAGCAGCCCCACCGTTGGTGTTGTGACTGATGCAACGTTCGCCGTGCGGGCCAGCGCCCAGATCAAAGCGCCTGTGGCGCAGTTTGCGAGGCCGCCGGATGTCGTCCCCGAGCAAGTCGTCGCGGTAGCAGCCCCGGCGCCTTCCGGGCCGTTCTCACGGTGGGACGTCGAGATGCCCTTTACTGCTGAGTTGGAGCAGGTGCGGAATGCGACGGTGGCGACAATCACGTCCGTGTCCCCAACGGCGGATCTGGAGCGGTCGGGGGCGTGGATTGCCGAGGGCGCCCTGCTTTATGCGCTGAACGAAGCGGCATTCCCGCCGGACGCGCCGCTGGAGAGACTGCTGTTGGACGCTTTACAGGTTGACCCGGACGGGTTCACGCGGGCGACGGTGCGTTATCGCGGGCCGGATGGTGGCCGGATAGAGCGGGGTTTGCTGGCGGTGCCGGTCGT
>JBCCXY010000152.1:0-7504 GCA_039190895.1 Pseudomonadota bacterium | reverse complement strand
GCGCGGCAGTTTCCGGATTTTCAGCCGGGTGATCCGGTTGTCCTTGCGCGCCAGCACTTCGAACCGGAAGCCGTGGAATGAGAAGACCTGCCCTTGCGAGGGGATCATCTGGGCCTCGTGGATCACGAGGCCGGCGATGGTGTTGGCTTCTTCGTCGGGCAGCGACCAGTCGTTGGCTCGGTTGAGGTCGCGGATCGTCATGGCGCCATCGACGAGGTAGTCTCCGGCGTCGGTGCGGCGGACGTGATGCTCGGCGGTTGAGTCGAATTCGTCGGTGATTTCGCCCACGATCTCTTCGAGGATGTCCTCCAGCGTCAGCAGGCCTTGCAACGCACCGTATTCGTCCACGACCAAGGCAAAGTGGGTGTGGCGGCGCAGGAATTCGCGCATCTGGTCGTCGAGGGTGGTCGTTTCGGGCACGAAGTAGGGCTTCATGGCGACCGACATGATGTCGAAGCCATGGAAGGGGTCCTCGCCCTCGGGCAGTGCGTAGATTGCGCGCAAGAGGTCCTTTGCGTGGATCACGCCGATGATGTTCTCGGGGTCGTCCTTGAAGATCGGCAGGCGCGTGTGAGGCGATTTCAGCGCGAATTCGACCATGTCCTGCGCCGAGATATCGGCGTCGATCATCTGGATCTGGCTGCGGTGGAGCATGATTTCTTCCACCACACGCTCCCCCAGATCAAGGGCGCCCAGAAGGCGGTCGCGATGCTCTTTCTCCACCGCGCCTTCGGAGTGGCCGAGGCTGAGTGCGCCCTCGATTTCTTCCTTCACCTGCAGAACGTTGGTCCCCGAATCCACCGGCACCCCGACGGCGCGCAGCACCGCGCGGACGATGACCTGAACGAGGCTGACGACCGGCGCAAACAGGGTCACGACGACCTGGATGACCGGGGCCACGCGCGTTGCGGCGGTTTCGGAGTTGGTTATGGCGTAGGTCTTTGGCAGCACCTCGGCGAAGATCACGACAAGCGCCGTCATCACGACCGTGGCCGCAAATACGCCGCCCTCGCCGAAGAGCCGAGTGAAGAACATGGTCGCCAGCGCCGTCGCCAGGATGTTGACGAGGTTGTTGCCCAGCAGGATCGAGCCGATGAAACGCTCGCTATCGTCCGTCAGCCGCAGCGCCCGCTCGGCGGCACGGTCGCCCTTATCCGTGCGCGCGCGCAACTTCCCGCGCGAAACGGCGGTCAGCGCGGTTTCGCTGCCCGAAAAGAAGCCAGACGCCAGCAAAAGAGCGATAATTGCGCCTGCGGTAATCCAAAGCCCGGTGTCCATGTGCCTGTTCTGTAGTTGGAAGTGTTACGCGGTGTTATGGGTTCGGCACGGGCGTCTGACAAGGGAGGCACCGGTGGAGACGCAGGATCTGGGCGAACTCACGGGCGAGGTGGTGCTGTTTGGCGGCGTCGTGTCGAACCTGCATGCGCTAGAGGCGCTGATTGCAGAGGTGGGCGACCGGACAGCGATATGTACCGGGGACGTGGTGGCCTATTGCGGCGACCCGGCAGCCTGCGTGGCGCGGATCCGCGCCATGGGCTGGCCGGTGGTCGCGGGTAATGTCGAACAGCAGATCGGTGCGGACGCGGATGATTGCGGCTGCGGGTTCGGGGAGGGTACGGCGTGCGATCTGATTTCGGTGCGGTGGTACGCCCATGCCCGCGCGGCGCTGGATGCTGAGGCCCGTGCCTGGGCTGCGGACTGCCCTGAGCGGATCGTTTTCACCCATGAAGGTCGCCGTTGGGCCGTGCTGCACGGGGGTGCGACGTCGATCAATCGCTTCCTCTGGCCAACTAGCCCAGACGAGGAATTTCGCGACGAACTCACCGCCGTGCAAGCGCAGGTCGGCCCTGTGGATGGCGTGATCGCCGGGCATTCCGGCTTTCCCTTCACGCGACAGATCGAGGGAGTCATATGGGTCAATGCAGGCACCATCGGGATGCCACCGCATTACGGCTGTCCGGAGACACACTATGCCGTTCTGGGCGCGACGGGCCCAGTCTTCCACGTGTTGGCTTATGATGTCGAGGGCGCCGTGGCAGCGATGAAGGCCGCCGGATTGACCCAGGGGTATGAGCAAACGCTTCGAACCGGGTGGTGGCCGTCAGAGGATGTCCTGCCGCCAGACCTGCACCGGTAGGGTGGACAATCTGCCCACCGCCCCCGTCAGCATCCCGCGACGGCGATCCCCGCTTCGGCGCTGCTGGAAAACGTCCCCGTCACCGCAGTGCCCGCCTGATCGTAGGCGACCGTCGCGCCTTCGATCTCGGACCCCGAGACGGTGATCGCTCGCTGTCCAAGCGTATCGTCCACGTCAATCGTGAACGCAATCGCCTGTCCCGGGGCGAGCGAGGCGACGTCGAGCTGTATCTGAGACTGGCCGTCGAGGACGGACGGGGTTGTTGCCAGAAGCTCTGCCCCTTCAACGATCTCAAAGGGTTGGAAGACCTCCACGCCCGCGCCCGCGCCGGTGACATCAAAGATCAGGCCCGCCGGTGACGTGGAGAGGTCGAGCGTGATCGACGCCGCCGCCAGGGTACAGTGGCTCGCGTTCTCGATCCGGAACCGGTCTTTCGGCGCCCCTTCATAGAAGTTCACGCGCAGGTCGGCGTGGGCGGCGGTTGCTGATGCGGTGATCAGAAGTGCGGCGAGTTTCAATGACATAAGGATCCCTCAGTGTTTGCAAAGGATACGTCCGTGCGCCCCTTGCAGATCAGTCAGGCGAGGCCGGGGAAGACGGCTTTGGCGCCAACGACGATCATTTCGACCGCCATGGCGAGTAGGATCATTCCCATCAGCCGGGTCATGATCACGCGCATCGTGTCGCTCAGCACCTTTCCGAACACCGACGCGAAGAAGAGCACGACGAACAGCATCAGAAGAATGACGGCGACGACTCCGCCAAGCTCCAACAGGCCCGTCGCGCCCGAGCTTTGGCCGGAATAGATGATAAGCGTCGCGATGGTGCCGGGCCCCACGATCATCGGGAAGGTGATGGGGTAGAAGGCAAGGCTCGAAAGGCTTTGCAAGTGATCCTGCTCGCTGTCGTTGCCGTGGTGCGAGGCGATTCCGCCGCCGTTCAGCATCGACCATGCGATATGCGCCAGTACGATGCCCCCCGCGATGCGGAACTGGTCGACCGTGATCCCGAAAAACCCGATGATCTGCTGCCCGGCCAGCAGGATCACGGCGCACATGATGGCTGCGAAAAGCGTGATCTTGAGCGCAAGGCTGCGTTGCTGGCCGACTGTGAAGTCTGCGGTGAGCGCGAGGAAGATCGGCAGGTTCACGAACGGATTCATGATCGCGAAGAAGGCGGCGAAGGCCTTGCTGAGTTCGACGGTGGTCATGGGGGCGGTTTAGCCTGCGAGCGGGTGATGCTCCAGCACCAGCGATTTCAGGCGTTCGTCGAGGACGTGGGTGTAGATCTCGGTTGTCGACAGGTCGGCATGGCCAAGCAGCATCTGGATCGGCCGCAGGTCGGCGCCATTGGCCAGAAGGTGTGTGGCGAACGCATGGCGCAGGGTGTGCGGAGTGACCTTCGAGGGGTCTATCCCCGCCGTCAGTGCCCATTCTTTCACCAGCAGGTAGAAGCGGTTGCGCGTCAGGTGGCCGGATGCGCCGCGCGACGGGAACAGGAAGCGGGACGGGGCTTTCGGGTCTTCCGTAGCGCTGCGGGCTGTTAGCCACGCCGCAATGGCTGCGCGGGCGGGAGGGGACAGCGGGACCATCCGTTCTTTCCCGCCCTTGCCTTTGACAAGGATCATCCGGGGATCGCCCTGCACTGCCGCCACGGGGAGGCTGACGAGTTCGCTCACGCGCAGGCCCGTGGCATAGAGCACCTCGATAAGGCAGGTGTTGCGGGTCCGGTCAGCCTCTCGTCCGCCCTTACGGGCGGCCTCGATCATGGCGGCGACCTCTGTTTCGCTCAAGGTATTGGGCAGGCGTTTGTCCTTGCCCGGGCCGGTCAGGCGGATCGCCGGATCGTCGGCGCGCCAGCCTTCTTCGAAGGCGAAACGGTAGAATTGGCGGATGGCCGACAGGCGCCGGGCGCGGGTGGATTGCGACATGCCCTGATCGGCGACATGGCCGAGGTAGCGTTCGATGTCCGCTTTTCCGGCAGTGTCCGGGGTGAGATTGCGGGTGGCGAGCCAGGCCACGAAGTCCTTCAGGTCGCGGCCATAGGCGAGCTGCGTGTTGCGGCTCGCGTCCCGTTCGGCCGCGAGGGCGTCGAGGAACGTCGAGATCTGCCCAAGTGCCGTCACACCGGCTGGTCCGCGAGCAGCAATTCCAAAGCCGCGCGTCGGGCGGCGTCGTCGAGGCCAAGCGCGCGCAGGGCGGCGATGGCCTGGCTGACGCCGTCGACATCGCCGTCGGCGCCCTCGGCGAAGAGCGTGATGGCTTTGAGGATGGCTTCGCCCGTGCGGCCACCGTCTACCAGTTGGCGCAGGGCGCCGTCGGGAAGCGGCTCGGTGAAGCCCTGGCGGACGGCAAAGGCTTGATCCGTTTGGGCAATCGCGGTTTCGGGGATGCCTAGGGCCAGAGCGATGACGAAGCTGTCGTTGATCGATTTGGCGGCAACCTGTGCGTAGCCGGGCGACAGAAGACCCAGCGTCCGGGCGACGCGGCCCGCCTCGCCCTCCAGCCCAAGCGCGGCCAGTTCGGCGCCGTATTGCGCAGCGAGGACGTGGTGCAGGTTCGAGGCGTGCATCTGTTCCCACGCTGTCGGCAGAGCGGATGCCACCGCGTCGGTGTCCCCGGCAGCGAGGCCGGTTTCGAGGGCCTGGATGGCGGACGCCCGCTCCCACACGCCGCCCGAGGCGGAGGGGCGGCGTTCGAGGTACAGGCCCGTCAGTTGGTTCGGCGACAGCACGCCCGCACGGGCGAGGCGTTCGCCTGCGTCGAGGCGGGCCTTCCAGCCGCGCGTCTCGCGCATGTCGGCCCAGGCGAAGGCCAGGGGGAGGCCGGTTGTCGGCAGGGGCTCCCCCACCGCTTCGAGCATTCGGAAGGTCAGAGGCGTCGGCGTGCGGCGGTCGGGGGCGATGTCTTCGTCCGGCAGGATCTCGGGGTCGAGGAAGCGCGCGAGCAGCAGGTCCTCTTCCGGTGTCAGGATGCCCAGCGAGTTCGCCGTCTCCAGTGTCACCGCCGCCGCCTGCCAGTCGCCGCCCCGGGCGAGGCAGAAGATGCGGGCGGGGTATGTGGGCGAGATCTCGGGCCGTGCGCGCAGGCGGGCGCAGGCCTCTTGCTCGCGCCCCTTCAGAAGCGCGACGTCGAAATAGCGGCGGAAGCGTTCGGGGGTGTCCGGCCCGGCGCGATCCAGCAGCGCGAGCGCGCGGTCTAGAGAGCCGATCTCCAACAACCGATCCACCCGGGCGAGCAGGACGCTGTCGTTGTCGCCGCCGAGGGGCGCATTTGCTTCGGCAAGAAGGACCGTCACCAGTAGTTGGTTCAGCGCCGGGGATAGCCCACGCGGCACCGCCTCGATGCGTGCCGTGACGTCCTCGGCCGACGCCGGGCCCCACAGCGCCCTCGGCAAGCCGGTCGCCGTCGGCGGCAAAAGGCCCGCCACATCCGGCACGGTCGCGTCGAGGGCCGTCACCTCAATCTGCTCAATCGCCGCCGGACCGACCTCTTCGCCCGGCGTTACCACCCGCGGGGCGGGGTTCGCCACGCTGTCTGACAGCCAGTCAATCGCCGACAGCGGCGCTTCGGCATAGGCCGCGCCGCCAAGTCCGATCATGAGGGCCGCAAGGCTAGTTCGCATCAAGCTCCACCGGGATCGAGCGGTCTTCCTGCTCGGGGCTCAGGTCCCCCAGATAAGCATACCCGATGATCGCCGCGGCGGCGAACACAACAAGATACCCGATAAACTTCAGAAGTCGGAGCATGTCTGCCTCGAAAAATCTCTGCCTCTATGGTGCCGCCTTTGGGCGACTGCGCCACGTCTGTCGGCGGCGTCACCCGCTTTTCATATATGGTCTTTTCCCGGATTTCACGCCATTCAGGCAGGAAAGTTCGGCGATGTGGCGGGGTGTTGCACGGGTGGTCTATCGGCTCAAAAAGACCGTCGTCATGGTTGGCATGATGGGCGCCGGGAAAACTGCTGTGGGCACAGCGGTGGCGCGCCTGCTCGGGGTGCCGTTTACCGACAGCGATGACGCGATTGTCGAGGCGGCGAATATGACAATCGCCGAGATCTTTGAGCGCGACGGCGAAGCCTTCTTCCGCGACAAGGAACGCCAGGTCATCGCGCGCCTCCTCGAAGCCCCCCCGCAAATCCTGTCGACCGGGGGCGGAGCGTTTCTGTCGCCCGAGAATCGGTCGCTGATCAACGACGGCGGCGCCGCGCTGTGGCTGCGTGCGGACCTGAAACTGCTGTGGGAGCGTGTGCGCCACAAGACCACCCGCCCCCTATTGCGCACGGAAAACCCGCACGAAACGTTGAAAGCCCTGCTTGAGGCGCGGGACCCCTTCTATGCCCTCGCGCCCTATGTCGTGGACGCCCAGCCGGGGATTTCGATTGACGAGATGGCGATGAAGGTGATCAACACGCTGCTGCAACACCCTGATTTGCTTGAGAAAGACCCGGCATGATCGAAACCGTTCACGTGCCCCTCGGGGACCGCGCCTATGACGTACGCATCGGTCCCGGCCTGCTGGCCCGCACGGGGGAGGAGGTCGCCCCCCTGCTCGCCCGCCCCCGCGTGGCGGTGGTCACCGACGATGTGGTCGCGGGTCTGCACCTCAAGGCGCTGGAGGCCGCCTTGCCGGGGGTCGAGGTCTCATCCCTCGTGCTTCCGCACGGCGAGGCGACCAAGGGCTGGCCGCATCTGGAACAAACGGTGGAGTGGCTGCTGTCAGAACGCATCGAGCGCCGTGACGTGGTCATCGCCCTCGGCGGCGGGGTGATCGGCGACCTTGTCGGCTTCGCCGCAGCGATTCTGCGGCGTGGGGTGCGTTTTGTGCAGGTTCCGACGTCGCTGCTGGCGCAGGTCGACAGTTCCGTTGGCGGGAAAACGGCGATCAACTCGCCGGTGGGCAAAAACCTGATCGGCGCGTTCCACCAGCCTGCGCTGGTTCTCGCCGACACCGACCTGCTGTCAACGCTGAGCCCGCGCGAGTTCCTCGCAGGCTACGGGGAGGTCGTGAAATACGGCCTTCTGGGCGACGCCGCCTTCTTCGACTGGCTGGAAGACCACGGCCCCGCGCTCGCCTCCGGCGACGGCCCGGCGCGGGTCAAGGCCGTCAAACGATCCGTCGAGATGAAGGCCGAAATTGTTGCGCGCGACGAGACGGAACAGGGCGACCGGGCGCTTCTGAACCTCGGTCATACCTTCTGCCACGCGCTGGAGGCCGCCACGGGCTATTCCGACCGGCTGTTGCACGGCGAAGGGCGCACCCGATGGCGACCCCTTCGCCGTGCAACAGCCGGTCGGAATAGCCCGTGGCGGCCTCCAGCGCGTGGCAGAAGGTATGACCGAGGTTCAGAAGCGCCCGGTCGCCCTGT
>JBCCXY010000151.1:0-7544 GCA_039190895.1 Pseudomonadota bacterium | reverse complement strand
CGGCCTGCGCCGGGTCGAGGATCTGATTGGCCAGCCCCGGGCGGGCCTCGCCCGGCGCTTTGGCAAGCCGCTGGTTCAGCGGCTGGATCAGGCGCTGGGCGCGGAGCCAGAGCCGGTGTCGCCCGCCAAGCCGCCCGACAGTTTCGCGGTGCGGCTAACCTTCCCCGAGCCGATTGGGCTGGAAAGCGACATCGCGGCAGGGCTCGACCGCTTGTTGCCGCGCCTGCAGGAGTTGCTGCAGGCGAAGGGGCGCGGCGCGCGGAAAGTGCGGCTGGAATGGCATCGCTCGGACCATACGATGGGCTGGGCGGATGTGGGGCTCGCCCGGCCCTCAGCCAATCCGGACCGGATCCGGCCGCTTCTGCTGATGAAACTGGGGGATATCGACGCGGGGTTCGGGATCGATTGCCTGCGGGTCGAGGCGGTGGTGACCGAGCCGGTCTATCCCCACCAGCACCACGGCCATGCCGAGGCGAGCGCCAAGGCCGAGGTCCGCCGCTCGGGCGCCGCGAAGCTGGACGATCTGATCGGGCGCATCGGCGCGCGGATCGGGCTGGAGGCGATCACCCGCCAGCACCCCGCCGACAGCCACATCCCCGAGAAGGCGGTGACGACCCTCGCCGCCGCCTGGTCAGAGCCCTGCCACACGTGGGAACCGCCGCATCTGCCGCGCCCCGTGCTGATCTGGCGGCCCGAGATCGTCACCTCCGACGACCCACCCGGCACCCCCACCGCCTTCCGCTGGCGCCGCCGTGACTTCCGCACTGTGGCGGCAACGGGGCCTGAACGCATCGCGCCCGAATGGTGGCTGGACGACCCCGAGTGGCGCACCGGCACCCGCGACTACTGGCGCGTGACGACCGAAACGGGGGAACGCCTGTGGCTCTACTATGCCCACGGCGGCGCAATGTCCGGGGGGTGGTTCTGCCAGGGGGCGTTTGCCTGAAGTCGGCTTGGATCAGTCGGCGAAGTCTTTGTGGATGAAACGCTTGTCGCAATAGGGGCATTCGACCCAGCCGCCGTTGCGGTCCATCGGGATGGACAGCCAGACGCGGGGATGGCCCAAAGCGCCCTCGCCGCCATCGCAGGCGACGCGCCATGTGGTGACGACCTCTGTCTCGGGGACGGGGTAGGCTTCCGATGGCTTGGACATGCGCGCTCTCTGCTACGGACCGGTTGGGATCATATGCTGGGGTGAGGCAAGAGCAAGGCGGGAAATCGCCTCAACTTGCCCAATTTGCGGCCTGCATCTCACGCAGGCGGCTTGCGGTGCGTTCGAACTCGAAGGAGCCTTCGCCTTCGAGGTACAGCCGTTCCGGCGCGGCGGCGGCGCTGGCGATGAGGCGGACCCTGGCCTCGTAAAGCGCATCGATGAGTGTCACGAAGCGCTTGGCCTCGTTGTAGTTTTCGCTGGAAAGCTGAGGGATTTCTTCGAGGATCAGCACGCGCACGGCCTCGGCCACGGCGAGGTAGTCGGCGGGCCCGAGGGGGCGTGCGCACAAATCCCAGAAGCTGGTGCGGGCGACGCCGTTGCGGAAGGCGGGCAGCTCCACCTCGCGGCCTTTGACCTTGAGGATCAGGGGGTCGGACGAGCCGCCCGACAGCTCGTCCCAGATCGTGGTGATCGCGGCGCGGGCGGTGGCGTCGGCGGGGTGGAAATAGACCTGCTCTCCGGTCAGACGGTCCTGGCGGTAGTCGGTGGGTGTCGCAAGCTCCCGCACCTCCAACCGCTGTTTCAGCAGGTCGATGAAGGGCAGAAAGAGGGGGCGGTTGAGGCCGTCCTTGTACAGGTCATCGGGGACGCGATTCGACGTGGTGACAATGACCATGCCGGCCTTGAAGAACTGCTCAAACAGGCGGCCGAGGATCATCGCATCGGCAATGTCGGTCACCTGCATCTCGTCGAGGCACAGCAGGCGCGTTTTGCCGATGATGTCCTTCGCGACGGGCAGGATCGCGTCATCGACGCCCTTCTTCCGGGCGGCATGCAGCGCGGCCTGCACCTCTTGCATGAACGCGTGGAAGTGGACGCGGCGTTTCTGGTCGCTGTCGGCGTTGGCGAAGAACAGGTCCATCAGCATCGATTTGCCGCGCCCCACGCCGCCCCAAAGGTAAAGGCCGCGCACCGGCTCGGGCGCCTTGGCAAAGAAGCCTTTGAACCCGGTTTGCGGGGCACGCGCCATCTCAGCCGAGATACGGTCGAAATGCGGAAGCACCGCCTCTTGCGCCGGATCAGGGCGCAGCGATCCGTCCGCCACAAGGGTGCGGTAGGCGGCGCCGATGGTCATGCGGGGCCGCTCATCGAGCTCTGACAAGCTCGCCGCGCTTTGGTCGGGATCGGGGGCAGAGGCGGGGATATTCGGTCAGAGCACAGCACGATCCCCCTCTAGGCCCGAACGCGCCGCTTGGGAAGTGGGACGCCGAACCGTGATGTTACACATCAGCGTTCTTGAATTGACGCGGCAGCGGCGGGGCGTAGGGTCGTCCGGCTATGTCGAGCGCGCGCCTGATCACCCCCGTTCTTGTCGCCGGATGCATCGTGATGCTTGTGAGCTTCGCGGTACGGGCGAGCTTTGGCGTCTTTCAGATCCCCATCGCGGAGGAGTTTAACTGGCTGCGCGCGGATTTCTCGCTGGCCATCGCGATCCAGAACCTGGCGTGGGGCATCGGGCAGCCGATCTTTGGGGCGATTGCCGAGAAGATCGGGGATCGGAAGGCGATCATCCTCGGCGGGCTGACCTATGCGGCGGGGATGGTGCTGTCGTCCTTCGCGGTGACCCCGCTGGGGCATCAGGTGCTGGCCATTGCCGTGGGCTTTGGCATCGCGGGGACTGGGTTTGGCGTGATCCTGGCCGTTGTCGGGCGGGCGGCGTCGGATGAAAACCGCTCCATGGCGCTTGCCATCGCGACGGCCGCCGGGTCGGCGGGGCAGGTCGTCGGAGCCCCGGTGGCGGAACGGCTGATGACCATGATGTCGTGGCAGATGGTGTTCATCGTCTTCGCCGCGGCGATCCTGGCATCCTTGCTTGTGCTGCCGATGATGCGGGCGCCTGAGGCGGCAACGAAGGCGGAGCTGCAGGAATCGATGGGGGAGGTCCTTCTGCGCGCCTTCAAGGACCCGTCCTATACGCTGATCTTCGTGGGCTTCTTTTCCTGCGGCTATCAACTCGCGTTCGTCACGGCGCACTTCCCGGCCATGGTGACCGAGATGTGCGGGCCGATCGCCCCGGGTTCGACCCTGCATTCGCTGGGGATCACGACGACATCGGCGTTGGGGGCGATCTCAATCTCGCTGATCGGCTTGGCGAATATCGGAGGGACGTTGCTGGCCGGTTGGCTGGGCAAACGGTTCACCAAGAAGTATCTTCTGGCGGCGATCTATGCGGCGCGCGCCGTCGCGGCGGGGCTGTTCATCGCGTTCCCAATCACGCCGACCTCCGTGCTGGTGTTTTCCGTTGTCATGGGGTCCCTGTGGCTCGCCACAGTGCCGCTGACGAGCGGGCTCGTCGCGCATATCTGGGGGCTGCGTTACATGGGCACGCTGTACGGCATCGTGTTCTTCTCTCACCAGCTTGGCAGCTTCCTCGGCGTGTGGCTGGGCGGTCGGATGTATGACATCACGGGCGATTACACTTTGGTCTGGTGGATCGGCGTCGGGGTTGGGGTGTTCAGCGCGATCGTTCATCTGCCGATCCGCGAGAACCGGCAATCTCCCGGCAGTGCCTTGCCCGCGTGAGCCCCTGAACCCTCCTGACAAAACGCTGTCAGGAGGGGTATGTCATGGTACCCCCATCGGAAACTGAAACTCAAAGGAAAAACCGATGGCATCCCGACCTTTCGTCGTCTGGAGCGAGGTCCCCGTTCGTGACCTCACCGCCGCGATGGAGTTCTACAAGACCGTCTTCGTGTTGGACTTGACCCGGGCTGATATGGGCCCCAACGAAACTGCAACCTGGGGTGGCGGTGAAGGTGATATGGGTGGCGGGCATCTTTATCCCGGCACGCCTGCGAGCGATGGTAACGGGCCGACTGTGCACATCACCGTTCCGGACAAGCTGGAGGCTGCGATTGATCGCTGCTGGTCTGCGGGCGGTAAGGTGGTGAGTGAGCCGATCACCATCCCGCCCGGACGCTTTGCCTATGCGACAGACCCCGACGGCAACTCCATCGGGTTGTTTGAGCCAACGATGGCCGCCTGATCGCCATGCGCCGCGCCGACAGATTGTTCCAGATCGTTCAGCACCTTAGGGGCGGGCGACTGGTCACGGCGCGGCACCTGGCTGAGCGGTTGGAGGTCTCGGAACGTACCATCTACCGCGACATCGCCGACCTCTCAGGCTCAGGTGTCCCGGTAGAGGGTGAGGCCGGCGTCGGCTACATCCTGCGCCAGGGGTATGACCTGCCGCCGCTGATGTTCACGCGCGACGAAATCGCGTCGCTGGTTGCTGGGGCCCGGCTTGTCCGCGCCTGGGGCGGGCACGAGATGGCGCGCGCGGCGGAAGAGGCGTTGGTGAAGATCGAGGCGGTGCTGCCGCCCGATGCGCGGACGAAGGCGGCGGAGGTGCAGGTCCACGCGCTGCCCATGCCGCAGTTGGACGATGCGACGCGGACCCGTCTGGATCGCATCGAACAGGCCGTCGATGCCCGGCAGGCGCTGGTTCTGGACTATAGCGACGCGGAAGGGGCCCTGACAAAGCGGCCCGTTCGGCCGCTGGGGCTATGGTTCTGGGGAAAGGTCTGGACGCTGGTGGCGTGGTGTGAGTTGCGCGACGACTTCCGGATGTTCCGCGTGGACCGGATCCGCGACATTGAGGTCGGCGCCACCTTTCGCCACGAACGCGGGAAACAGCTCCGCGATTTCTATGCGCTGCACCCGCATCCCGAGGGCGACGAGCGAGCGCCCCGGTAGGGTGGGCAATCTGCCCACCGCTCCGGTCAGGCGTGAAGCACGCGTCCGGCCACGGCGTCCAACTTTGCCACAAGCGTCGGGTCCCGCTGCTCGGGTCCGGTCATGATGGCGTATTCCAACGCGCGGTCGCAGGCATGGGGGCATGGCTCTCGCTCGGCGCCCAGCAGGGCGGGCAGGCGGGCGACAAGGCCCTTGGCGTTGGCGGAGTTCCCCTGAAGCGTGCGGATGATGTCGGTCACGTCGACCTCGCCATGGTCCGGATGCCACGAGTCATAGTCCGTGATCATCGCGACGCTCGCATAGCAAAGCTCTGCCTCCCGCGCGAGTTTCGCCTCGGGCATGTTCGTCATCCCGATCACGTCGCAACCCCACACCTCGCGGTACAGTTTCGACTCCGCCAGCGCCGAGAACTGCGGCCCCTCCATCGCCAGATACGTGCCGCCATTGTGCACGTTGATCCCCTGCGCCTTGGCGGCTTCCAGCGCCACCTCTCCCAGCCGGGGGCAGGTCGGGTGCGCGACGCTGACATGGGCCACACAGCCGGTGCCGAAAAACGACTTTTCGCGCGCGAACGTCCGGTCAATGAACTGATCGACGATCACGAAATCCCCCGGCGCCATCTCTTCCCGGAACGAGCCGCAGGCGGACACGCTGAACAGATCGGTCACGCCAATGCGCTTCAGCGCATCGATGTTCGCCCGGTAGGGCACCGTTGTCGGCGAATGCACATGCCCCCGCCCGTGGCGCGGCAGAAACGCCATGCGCACACCATCCAGCCGCCCCGTCAGGATCTGGTCCGACGGCGCGCCCCACGGTGATTCTACCGTTTGCCATGTCGCCTCCTCCAGCCCATCGATGTCGTAAACGCCCGACCCGCCGATCACGCCGATCACCGTCTCTGCCATGTGCCCGCCCTCTGGTTGCTCTCGCGCGCACTGTGTCGGCTGAAACGCGACTTGGAAAGGGAGGCGCGGCCAGTTTCCCCTGCGTCAGGCCTTCGGCATAGGAAGTCACCTCTTCCGCCACATTTCCCTGCGTCAAGGTGACTGACCGCACACAAAACCCCGGTTTACCCAACGTAGCCTGCACGAACCGTTTCCGCTTTTCCTGCCGAGTCGCCCTACTGTGGCCCACATGGCCCGCCATATTGCTTACAGTCAGGGGGCGTAGATGTAGTGAGTGGAGAAGCGAAATGTTCGAGGCAAACGTCGCTGTGACGAAAGAAGTGTACCGCGCCAACGATCCGGCGCAGACCGTCTACCGCAGCCTGCTTGAGGCCTACTCCGACGCGGAACTGGCCGAAATCGAGGATGAGATCGGCGCATTTTCTCGGACCGGGATGCTGCTGCCGACGCTTGAAGATCTCTTGACGGCAGGCGGCGCCATCGCTGCCTGATCCGGCGGATTACTCCCCGGGACGCTTGAGGCTGAAAAGCTCCGTCACCCGGGCGTAATCCCTGTACCCCAGCCGCGACAGCGGCTGGAAGCGGGTGACATCGAACTTGCCGTCGACCACGCAATCGTCGCGCAGGTGGATGCCGGTCACCTCACCAAACGCCACGAAATTCGCCGCCCCCGGCAGTTGAACAACCTCGGTCAGCGTGCATTCCAGATTTGCCGGAGCCTCGGCCACGCGAGAGCAGGCAATTGTCTCGCACTCCGCCCGCGCCAGACCTGCCTTTTCAAACTCATCGACCTCTTTCGGCCAAGGGCCAGACGACGTGTTCATCGCGTCCCGCATCGCGTATTCGACGATGTTCACGCAGAAGACCCCGGTCTCCCGAATAACCGCCATCGTGTCCTTCGTCCCGTCCCGGTCGTCTTTCGTCCCCGTCGAGGCGAACATGACCTGCGGCGGCACATAGGCCACGGCGTTGAAGAACGAGTACGGTGCCAGGTTTTCGGCCTCGTCGGCGGCCCGGGTCGAGATCCAGCCAATCGGGCGCGGGGTCACGACCGCGTTGAACGGGTTGTGCGGCAGGCCGTGGCCGTCTTCCGGGCGGTAGAACATCGGGGCTCCTGCGGGTGGTGCGTTTGTACCGGTGCCTACCCGCGTGCTACGGGCGATTCCAGCCGAAACGGGGAGGTGCGCGCCTGTACACGCTTGCGCAAGAAACGCCGGACGATTGGTGGGAGGTGGAAGGGCTCTTCGACCTCTGCTTTGCGCCGGGGCGAGAGGCGCTGTCCTCGTACCGGCTGCGCGACGGCGTGGCGCCGGTGGCCAAGCTGTGCCGCGTGGCGCGCGACCCGGATGGCATTCTGGCAGGCGCGGTGCGCTATTGGCCGGTGCAGGTGGGCGGGGCGCCTGCCCTGTTGCTGGGTCCGATTGCGGTGCACCCGACGCGGCAGGGTGAGGGGCTTGGAGGGCTGCTGATCGACGACAGCCTCGGGTATGCCGACGGATGGGACCGCGCGATGCTGATCGGCGACGCGCCGTATTATGGGCGTTTCGGGTTTCAGCGGCTGGAGGGCATCACCATGCCGCCGCCGACGAACCCCGACCGCATCCTGGGCCGCGCGCTGGTGCCGGGCGCCTGGGCCGATGTCCGCGGCACCGTCGCCCCGTGGGTGCGCCCGTGAACGGTGGGCAAATTGCCCACCCTACCGGGGCTTGGTGCCGTCGCTTGCAAAATGG
>JBCCXY010000150.1:0-7560 GCA_039190895.1 Pseudomonadota bacterium | reverse complement strand
CAAACCGACGTCTAACGCCGCCTGACCGAACCGCCCCGCTACCGACGCGGTGGGCAGATTGCCAACCCAACTTTCAGCAGACCCGTCCGAAGCAGCTGGTGTAGGGTGGGCAATCTGCCCACCGTCCCGCCATCGAACTAGCTCGCGGCGCGGGCCTGCCGCTTACGTTCATGCGGGTCGAGGTAGCGTTTGCGCAGGCGGATGGCCGATGGCGTGACCTCCACCAACTCGTCATCATCGATATAGGCGATGGCCTCTTCCAGCGAGAAGCGCACCGGCGGCGTCAGCGTCACCGCGTCGTCCTTGCCGGACGCACGGATGTTGGTGAGCTTCTTGCCCTTCAGCGGGTTCACCTCAAGGTCATTGTCGCGGGAGTGCTCACCGATCACCATCCCGCCATAGACATCCTCACCCGAACCGATGAACAACCGCCCCCGCTCTTCCAGACCCCAAAGCGCATAGGCCACCGACTGCCCCGCATCCATCGCTATCAGCACACCCTCGCGCCGCCCCGGGATCGGGCCCTTCCACGGCGCCCAACTGTGGAACACGCGGTTCAGCACGCCCGTGCCACGCGTGTCAGTCAGGAACTGTCCGTGATAGCCGATCAGGCCGCGTGATGGGACCAGCGCCGTGATCCGCGTCTTGCCCGCGCCGACCTGGCGCATGTCGGTCATGTCGCCTTTGCGGGCGCCGGTCAGCGCCTCGATCACCGCACCGGAATAGCTGTCGTCGACGTCGATGGTGACCTCTTCGATGGGTTCGTTTCGCTCGCCGTCGACCTCGCGCGTCAGGACTTGGGGCCGGGAGATCGACAGCTCGAACCCCTCGCGGCGCATGTTCTCGATGAGGACGCCCATCTGCAGTTCGCCGCGACCGGCGACCTCGAACGCCTCGCCCCCGGGGGTGTCGGTGACGCGGATGGCGACGTTCTGCTCTGCCTCTCGCATCAGGCGTTCGCGGATGACGCGGGACTGAACCTTCTTGCCCTCACGCCCCGCCAGCGGCGAGTCGTTGATGCCGAAGGTCACCGAAATCGTCGGCGGATCAATCGGTTGCGCCGGAAGCGCGTCATCCACGGCCAGCGCCGCCAGCGTGTCGGACACAGTTGCCTTCGTCATCCCGGCGATGGTGACGATGTCCCCAGCTTCGGCATCGTCGATGGGGGCCTGCGAGAGGCCGCGGAAGGCGAGGATCTTGGTCGCGCGGAATTGCTCAATCACCTGCCCGACCCGGCTGATCGCCTTGATCGTCTGGCCTGTCTTGAGACGGCCGGATTCGACACGGCCCGTGAGGATGCGGCCCAGATAAGGGTCGGCTCCGAGGGTGGTGGCGAGCATCGTGAAGTCTTCGTCCGCCCGAGCAAGCTGTTTGGGCTTGGGGACGTGGTTCACGATGAGGTCGAACAGTGCCGAGAGGTCTTTGCGCGGGCCATCAAGATCGGCGTCGGCCCAGCCGGAGCGGCCCGAGGCGTAGAGGTGGGGGAAGTCGAGTTGATCTTCATCTGCGTCGAGCGCGGCGAAGAGGTCGAACACCTCATCCAGAGCGCGATCCGGCTCTGCGTCGGGTTTGTCGACCTTGTTCAGCACCACGATGGGCCGCAACCCAAGCGCCAGCGCCTTGGCCGTGACGAACTTCGTCTGCGGCATCGGTCCCTCGGCGGCGTCGACCAGCAGGCAGACGCCATCAACCATGGACAGGATGCGCTCCACCTCGCCGCCGAAGTCGGCGTGACCCGGGGTGTCGACGATGTTGATGCGCGTACCCTTCCACTCGACCGAAGTCGCCTTGGCGAGGATGGTGATGCCCCGCTCCCGCTCCAAGTCGTTGGAATCCATGGCGCGTTCGGCGACGGCCTGCCCCTCGCGAAAGGCGCCGGACTGGCGGAGCAGTTCGTCGACGAGGGTCGTCTTGCCGTGGTCGACATGGGCGATGATGGCGATGTTGCGCAGGTCCATTAGTGGCTCGTTGAGTTCGAGAAGAGGCTGATGACGACTACGCCCGAGATGATGAGGCCAAGGCCGATCACTGCGGCGGCGTCGAGTTTCTGGCCGAACACGATCCAGCCAATCAAGGCGATTAGCGCGATGCCAAGGGCCGACCACAGGGCGTAGGCGATGCCGACCGGCACGGCCTTAAGTGTCTGGGCGAGGAACCAGAATGAGATCGCATAGCCGAACACCACGATCAGCGACGGCCACAGCCTGGTGAAGCCTTCGCTGGCCTTCAGGGCCGTGGTGCCAATTGTCTCAAAGACAATGGCGATGACGAGGTAGACATAGGGCATGCGGGGTGTCCGGGGTTTGTCCCGGGCGGGTTAGCCCCGGATGGGCCCGGACGCCAGCCCTATTTGGTGAAGTGCGGAGGGGGCGCTGCGTCGCTCCTTCGAAGCCCCCCGGAGTATTGTCCGCCAGAAGAAGTTACCGGTCGCGGCGCCGGATTGCAGCGAGAAGCCCAAGGGCGCCAAGCGCGAGGGGAAGCGTCGCCGGGACAGGCACCACCGTCGTCGGCGGCAGAGGATCGCCCCCCACCGTGCCGAGGGTGATCCTGGTAACGTTCAGGTTCCCCTCGATATAGTCGAACGGCCCCAATACAGGATCGTCGAAAACTTTGGTGGGCAAGTCGCCGTCATAGAAGATGTTCATCACGAGTTCGAATTCCGGGAACTCTCCCGTGCGGTTGGGGTATTCGGAGAATGCGCCCCCATAGCTGAAGTCGAACAGTGATGGATCCGCTGCGTTTGGCGTGCCAGTCGTGTCGGGCGGGATAACAAAGAACGGTATCTCGATATTGCCCGGCGTGAACGCGGCGCTGAAAGGATTAAAGCTGTAAACAGTCGACGTCGACGCGAAGATATCGCTTGGGCCGAGCGAGTCACTGCCAAGGATCATCGTTGCCGTCAGATCACCGGGCCCAACCGAGGTCTCGAACGCAAATGCGGCGCCATCCAGCGACGGGGCGCCAATTGCGTTGGTGACCGTGCCCGAGACATTAAGTTCGTAGATGTCGCTTGGTAGCCCCCCGAAAAAGAAGTTCAGAAGCGACCCGTTCAGGTCGTCTTCCATGACAAGAAACGGCTGGCCGGCTGAATGTGCGGCCGGTGCAAGTGCGGCAAGCGCTGCCGCGAGAAATAGTGAACGCATCTTATATCCCCAGAAAAAGTTAATGCGTGCAGACTGGCCCGCACGCATTGACCTGACAAGGGAATTTGGTGCGACTTATGCGAGCGCGGCCTGCAGGTTTTCGTCGACCTTGTCGAGGAAGCCGGTTGTTGTCAGCCACTTCTGATCCGGGCCGACGAGGAGGGCGAGGTCCTTCGTCATGTCGCCGCTTTCGACCGTATCAACGACAACCTTTTCAAGGGTTTCCGCGAAGGTCTTCAACGCGTCGTTGCCGTCAAGCTTGGCGCGGTGCTTGAGCCCGCCCGTCCACGCAAAGATGGAGGCGATGGAGTTGGTCGACGTCTCTTTCCCCGCCTGATGCTGGCGGTAGTGGCGGGTGACGGTGCCGTGGGCGGCCTCGGCCTCCACGATTTTGCCGTCGGGGGTCATGAGCTGCGAGGTCATGAGGCCAAGCGACCCAAAGCCCTGCGCGACGGTATCGGACTGCACGTCGCCGTCGTAGTTCTTACACGCCCAGACATACCCGCCTGACCACTTCATTGCGGCGGCGACCATGTCGTCGATGAGGCGGTGTTCGTAGGTCAGGCCCGCCTCTTTGAACTTGTCTGCAAACTCTTCATCAAAGACCTTCTGGAACAGGATCATGAACTGGCCATCATACTGTTTCAGAATGGTATTTTTGGTCGACAGGTACACCGGATAGCCGCGCTTGAGGCCGTAGTTGAAGGACGCGCGGGCGAAATCCATGATCGACTGGTCGAGGTTGTACATCGACATGAACACACCGGAAGTTGGGGCCTTGAAGACCTCCTCTTCGATGACGGTGCCGTCGTCGCCGACGAACTTCATGGATAGGGTGCCGCCCGTTGGGAACTTGACGTCGGTGGCGCGGTATTGGTCGCCGAAGGCATGGCGGCCGATGATGATGGGGTTCGTCCATCCGGGCACGAGGCGCGGGACGTTGGAGCAGATGATCGGCTCACGGAACACGACGCCGCCGAGGATGTTGCGGATCGTGCCGTTGGGGGAGCGCCACATCTTCTTCAGCCCGAACTCCTCAACCCGGCCCTCGTCCGGGGTGATGGTCGCGCATTTCACGCCGACGCCAATTTCCTTAATCTTTTCAGCGGCATCGATGGTGATCTGGTCATCGGTATCGTCGCGGCTTTCCATGCCGAGGTCGTAGTAGAGCAGGTCGACATCCAGGTATGGCAGGATCAGCTTGTCCTTGATGAAGGCCCAGATGATGCGGGTCATCTCGTCGCCGTCGAGCTCGACAACGGGGTTCTCTACTTTGATCTTCGACATGGCGTTCCCTTTGGCGTGAGTCGTTTTTCCCGTGATAGCGGATCAGGGTCCCGAGCGAAAGACGGTATGCTAACGTATACCGCGACCAAATTCCCGTATCGGTTTCACGTCGGTATTACGTCGGTATTGCGTCGGTGCGGCGCGGCACCTCGGGGCGCCGAAAATCGGCGATGTTCATTCCCTGCGGCGTGGGTAGAGTGACCCCAAGACCGGTTGCGAGGGGCCTCGAACACATGACCGATTTCCTGCTGCTTGCGTTCATCTTTCTGATTGCCGGCGTCGTGGCGGTGCCGATTGCGTCACGGCTCGGCCTCGGGTCGGTTCTGGGGTACCTGATCGCGGGGATTGTGATCAGCCCGGTTCTGGCTGTGCTGAACGTGGACGTGATCTCGATCCAGCATTTCGCCGAATTCGGCGTGGTGATGATGCTGTTCCTCGTCGGGCTGGAGCTGGAGCCAAAGAAACTGTGGGAGTTGCGGGCGCGCCTGCTTGGCCTTGGCGGCGGTCAGGTGGGGCTGACGGCGGCGCTTGTTATGGCCGTGGGGATGGCGTTCGGGCTGACGTGGACCGTGGCGCTTGCCGTAGGGTTCGTCTTTGCGCTGTCGTCGACGGCGATTGTTCTGCAGACGCTGAACGAAAAGGGTCTGATGAAGAGCGATGGCGGGCAGTCGAGCTTCTCGGTCCTGCTGTTTCAGGACATTGCCGTCATCCCGATGCTCGCGCTGCTGCCGCTGATGGCGATGCCAGAGCTGATGGACTCTGTTGCCAGCGCGGGCGGTGACGCGGCGCATAACGGCGGCGGCCATGGGGCCGATCACAACGGCGGTGATCATGGGGACGGGCACGGCGACGATCACGGCAGCGGGATGAGCCTGGTCGAGGGTCTGACCGGGTGGCAGACGGCACTGGTGAACCTCGCCGCCATCGCAGCGGTGATCCTGGGCGGGAGCTTTCTCACGCGGCCCGTCTTCCGCTACATCGCCGGGGCGCAACTGCGAGAGCTGTTCACGTTCACCGCGCTGATGATGGTTGTCGGGATCGCGCTGCTGATGTCGCTGGTCGGGCTGTCGCCCGCGCTGGGGACGTTCCTGGCGGGTGTCGTGCTGGCGAACAGCGAGTACCGGCACGAGTTGGAGAGTGACATCGACCCGTTCCGGGGGCTGCTGCTGGGGCTGTTCTTTATGACGGTCGGGGCGGCCATCGACTTTGATCTGCTGTTCGGCAACCTCGCGCTGATCCTTGCGCTGACAGTGGGGATGATGGCGCTGAAGGGGGCCGTTCTGTACGGTCTTGGCATCGCCTTCGGGCTGAAGGGGCAGGACCGGTGGCTGTTCACGCTGGGCCTCGCTCAGGCGGGTGAATTCGGGTTCGTGCTGCTGTCTTTCACGGTCGCGAATGCCGTGATCCCGCAGGATCTGGCGGATCAGTTGTTGCTGGTCGTGGCGCTGTCGATGCTGCTGACCCCGGCGCTGTTCATCCTGTACGACAAGGTGATCGCCCCGCGCTATGCCGAGGATCAGGCGCAGGAGGCGGATGAGATCGACGAACAGGGCACCGTGATCATCGCCGGGATGGGCCGTGTGGGCGGTCTGGTAGACCGGATGATGCAGGCGGCGGGGTACACGACGACGGTGATCGACTACAGCTCTCGCCAACTGGACACCATGCGGGTGTTCGGGGCGAAGGCGTACTACGGCGACGCGACGCGGCCCGATCTGCTGCATGCGGCGGGGATTGCCGAGGCGAAGGTCTTTGTGGTGGCGATTGACGGGGAAGAGCAGATCAATGAGGTCGTGCGCTATGTCATCAAAACCTATCCGAACGTGCATGTGGTCGCCAGGGCGGTGAACCGGCATCAGGTGTACGAGCTTTACGCGATGGGCTGCCGGGACATCATTCGCGAGACCTATGACAGCTCCATCCGGATCGGGCGGTCGGCGTACGAGGCGATGGGCGTCCCGAGGGAGCAGGCGCAGGCGATGGCGGATGCTTTTGACACGATGGACCGGGAGGCCATGATCGAGGTGGCGCCGCATTACGACCCCGACATCCCGCCGACGCAGAACCAGGCGTATATCGACAAGGTCAAGATGATCCGCGGCCCGTGGACGGAGCGGCTGAATGCGCTGATGTCCGAGATCCGGGGCGACAAGGCGGGCTGAGGGCGTCGCTTATCGCGCCCTTACAGGCGCGCCTCGCTTTGGGGTCAGCCCCGCATGCGAGCGTCGAGCCCAAGGTCGACCGACAGGGCGCCGCAATAGTTGGTCCAGTCCTGGAATTCTTGTGAGGTCAGCATACGCAGGGACGAGGTGTCGGACCACTTGCCGTACATCTCGACGGCGTGCGTGTTCACCCATCCGGTGGCGTCGTCTCGCCCTTCAAGGTGCGCCTCACTGACGGCGGCTTCGATCCAGACGCGGACCATGTGGTCAATGCGGTCTAGGTGGTCGGTGGCGGTGATGTGATCGCGCAGGGCGTTCGTCAGGCCGGCGCATTGCGCCATGGATTGGCTGATGGGCTGCTGGGCCCGGGCGGCGGTGGCGCCGATCAGGCAGAGGGCAAGGGTGAGAACAAGGCGCATGGGGGCAACCGCCCTACTAACATCGCAGAAACGGTGCCGGAGGTTTGTGGCGCTTGTTTGGCCTTAAGAGAAACGGGCGCCCGTCTTGGAGTCGAAGAAGTGCAAGAGGTCGGACGGGACGCTGATGGCCACGGGGTCGCCGATAGAGGCGCGGTAGGTCTTGCCCGCTTTCACCGACACCAGCGCATCGCCGAGGCGCACGGTGATCATGGTGGCGTCGCCCAGAAGCTCTACCGAGTAGATCGGGGCCGAGATCTGCCCCTCTCCGCCCACGGTCGCGTCCTCGGCACGGAAGCCGAGCGTGACGGGCCCGTCGGGCAAAGCCGCCGGAAACTGGGTCATGGGCGCCGTGAAAGTACCGTTCGCGACGCTGCCCTCGACCAGGTTCATCGCGGGGGAGCCGATGAACCCGGCCACGAAGGTGTTGGCGGGGCGGTCGTAGATCTCGGTCGGGCTGCCGACCTGCTGGACGACGCCCTTGTTCATTACGACCACGCGGTCGGCGAGGGTCATCGCCTCGATCTGGTCGTGGGTGACGTAGATCGTGGT
>JBCCXY010000149.1:0-7664 GCA_039190895.1 Pseudomonadota bacterium | reverse complement strand
TCTCGACCGACCTGCTGTCTCCGGGAAACCAGGCACACTCGCGCTCTGACCGGGAGTTGCACGGCAAGTGCATGATCTCGGAAGACGCGCAGAAAGAAATCGAGGCGCTGAAGCTTCAGCACCCCGACAAGCGCGTCATGCTGATTGCCGAGAAAGGTACGATGGGCGTCGGCTCGTCCCGGATGTCGGGTGTCAACAACGTGGCGCTGTGGACTGGCAAGCAAGCGTCGCCGTACGTGCCGTTCGTGAACATCGCGCCAGTGGTTGCCGGGACAAACGGCATTTCGCCGATCTTCCTGACGACGGTTGGCGTGACGGGCGGCATCGGCGTCGACCTGAAAAACTGGGTCAAGAAGCTGGGCGAGGACGGCAAGCCGATCCTGAACAACGACGGCAATCCGGTTCTGGAACAGCGCTATTCGGTTGAGACCGGAACAGTCCTGAAGATCAACACGAAGGACAAGAAGCTTCTCAGCGAGGACGGCGAAGAGCTCGTCGACATGGCGTCGTCCTTCACGCCGCAGAAGATGGAGTTCATGAAGGCCGGTGGCTCCTACGCCATCGTCTTCGGCAAGAAGCTCCAGACCTTCGCGTGCGAGGCGCTGGGCGTTGAGTTGAAGTCCGCCTTCGCCCCGTCGAAGGAAATCAGCCACGAAGGCCAAGGGCTTACGGCAGTCGAGAAAATCTTTAACGCCAACGCGCGGGGCAACACGCCCGGCAAAGTGCTGCACGCCGGTTCGGACGTGCGCGTGAAGGTGAACATCGTTGGCAGTCAGGACACCACGGGTTTGATGACCAGTCAGGAGCTAGAGGCGATGGCCGCCACCGTGCTGTCCCCCTCGGTCGACGGAGCGTATCAGTCCGGCTGCCACACCGCTTCCGTCTGGGACCTCAAGGCGCAAGCGAATACGCCTCGGCTGATGGCGTTCATGCACAAGTTCGGCCTTGTGACGGCGCGCGATCCGAAGGGCGTGTATCATTCGATGACCGACGTGATCCACAAGGTCCTCAACGACATCACCGTCGATGACTGGGCGATCATCATCGGCGGCGACAGCCACACCCGCATGTCGAAGGGCGTTGCGTTTGGTGCGGACTCGGGGACCGTTGCGCTGGCACTCGCGACCGGGGAGGCGACGATGCCGATCCCCGAGTCGGTAAAGGTCACTTTCAAAGGCCAGATGGCCCCGCACATGGACTTCCGCGATGTTGTCCACGCGACGCAGGCACAGATGCTTGCCCAGCACGGCGACAACGTCTTCCAGGGCAGGGTGATCGAGGTGCATATCGGCACGCTCCTTGCCGACCAGGCGTTCACGTTCACCGACTGGACCGCCGAAATGAAAGCGAAAGCGTCGATCTGTATCTCGACCGACGAGACGTTGATCCAAAGCCTTCAGATCGCAAAAGCCCGCATTCAGATCATGATCGACAAAGGGATGGAAAACGACGCCAAGATGCTCGCCGGTCTGATCCGGATCGCGGATGAACGGATCGCGCAGATCCGTTCGGGCGAAAAGCCCGCGCTGCAGCCCGATGACAACGCCAAGTACGCGGCGGAGGTCGTCGTCGATCTGGGGGAGATCGTAGAGCCGATGATCGCCGACCCCGACGTGAACAATGCCGACGTGTCCAAGCGGTACACCCACGATACAATCCGCCCGATCTCGTTCTACCGCGCTGAAAAGAAGGTGGATCTCGGCTTCGTCGGTTCGTGCATGGTGCACAAGGGCGACATCAAGATCGTCGCCCAGATGCTACGGAACCTAGAGGCCGAATACGGCGAGGTGAAGTTCAAGGCGCCGCTGGTGGTGGCCGCGCCGACCTACAACATCATCGACGAGTTAAAGGAAGAGGGCGACTGGGCCATCCTGCAGAAATACTGCGGGTTTGAGTTCGACGACACCGCACCAAAGGTCAAAGCGCGGACAGAGTACGAGAACATCCTCTATCTGGAACGCCCCGGCTGTAACCTCTGCATGGGCAATCAGGAGAAAGCGGCGAAGGGCGACACGGTGCTCGCCACGTCAACTCGCCTCTTCCAGGGCCGCGTGGTCGCCGACAGCGAAACAAAGAAGGGCGAGTCGCTTCTCGGTTCCACCCCGGTCGTCGTGCTCTCGGCCATCCTTGGGCGGACACCGACGCTGGAAGAGTACAAGATCGCCGTTGAAGGGATCGACCTTACGAAGTTCGCGCCCCCGCAGCAGACGCCGCTGGATTCACGCTCGGTGCACTTCTAGGACGCGCTCGTCGCGCTCTTTCGAGCGCCCCTCGCTCGGGGCGCGCCGCGGCAACAAAGCGGAGCCCGAAGAGGGCTCCGCCGTTCACGTCAGATAAGAGAGCGCCCGTCAACGTCCCCGTTCCCGCGGAACAGAAAGAACAGGCCCGCCGCGAGCAGCATGCCTTGCAGTTGCCATCCGATGAACGGGCCGAAGTAGATCATCAGAATCACGCCCGCGACGACAATCGCGATGGCAAGCCCGCCAAGACGTGTCAGGGCATCGCTCATCCAGTTGTTGCGAATGAGTCCACCCAGCAGGATGGCGATGCCGCCTGCGATCTCGGCAAAGGCGGCGAGGGCAAACAACACCAGAGGGATGCCGAACGATTCCGCCTGGTCGGCCATCTCGGGAAGCTTGAACCAGCCCTGTTCAATGATGATGGCGGCGAGGGGAATACGTACGAACCAGTCGGAACTGCGGATCGTCGGAAGGCGCTGACTTTGGGTCGCGACGGTATCAATATCGGTCATGTTTCGTCTCCATTAGGGGTGATGGATCGTGGCGACAGCTACGAGGATCGTTGAGTAAAACGCTCAGAAATGAAATTTGGATCACCTTAGGCGCATCCTGCGACATTTTGCCGGCTGAATGGCAGCGTTTCAGCCCCGCCCGCGCATCACCAAGAGTCCCGCCGCAATGATCATCGCCATGCCCGTCAGCGATGCGACCGTCGGCGTCAGGCCAAAGAACAGAATGTCCCACATGGCCACAAACACCAGATAACTATACTCAAAGGTCGCCACGATCGCAGGCGGGGCGAGCTTGTACGCGCTCGACAGCATCATGCCCAAGGACACAGCGAATACCGCAAGCAGCGTGAGGATCAGAACGTCAATAAGCCCGACCGTTGACCACAATCCGAACAGATACGGGTAAGCATCAACCAAAGCCCCTCTCGGCGCCAACACGACCAGAATGATGCTGATCGCCAGCCCGGCGGTCATCATCATCCCGTTCTGCGACAGGGACAGCACCTCCACTGGCACACCCTGACAGCGCGTCCGCGTGATGACGTTGCCAACAGCATAGAGGATCGCCCCGACGACCGGCAGCACGGCAAAGCCCGAGAACGCATCGCTCCCCGGTTGCAGCAAAACGATCACCCCGGCGAACCCAACAAGCACTCCCAGCCAGCCAAGCCCGCCCACCCGTTCGCCAATCACACCAGCCGAGATCAGTGCTACGAAGATCGGCGCGATGTAGAACGCCGCCCCTATGGTCGAGAGACTGAGGAACGGGATCGCCGCGTAGAAGGTCAAGAAAGCCATCGTGATGCACAGCGCACGCAGCAGCGGCCATAGCCGAACCGCCTCGTGCAAGACCCCAACGGAGGGTCCGCGAAGAGCGACAATTGCAGTTAGCATGGCAAATGCGATCACTCCGCGCAGCGCGAAGATCTGCGCAAGCGTCAAGCTCCCGCTGAACAGCTTGAACACCAGGTCCTGAACCGAAATTGTAAGCGCCGTCGCAAGGATCAGCGCGATGCCAAGGCCAACATTCTGCGTGGGGTGGTCGCTCATGTCGCCACCGTCCTGACGAATGTCCGAACAAGCAAGGGCCTCGATCAGTCTTCCGGGCAAACCTGTCCACACTGCCTAAAGGGCGTGGCTCAACCCTTCGCGCCCAGCGTTGTATCGAGCCGTGGTTTCGCCTCCGGATCGGCGTCGAGTGCAGCGTGCAGATGCTCGACCACCGCGTCGAACGCACCAAGCTGATCAGCCGAAAGCCCGTCCAGAAGCCGCCCCTCAATCTCAGTCGCTTTCGGAATGATCTCCGCTAAAGTCGTGCGCCCCTTCCGGGACAGCGCAATCTCGACGAGTCGCGCGTCAGAGGCGCTCGTCTCCTTCCGCACCAGCTTCGCCGCTTCCAGACGCCCCACGGCTCGACTGACCCGCGATTTCTCCAGGTTCGTCACCACCTGAATATCACGCACCGACGCTTTCCCCAGATGCCGCAGGTTCACCAGAACCCGCCATTCCGCCACGGACAGCCCGTGCGATTTCGCATATTCCGCCTCCAACCGCCGACTCACCCGTTCGGAAATCAACGCGAGACGATAGGGCAGGAAATCAGAAAGGTTGAACGCGTCCGTCATCGCGGCCAAGAATGGTTGACGTTCGTTGCAGCTGCAATAAATAATTCGTTGCAGGTGCAACGATAGGGGAGGATCGATGGCCAAGGCTTTTGCATCGCAAGGCGACATGACCGAAAAGCAGACCTCGTTCACCGAAGTGGGCGAGGGGCTTTACGCCTTCACCGCCGAAGGCGACCCGAACTCCGGCGTGATCATCGGCGACGACAGCGTCATGATCGTGGAGGCTCAGGCCACGCCCCGCCTCGCGCAAAAGGTCATCGACTGCGTGCGTGGCGTCACCGACAAGCCGATCACCCACGTCGTCCTGACCCATTACCACGCCGTTCGCGTCCTTGGCGCGAGCGCGTTTGGAACGAGCCAGATCATCATGTCCGACGCCGCCCGCGCCATGGTCGTGGAACGCGGGCAAGAGGATTGGGACAGCGAGTTCCAGCGCTTCCCGCGACTGTTCGAAGGGCACGAAAGCATCCCCGGCCTCACCTGGCCCACCACCCCCTTCAGCGACAGCATGACGGTCTTCCTCGGCAACCGCCGGGTGGAGATCAAGCAGATCGGTCGCGCCCATACCGCCGGGGACAGTGTCATCTGGGTGCCCGACAGCCAAACGATGTTCACGGGGGATATCGTCGAATACCACTCCGCCTGCTATTGCGGCGACGGGCATTACGAGGACTGGGGCGCCACGCTGGACGCCGTCAAAGCCTACGACCCGCAGTCAATCGCCCCCGGACGCGGCGACGCTCTGGTGGGCCGCGACATGGTTGACGCCGCCCTCGCCAACACGAGGGATTTCGTCGACAGCACCTACAACGCGGTCAAACCTGTGGCCGCCAAGGGCGGCACCCTGAAAGACGCCTGGGATGCCGTCCGCGACGCCTGCGACTCCAAGTTCCGCGATTACGCCATCTACGAACACTGTCTCCCCTTCAACGTCGCCCGTGCCTATGACGAAGCGCGCGGCATCGCCCACCCGCGCATCTGGACGGCACAGCGCGACCTGGAGATGTGGGAGGCCCTGCAAGGATGAACGCCCCGCTGCGCGACAGGTACCCGCTTGCCTTCAAGCTCTACCCCTATCGCCGCTCGCCCGATCAGGACGCGCCCGCTCGGGTGCGGCACCCGGTCGTGATCGTCGGGGCAGGGCCCGTGGGTCTCACTCTTGCGATGGACCTCGGCCAGCGCGGCATCCCCACCGTCGTGCTCGACGACCACGAAGGGGTAGGGCAGGGGTCCCGCGCCATCTGTTTCGCCAAGCGCACGCTCGAAATCATGCACCGCCTCGGGGCGGGGGCCGACATGATCGACAAGGGCGTGGTCTGGCAAAAGGGCCGCGTCTTCCGCGACCGGGATGAGGTCTTCAGCTTCGACCTCCTCCCCGAAGACGGCCACCGCTGCCCGGCCTTCATCAACCTCAGCCAGATCCATTTTGAGCGCTTCCAGATGGAGGCGATCACCGCCTCCGACGACCCCATCGACGTCCGCGGCAAGAACCGCGTCGACGCCATCACCGACAACGGCGACCACATCCGGCTCGACGTGATGACCCCCGACGGCCCCTACCAGATCGAGGCCGACTACCTCATCGCATGCGACGGCGCCGGGTCCCCGATCCGCGACATGATGGGCCTCGGCTTCGAAGGCCGGGTGTTCGAGGACAATTTCCTCATCGCCGACGTCAGGATGACTGCCGACTTCCCCACCGAACGCTGGTTCTGGTTCGAGCCGTGGTTCAAATCCGGCGACAGCGCCTTGCTCCACAAGCAGCCCGACGACATCTGGCGCATCGACTTCCAACTCGGGTGGGACATCGACCGCGAGGCGGAGCTCCGCGAAGACAAGGTCCGCGCTCGCGTCGATCAGATGCTGGGGCCGGACGTGGAATACGAGCTCGACTGGTGCTCCATTTACACGTTCCAATGCCGCCGGATGCAGAAGTTCCGCCACGGCCGGGTAATTTTCGCGGGGGACTCGGCGCATCAAGTCTCCCCGTTCGGTGCGCGGGGGGCGAACAGCGGAGTGCAGGACGCCGACAACCTCGGCTGGAAGCTCGCTGCGGTGCTGGACGGCGCCTCTGACGCGCTGCTTGACAGCTACGACGCCGAACGGGTGCTGGCCGCCGACGAGAACATCCTCAACTCCACCCGCGCGACCGACTTCCTGACGCCGAAAAGCGCCGTGTCCAAGATGTTCCGCAACGCAGTGCTCGACCTCGCGACCGACCATCCCTTCGCCCGCCCGCTGATCAACTCGGGCCGCTTGAGCGTGCCCAGCGTCTACGACACCTCGCCCCTCAACGGCGAAGATGCTCTGAACGGCCCGGACCGTACCCGCCCCGGCGCCGCATGCCCCGACGCCCCCCTCGGCGCCGGGTTTCTGCTGGACCACCTCGGCGGCGGCTTCACCCTGCTGGCCCTCGCCACCGAGGCGCCACGGCTTGACGGCCTCGCTGTCGTGACCATCGACCGCGCCGCAATCTCAACCGCGCTGCGCGATCGCTACCTCGGCGACGCCTCGACAGCCCTGTACCTCATCCGGCCCGACCAGCACGTCGTCGCCCGCTGGCCCGGGGCCGACGCGGGGCAGGTGGCCGCCGCCCTGGCCCGCGCCTCCGGGAGAGCCGCATGACCCTGACCCTGACCCCGAACCTGCCCGACCCTGACGGTTTCTACGCCGAGCTTCTGGAGGCTCACGACGGCCTCACCGAACCCGACAGCCACGCCCTCAACGCCCGGCTCGTCCTGATCCTTGCCAACCATATCGGCGACCGCGCCACGCTAACCCAGGCGCTGACCGCCGCGAAAGGAGCAACCGCATGACGACGATGGAACCCCATTCCCTGATCCAGGCCGACAGCCGCTCCACCACCCCCGGCTACATGCCCGGATGGGCCAACGACTTTGAGACCGAGGCCCTGCCGGGCGCCCTCCCACAAGGCATGAACTCGCCCCAGAAGGTGAACTACGGCCTCTATGCCGAACAACTCTCCGGCACCGCCTTCACACGCCCACTGCCCGAGCGGACGTGGTGCTATCGCATCCGCCCCTCAGTGAAGCACACCCACCGCTTCGAATGCATCGATTTGCCCTATTGGAAAACCGCGCCCCACACGCCCGAAGGCGTCACGTCCCTCGGCCAGTACCGCTGGGACCCGATGGAGGCGACGGGCGCCCAGACCTGGCTTACCGGCATGCGCACGATGACCACGGCGGGCGACGTGAACACGCAGACCGGCATGGCGGCCCATGTCTATCTCGTCACCGAGTCTATGGTCGACAGCTACTTCTACT
>JBCCXY010000148.1:0-7713 GCA_039190895.1 Pseudomonadota bacterium | reverse complement strand
CGAACGCCGCCACATGCTGCGCGGGGTCTACTTCACCTCGGGCACGCAAGAGGGCGCGCCGCTCGACCGCCTGATGATGGGCATGGCTCGCATCTTCGGCATCGGGCGGCAGGCCATCGGATCAGGTCGCGGAACGGGCAGGTCCTACTTCCTGACACGCCTGTTCGAAGACGTGATGTTCCCCGAAGCGGGCCTCGTCGCCGCCGACGACAAGATCGAAAAGCGCTACAAAATCACCCGCATCGTCGCCATCGCTGCCACGGTGTTGGTGGCCGCCGGGATCGGCGCACTCTGGGTGCGCAGCTACACCGGGAACCGCGCGCTGATCGTTGAAGCGGAAGACCGGGTGGCGAACTACGCCACGCTCGCCAACGAAATCCCCGGCAGCCCCATCGGCGACACCGACCTGCCCACCGTCGTGCCCGCCCTGAACATCCTGCGCGACATGCCCGGCAACCCTGTGCTCGCCGACCCGGCACCCGAACGTGCGCTGCGCTATGGGCTCTACCAGGGCAAGATCGTCGGCACCCAGGCCGCGCAATCCTACCGCTCTGCGCTGAACCAGCACCTCTTGCCGCGCATGCTCCTCCGCCTGGAGGAACAGATCGCCGCCAGCATGAACGAGCCCGAGCTGCTGTACGAGACGCTCAAGATCTACCTCATGCTCGGCCTGCAGGGCCCCATCGATCAGAAAACGATCACCGAATGGATGACCGCAGACTGGCAGCGCGCCTATCCCGGCATCGCCAACGAACCCCTGCGCAACAACCTCAACGACCACCTGACCGCTCTGCTGCGACAGGAGATTACCGAGATCCCGTTGAACGGCCCCCTCGTCAAACAGGCGCAGGGCGTACTCGCCCAGATGCCGGTGAGTGAGCGCATCTATAACGGTATCATCAACAGCGTCCGCGCGCAGGAGCTCCCGAGGTTCCGCCTCACGAACGCGGGCGGCCCAGCCGTATCCCGTGTGATGGTCCGGGCGTCGGGGAAACCGCTGAACGATGGCATCGAAGGCATCTTCACCCGCCGCGGTTTCTATGAGGTCTTCGTCGACGAAGCCGCCCGTGCGGCGTTCCGCCTCAAGAACGAGGCCTGGGTGCTGGGGCCAGAGTTCACCAGTGGTCAGGCCGCCGACATTCTGCCGGTGCAGCGCGACGTCCTGCAATTGTACTATGCCGACTACATCGCCCGGTATGACGCGCTGCTGTCCGACATCAACATCGTCCCCCTCGAAAACGCCTCGCAGGCGACCGAGGTCACGAACGTCCTCTCCGGCCCGGTGTCCCCCATCGTGAATATCCTCACCGAGGTCTCGGCTGAGACCCGGCTGACCGGCTCCGACACCGTCGTGAACACCAGCGGCCTGCAAGAAGGCCTCTCCAACGCCGCCTCGATTGAGATCAACTCACTCCTCAGCGTCCAGGGGCAGGCCCTTCTCGCGTCGATCCAGCGAGCGCCGCTCTTTGGCGAGGAAGGCCAAACACCGCCACCGGTCGGCTTCGAAGTGGAGCAGGCGTTCTCGTGGCTGCACCAGCTCACGTTCCGCGAAGACAACCAGCCTTCACAACTCGACCTGCTGATGGACCAGTTGAAGGTCCTCAATCAGGAACTCAGCAAGATGGTCTTCTCGGGCGACACCTCGGCTCCCGAGGCCGCCGCTGCCATCCAGCAGTTTCAGGCCGCCGCCGCCCAGTTCGACGGGCCGCTGCCGCGCTGGGCCAACCAGGTCTCTGTCGGGTCCACCGGGATCGCGACGACCGGTACGCGTGCCTCGATCAATCAACGCTGGCAGTCCTCGATCCTGCCCTTCTGCCAGCAGGCGCTGACCAGCCGCTACCCCTTCGACCGCCGCGCGCGCGACCACGTGCCCATGCAAGACTTCCAGCGCCTCTTCGCCCCGGGCGGCATGATCGATTCCTTCTTCAAGGAAAGCCTCGCCACCTATGTCGACACGACCCAGCCCGAATGGGTCTCCAAGCGCGTGAACAACACCGATCTCGGCCTCTCGCCCGAGGCGCTCAAACAGATGCAGCGGGCAGTCGCGATCCGCGACGCCTTTTTCTCCGGCACCAGCGACGTGCCAAGCATCCGGTTCCAGATGACGCCCGAGGCGCTGGACCCACAGGCCACACGCGTCGCCATCGACATCGACGGCACGATTGTCGAGTATCTGCAGGGCACCCAGCCCTCACCCCAATCCGTCACATGGCCCGGCACCGTCGGCGTTGCCCGCGTCTCGTTTGAGCCACTCGCCACCAACGTCGAAAGCACCTTCGGGCGCGATGGCCCCTGGGCGTGGTTCCGGTTGCTCGACGCCGCCGAGGTCCGCAAAACCAACGTGTCTGACCGCCGCCGGGTGATCTTCAACGTCGGCGGGCGCATCTCGATCTTCCAGCTCCAAACGCCCTCATCGCTGAACCCCTTCGCACTCCCCGCGCTCAGCAACTTCGCCTGCCCGGAGTCGTTCTAGATGTTCGGCGCCTTCGGCAAGATCCCGGCGGTGGGCGACTTCTTCCGGATCGACCCGCCGAAGGGTTTTGTCAGTGTCTGGGACGCCTGGCTCCAACAGGGCCTTCTTGAAACGCGTGAGGTGCTGCAGGACGGCTGGAAAGCCAAGTATTACTCCGCCCCCATCTGGCGCTTCACCCTCACCGCTGGGCTGGCGGGGAAGGGCGCCGTAATCGGCGTCCTGATGCCCTCCATCGACCGCGTCGGGCGTCAGTTCCCCCTGACCCTCATGGGCGACATCGCCGACGACCCCCTATTCGCGCATTTTGCCCTGTCCGACCTCTTCGCAAAGCTGGAGGATATCGCGCTCGCCACCCTCGACGACAATGTCACGAAGGATCACCTGGCCGATATGCTCAGCGCCGTTCAGGCGCCGCCGGTCCTGCGCCCGCCCGTCCGGGCCGAAAAAGGCGCCCTGGTCGCGGGCCCCGCGCCGACGGGCAGCCTTGCAGCCATGCTCGCGGCAGAGGCGGGGGGCACCCCGACAAGCGTCTGGTCCTCTGAGGTCGAGGACGGTCAGCGCCTGATGCTCTGCGACGGCCTGCCGGTGGGGGCGCAGATCATGGCGCTCTACGATCTCGACGCGCCGCTCTGGACGGGGGCGCGGGCGGCATGACGGGCGGGCTCACCTACCGCTACAACGCGAAGTCCCATGTGGGCCTGCGGCGGAAGGTGAACGAAGACTCGGTCCTCGCGCTGCCCGAACTGGGGATCTGGATGATCTCCGATGGTATGGGCGGCCATGCCTCGGGCGACTTCGCCAGCCAGGTCATCGCTGACAATTTCGCCATGATCGACCCGGACCTAACGGCAGGCGAACGCATGCGCGCCGTCCGCCAGGCCATCCACGACGCCCACCGCTTGATCGTGCAAGAGGCCGACCGCCGCGGTGGCGGCACCATCGGCGCCACCGTCGTCGCCTTCATGGTCGAGCAAGAGTACTTTACCGCCTTCTGGGCCGGGGACAGCCGCCTCTACCGCCTGCGCGGGGGGGAGATCACGCTTCTCACCGCCGACCACTCCGTCGTGGCTGAACTGGTCGAGATCGGCCAACTCACCTGGGACGAAGCCGACCAACACCCGGAATCCAACCGCATCACCCGTGCCGTCGGCGTGGGCGATGACGTCGAAGTCGACAAAGTCCGCGGCACCGTGCAACCGGGAGACCGCTTCCTCCTCTGCTCCGACGGCTTGACCAAGTACGCAGGTTTCGACCGCCTCCGCCGCACCATCGACGGCGCCCCGCTGGAAACCGTCGTCGACCGCCTGATCCAGATCGCCCTCGACGGCGGCGGCGCCGACAACATCTCTGTCATCGTCATCGATGCCGGAAAACACAAGTAGCCGCGCCAGTACTGCGCGCTATTCCGTTGTGATCAGCAGCTCCGTATCGACAGACCGAATGGCCAGCGGATTGTTCTGCGTCTGAAACCTAAGCGCCTCGGCATAGGCTCCCGCACTCTCCGTCGTCGGGCGGAGCCCGTCAAACAGCGGCGTGTCAGAATGCACCGCAATGATCCGGCTTGTCCCAAGCGCCGAGGAATCCACAAGAAACGCGATCAGTGAAGTCCCCGCAGCCTCCTCCTGACTAAACGCCACACGCACCGGCACCGCCCCCGTGCGCCCGTCCCGCAAAACCTCCACCGCGTTGTCAGGCCGCGCGATGTTCGGCAGCAAGTGGAAGACGTTACCCGACACATCCACCACCGAGACCGACAGATACCCCGTCGTCACATCTCCCGGAATGATGATGTCGATCACCGGGTTATCGCCCACCTTGAACGTGCCGGACGGGTTCGTCGCCCCATCTCCGCCAAAGCTGTAATCAACGCTCAGCCCTCCCGACGGCGCCGCGGGCAGGGCCACATCCACCGCGCAAAGTGCCGGGTTCAGAAGCGCGGTGTCGATCACCAACTGCCGGTCTCCCGCAACCGCAAGGATCGCATCCGCCAACGCAACCCGTGTCCTTTGCGACGACAGCCGACCTGCAACCGAGATCGTGTCATCCATCGCATACCCAGTTTCCGTCGGCGGCGACACAAGCCGCAGAGGTCCGCAATCCGCGAACTGTCTCAGTAAAGCGTCAACCTCCGGCACCGGCAGGATCACCGGGCCCTGAACGATCTCAATCGGCCCGCTCAGCGCCCCCGGCATCCCACCCGACAATGCTCTCAGAACCGCCGCCCGCGTGTCACGGTTCTCGGCCAGCGCCGAAAGCGACGCGGTGTCGTTCTCCAGCGTCACGGTCCACTCTGACAGCGGCTCCACCGTCTCCAACAGGGTCAGCACGTCGTCGCCCCACGTTTCCGCAATCGGCCCCCGCGCCGCCGAAACCTCCGCCGTCCCGCCAATGCTGTCCATAAAACCAGTGAGTTCCGCCACCATCTCTTCGGTCGGCACAACACCTTGCGCGGTCGGCGCGGCATCCCTCGGGTTGTTGATGACCAGCGTGAACGGATCAGCCAGCGGCAAACGGCTCGGCCCAATCCCTGGGATCAGCCCCATGAACGCCGCCCCGGCACCTCCCGCCGCCAAAAGAACGACAACGCCCACAACCGCGATCAGCCCACCCCGCCCAGACTTGGCGGGTGGTTTCTTAGGCTTTTTGCCCGGCGGCGGCGCGACGATGGTGGTCTCGTCATCTTCCTCCACCGCTCCGGGCCCAAGCGCATCCAGCAATGCCTGCGCTGACTGAAACCGCTTTTCCGGCGCCGGATCCGACAGCTTGTCGATGATCGACTTCAGCGGCTCCGGCACGCCCGCCGTATCCAGCGGCTCTTCCTTGCGCTTAACGACCTCCATCGGATTGCGCCCCGCATCCGGACGCTCCCCCCGGAACGCCGCCAACAAAAGCGCGCCCAGCGAATATAGATCCGACCGGGCATCCGTCTGCCCATGCATCTGCTCGGGCGCGGCGTAGGAATACTTCCCCGCAAACTCCTGCCCCACAATGGTCTCGGCCCCGGGCGTCTCATCCTTCGCAATCCCGAAGTCGATGATCACCGCCTCCGCCGGGCTGCCATTGCGCAGGATGATGTTGTCCGGCGACAAATCGCGATGCACGATGTTCTGCGCGTGCGCCGCCTTCAGCCCCGACGCGACACGCCCTGCGATGGTCAGCAGATCGACCATCGGCAATCCACCCTGCCGCATCCGCTCATCCAGACGCGGGCCATCGATGTAGTCCATCACCAGATAGACCTTGCCGTCCGATGTCCGATGGTTCTCGGAATACCGTACCACCGCCTCATGGCGGATCTCCCGGATCTCTTCCTCTCGCGTCAGAAGCGCCAGAAACTCCCGGTTCTCGGCAAACTCCGCCTTCAGCGCCTTGACCGCGACCGGGCGGCCCGAGATCTCACTCCGCGCGCGATACACCTCCGACGTGCCGCCACGCCCAAGAACCGCTTCAACGCGGTAGGTGTTGTTCAGCAGGTCCCCGGGCTGGAACGTGTCGCCGGGCCGCGCGCCAATCATCCGTCAGCTGAGCGCCTGGAACTCAACACGGCGGTTTTCCTCGCTGCGCGGGTCCGAGGCGTTCAGCGGGCTCTCTTCCCCCACGCCAATGGTTTGCAACCGCGTCTCCGCGATGCCGCATTCACCAACGAGATGGCGCTTCACCTCTTCCGCGCGCAGGGCTGAAAGGCGCTTGTTGTACTCGGCCGAGCCGGAGCTGTCGGTGTGGCCGATAATTTGGAACACATCCACATCAACCGCCTGCATCACTTCGCATAACGTGTCGAGCCGTTCCCGCTGATCTTCTCGCAAGGCTGCGGAATCGAAATCAAACTTGATCTTCAGGCTGATGTCGCCGCCCGACTCCACCGGCGTATACTCCGGCGCCGCAACCTCAACCGGATCGCTCGCCGCGTTCGATGCCCGGTCGCCGGAGTTCGGCGCAATGACAAGGCCGCGCGTGGCCTGCTCTTCAAAGCGACGCTTGATCTCCTCGGCCGACAAATCCGTCGCGTCTTGCGCAGCGACAGATCCAGCAGCCGTCAAAAGCGCCAGAATTGCGATGGAACGAATACAACGGTGAGATAAAGTCATTGATCACGCCTTACAAAATACTGCTATCCAAAAAGGGTACACCACTCCCGCCTCATTTGCCAACGGATTTGCTCCGAATGAACGTGGCATCACGCGGAAACGACTGGATTTTCGGACCCAGCCTGTAGAGACTTTGCGCGAACCGAAAGGAGTACAGGTGCGCTTCGTTCCAGCGATCATAATCGGCGTCGCGATCATGCTGACACCCGTTGTCTGGTTCGTCACCTCGCGGCTGCTGACAACCGGGAACGTGAACATCGCGCCAGCGGTCGACAGTGCCGCTCGGATCGAGCTTGAAATGCTACGCCAGCAGGTCGAAACCGCGCAGGCCCGGATCGAAGCGATGGAACGACAGATGGCCGGGCTACAGGCGCTGCCGCCGCAAACGCAAACGGGGCAGGGGACGAACTTCGGCGACGTGAACGACCCGCCCGTGACCGACGGCGACAACGCGATCATCGACCAGTACGCGCAGGTCGTCCTGATCGCCGACCGCCGCAATGTGAACCGGGGCAAGCAACTCCTCCGCCCGCGCTACCTGCGCGATACAGTGGGCCTGCCGCGACAGAACCTCGGCGACACCTGTCAGTCGATGACGAACGAGCGCCTGTTGAACAAGATGTTCCGGGGTCGGATCGGGCCGATCAACGTCCAGCTCCTGCAACCCGCCGCCGAGTCGATGGAAGAGGTGTTCAACGAAATCCGCGCCATCGACGCCGACCTCTACGCCCGCATCAACACGGCTGGGGGCCTCTGCGTCCGCCGCATTCGCGGCAGCCAGAACAGCGCGTCGCTTCACGCCTACGGCCTGGCCATCGATCTCAACATCGACGGCCAGCTCGACACCCTCGGCGACGGCAAAACCCAACTCGGACTCACGATCCTCGCCGACGCCTTCCGCGAAAAGGGCTGGATCTGGGGCGCCGCTTTCAGCCGCGAAGACAGCATGCACTTCGAAGTCGGCCGCGATCTCTTCGATCAATGGCTCAACGAAGGCCGCATCTAAAGCGAAATCCGTTCAACCTGAAACAACTTGTATCGTAACGCGTTGAAATCGCAGTTTTTCAGGCAGCGTTGAGCGATTCAGATTTACCGATTTCTGCTTCAACCTCTTCTTCTTTTTCGAAAATATCCCGGGGGGTCTGGGGGGCT
>JBCCXY010000147.1:0-7852 GCA_039190895.1 Pseudomonadota bacterium | reverse complement strand
CCTCTACCCCGCCGGCCCCCTCCTCGTGGCCACCGGCCTCGGGGTGCTGGGCCAAGACGGGGTCGGGACCGAGCTTGCCCTCTACGGCGTTGCCCTCCTCCTGCCTGTTTGGGCCATGGGCCTCCTCTGGGCCCGCCTCGCCCTGCGCCAACCAGCCAGACAACCAAACCCCACCGCAGCCCAAGCGGCTCTCTCCGACACATTGCGCCCTTTCACACCCTTCGCCCTCCTCGCCAGCCTCCTGTGCCTTGGCGCCCTTCTCGGCCCAACCAGCAGCGGCGGGATCAACTTCCTGCTCCAACCCAAGGGCGCGCTCCTGGCCGCCGCCCTCCTCGCTCTCGCCCAAACAGCCGCGCACCAACGCCGTGGCTGCTGGGACAGCGCGGTGCGCCGCACCGGCTCCCTCCTCCTTCTGATTGGCGCGGCGGGCGCCTTCGGCGCCGTGCTCACGACCCTCATCCCAGTCGAAGATTTCGTCCCCCAAGGCAGCGGCCTCCTGACGCTTGTCGGCCTCTTCGCCCTGACAGCGGCCTTCAAGCTGATCCAAGGCTCCTCCATGGCGACCTTCGCGGCCGTCGCCCCGGTCGCCGCCCCGATCGTCCTGGCCGCCGACGTGCCCGCCGTGGCCGCCATCTACGCAATCTGCCTTGGCTCCTTCATCGCGGTCCTGCCCAACGACAGCTACTACTGGCTCGTGCGGCGCGACGCGCTGGAAGACGATCCAGGGAACGCGGGCCGCATCTGGATCCTCTCCAGCGGCGTCACCGTGCAGGCCCTTTTTGGCCTGATCCTTGTCCTCGGGGCGACCCTGCTCTGGGGCCCATAAAGACCACTTCGAAACGACTCTTCTGAACCATCGCCGCGTTTGATTGCGCCTCCCATGTCCGCGCGGCCAGAGTACGCCACAGAACCAGACCACCCAGTACATCACGGGAGGACGGATCAGTGACCCCGATAAACAAAGACCGCGCCGAGCACTACTCCTGGGGCGACGCCTGCGATGGCTGGCGCCTCCTCGACCGCAGCGGCCTCAGCGTGATCGAAGAACGCATGCTTAAGGGCACGTCCGAAGACACGCATTTCCACAACGCCGCCCACCAGATGTTCTACGTCCTCGACGGAACGCTCTCGATCAAAGTCGAAGGCAAAACGCGCGAGCTGACGATCGGCGACGCCCTGCACATCCCGCCCCAGACTGTCCACAAGGTCATGAACAAAAGCCGCGCCGATGTGCGCTTCCTCGTCATCTCGTCCCCCAGAGCGTCCGACGACCGCGTCCAAAGCTAGCTGAGCACGATGACAAGCCCGACCCTAGCGAGACCGCCCCAAGTGGCGTCCGCGCCCGAACTGCGCCTGTCCTCGGCCTATGTCTCCGGCGCATGGCATCCCTTCAACGGCGCGCGCCAGATGGAGCTCATCAATCCCGACACCGAAGCGCGCACCGGCACCCTCACCAGCCCCGACGCCGAGCTTGTCAGTGCGGTTGTCGGCGCCGCAACGGATGCCCAGCCCGCTTGGTCGCAAAGCTCAACGCGACAACGCCTGCAGCTCCTGCGGGCCATCATCGCCCTCACCGAACAGCACGCCGACGACCTCGCCCAACTGATCAGCGAAGAGATCGGTGCCCCCATCGACTTTGCCCGCGCTGCTCAGGTCGGCACCGCCATCAAGCACTTGCGCGCCACCGAGACAGCCCTCGCCACCGCATCCACAGACATCGCCCTCGACGGCGATCCTATGCACCGCGTCCGCTATGAACCTGTCGGCGTCGCGGGCCTGATCACGCCCTGGAACTGGCCGCTCAACCAGGTCGTCCTCAAGGTCGGCGCCGCCCTCGCCGCGGGCTGCCCGATGGTCCTCAAGCCGTCCGAGTACGCCACACGCACCGCCATCGCCTTCACCGAAATCATCCACGCCGCCGGTATCCCCAAGGGCGTCTTCAACCTCCTGATCGGCGACAAGGAAACCGGGGCGCAGCTTGCCGCCCATCCGGGTATCGACATGATCTCCTTCACCGGTTCGAGCACCGCAGGCCGCAAGGTGTCCCAAGCCGCCGCCGACCGCTTCGCCCGGACCGCGCTGGAACTTGGCGGCAAATCCCCCAACCTTCTGTTTGAGGATTGCGACGTTGAGACGTCCGTCCGCCAAGGCCTCGCCCATTGCTTTCGCAACGCCGGACAATCCTGCAACGCGGCCTCGCGCATGCTGGTCGCGCGCCCGATCTATGACGAGGTTGTCGCCCTCGCCGCCAAAATCGCCCAAGCCACCCCAGTCGGACGGCCGTTTGACAGCGGTCCCCACCAAGGCCCGCTCATCAACCGCGCGCAGTTCGACCGCGTTCGCGCCATGATCAAGGCCTGCGACGCCCGCTGCGTCGCCGGAGGCGCAGAGCCTCCGGTGGGCTTCTCACCCGGCTTCTACGTCCGCCCCACGGTCTTTGCCGACGTCTCCCCCAACGACCCGCTCTTTCAGGAAGAGGTCTTCGGGCCGGTCCTGACCATCACGCCTTTTGAGGACGAAGACCACGCCGTCGCATTGGCCAACAACACCCGCTTCGGCCTTGCCGCCTACATCCAGACCGCCGACCCCGCCCGGGCCGACCGCGTCGCCGCCCGCCTTCGCGCGGGAATGCTTCAGGTCAACGGCACCAGCCGGGCCGAGGGCGCGCCCTTTGGCGGCGTCAAGGCGTCCGGCCACGGGCGGGAAGGCGGCCTCTGGGGCATCCAGAGCTTTCAGGAGGTGAAATCGATCAGTGGTGCCGCTCAGCGCGGTTAAGCCTCCAGCCGCCAAGGCGGAAAGCGCCGCTCTGGCCCGGCGTGATAAAGGCAAAGGGGATGACCATCGGGATCGCGAAACGGCGCGGTTCTCCAACGGTACACCTGATCCTCGGGAGGATGCTCGAACACGACACCAGCCGCCGTCAGCCGAGCATGCATCGCGTCCACATCATCGACCTCGAAGTAGAGGATCGTGTCCCCTGCGTCGGGCGCGTCTGATCGGATCAACGAGAAGGTACTCGACCCGGACGGTAGCTCGAACCGGGCATAGGTGTCCGCCGACACGATGAGCCTCAGACCAAGCCCGGAGTAGAACGCGATGCTGCGTTCGAGATCCTTGACGCTGACCATCACCTGATTGAGATCCATACCTGCCTCCATGTCCCGGATCGACCTGACCACATGGCTAGGCCCTCAAGTTCACTTGAGGTCAAGACCAGGCTTCAGTTTAGGCCTTATAGTGCATCTTCTGGCAGCAAACAAAATCGCAAGCTACTGTTATTATTGTATTTTATTGAACCGACGCCTAAAACCTTATCCGCGGATAAGGTTTTAGCCCAGCCCGTCAATCAGCGAGGCAATCGCCTGTTCCAGCCGCGCCCGCTCGATGGCGGAGAAGTCCCGGTCGACCTTGATCTCAAGGCGTCCTTGGCTGGCCGTACACTTCACCTGCCCGGCTGTACTCGCCATGTGGAAGGTGGTCTTGGTCCGCCCCCCCTGCCCCGTCTTGGCGGGCTTCTTGACCGGTGCTGGCGCCTCGCCCTCATCCTCTCCGGCATAGCGGCGCAGCACGTCCAACTCGTCAGCGACCGACCGGTTGTCCCAGCCTTTCAGGTCCGCCGCGATCCGCTTGGCGACCTGCGGCTGATCGCGCAGCACGCGCGCCAGCGACACACCAAGCGCCCGGGGGATCTCGTTGGGAAAGGCCAGCTCACCGCCGATTTCGTCGAGCAGGAACGCAAAGCTGCGGATGTAGTTGCGCTTGGAATATGGCGCAGATTCAAACAGCGCCGCCACCGCACGCTTGATGTCGTTGGCCGGCGTCCCGGGATCGGCGGCAAAGTTCTGGGCCGCGCGCGCCATCTCGGCAAACGACAGGTCGCGGCGGATGACGTTTTCATCCACCATTCGGCGATAGAGGCCCGCGATGTCAGGCGCACCGGGCATGACCAAGGCCGGGATATTGTCCCAGCCCCCCTGCCCGTCCGCCGCATGGAGAGCTTTGTAGGCCGACAAGCGGCGGAAGCCTTGCACCAGTTCAAACCCATCCCCACCGGGACGTGGCAGAACCCGGATCGGGTTGGACAGTCCGATATCGCGGATCGAGGTCACGAGGTTTTCAAGCTCATCATCCTCGCCCGGCATCCGTTCGCGGGCCAGCATGTAGGTGTGCACGTCCTCCAGCGGCACCGCCTGCACCACATGGCCCGCCTCGCGGAGCGCGACGAACTCATGGGCCAGCGCGTCATTCTCGGCGCGGATTGCATCGGCCTGAGAGCGGCGTTCTTTCAACGCATCGGCATTCTCGGCAATGGCGCTGGCCATCGGGCTGCGCCGCTCGACGCTGCGGACCTGGGGCTCTTCGACGGCCGTGGTGTCCTCGGGCATGTCGATGTCAAACATCCTGCGCTTGCGGGTCATGCTACGGCTCCTTCAACCAAAACCTTATCCGCGGATAAGGTTTGCTCTGACATGGATTGCCAATGTGGCAGCATGGTCTCGCGGAACTCGTCATAGGCGCGGTCAAAGCTCGCCCGCGCGCGGCGCCATGTTTCGCGTGTCATATCGCGGTAATCCATCTCGTAAATCGAATTCAGGAACCGGCCCGATTGCTCGACCGCACGGGTCATTTCAACTGGATGGGTGGCGAGCTTATCGCCAAAGACCTTGCCAAAGGCTTCGTACATCGCACGGTGCAGGTCGTTGCCGGGCTCATAGCGTGTGAGCAGGAAGCGCACGTCGTGGAACGCCTTGGGGAGCGAAACCTTATCCGCGGATAAGGTTTCTTCGAACCCATAGGCCAAGTCTTCAAGCGCCTCGGACAGCTGACCGATGAAGCTGGTGGTGCTGTCGTACTCCCAATAGCCCGGTCCGGACGGGATATAGAGCATGTCGGCGGCAAAGACCGCGTTCATCGACTGATAGCCGATGGCCGGCGGGCAATCGAAGAAGATCAGGTCCCATTGGTCGTCGGGCAGTTGGTCGAGGAACCGGCTCACGGCGGCAAAGAAGGACCACTCGGGGTTGAGGTGGCGGTACTGGGCCGAGGCGAACTCAACAAAGGCCGCATTGGCGCAGGACGGAATCAGGTCGATCGTGGGCCAGTTGGTCGGCTGGATGAAGTCCGCCACACGCAGGTCCTGAAGGCCGAGGCCCGTGATGCTCGACGGAATGGACCGCTGGGGCAGGGCGGCACCACTGGCCGCACCACGTGGCGCAGCGTTCTGCGCCTCGGTCTGGTGGATCAGATCGCGGGCCATAATGCCCCAGACGGTGTACTCTTCCGAGACATCCGTGAGCCCCATAGAGTGACTAAGCGTAGCCTGAGGGTCGAAATCCACGCAAAGCACGCGGTAACCATCGAGCGCGGCGGCATGGGCGAAATGGAGCGCGACGGTTGATTTGCCTGCGCCGCCTTTGAAGTTCGCCACCGCCGTGCGGAAGGCGCGACCCGAGGGGCGAGTGGGCATTAACGGGTTGCCCCGTGGCTTGAACTTGCGGCGCAGCGTGTTGACCTCATCCAACGTGAACCACCGCTGACGCCCGTCCGGTTCAACCTTACCCGCGGGTAAGGTCGGATCAGCGGCCATCTTGCCCCGGAAGGTCGACTGGTTGATCTTGAGGATCAGCTCGGCGACCTCCCAGGACGAGAAGCGCCGCAGGGTTTTGGAGTTCTCGGGCGAGAAGGTGTTCTGGCGGATCCAGTCCTGCATCTTCAGGGACCGGGTCTGCATCATCTGCAGATCTTTATGGGTTAGCATTTTTGCCTCGGACGTTATTTCCTGCTCTTTTCGCATTTACGCTGAATTTGCGGTTTTTGTCGAGTCTGCTATCCTGTTCGACATGAGCACGATGCCGCCCAAAACACCCCGTGTTTGCTGCTCCAGCGGGCAAGGAAAGGCCGCGAATCGTTCTGGGCCATATGAGGGCCTTCGGACCATCGGCGACGCGACATTTGGGGGGACACGAAATTCGTCTCAGTACATCTTGGGGTGACATCCCGCGGCTTTCGGGGGACACTCTCGACGTCCCCTAATACCAAAGAATACCTATTTCTTTCTCTTTTGATTTGGGCATTCGGCGTCTAAGTGACTCGAATCCTTGACAACTCACCTGCTTCCAACGTTAATCAGCCACAAATCGGGAAAAGCGTCTGAAACCAGCCCGCAGAGACGGTGCAGGGACGCCCTGATGAGGCATACCCGTCAAAGAACGGGACAGGAGCAGGAATGACGGACACGCGCGTTGGTCAGGCGGTCGTGGCGGGGAAGGTTACGGGTCCCGGCGCATCGTCGATCAAGTATGACATTCTCACAGCATTGCTGGTGACAGCGGCCCGAGGTGCGCCTGTTGAGGCGCGGCTGGCGCTTCGGTTGTCGCTGTTGATCACGGCACGCTACAGCTGGCGTCAGGGCACGTTTGCGGTCGGTCAGCGCGAGATGGCTCGGATGTGGGGTGTGACGGAGCGTACGGCCAAGCGCGAGATGTCAGCGATGCGTGCGCTTGGCTGGATCGTGGTGGATATGCCGGCGGCGCGGGGCAGGGTGACGCGGCATCGGATCCTAATGGACGCTGTGCTGCGGCAGACGTTGCCGCACTGGGAGGCTGTGGGGCCGGATTTTGCAGCGCGCATGGCGGGAGCGCCGGAACCTGCTGCGGAGCCCTCGAACGTGGTGCCGTTGCACCAGGCGCTTGCTCCGGCGACAGAGAACAACGGGACGAACTGGCCAGCCGCGGCGGCGCGATTGCAGGCGCAGGACCCTGCGGTCTTCAGTGCATGGTTTGCCGGGTTGGTCCCGAATGCGGAGGATGGAGGGCTTCTGACGCTTTCGGCACCGTCGCGTTTCGTCGCGGACTACGTTCGCTCACACTTCATGAGCCGAATTCAGGCGGCCGTCGTGGCGGAGGACCGATCCGTCCGCGATGTGGAAATCGTCTGGGTGGGCGACTAGAGCCCTGCAGCCTTTGTAAGGTTCACCCTGAACCGGTCGCGGCGGCGTTGGTAGCGGCGCGTCATCTCTGCCGAAGCATGGCCCAGCTGTTTCTGAACGTACCTCTCGTCGACCTCAGCGCTGCTGGCGAGGCCTGCGCGTAAGGAATGACCCGAAAACAGGGCGAGGCGGTCTTTTTCGGGGAGGTCGGCGCGGATGCCGGATTTTAGCACCGTGGTTTTGATCAGGCGGGCGATGTGCTTGTCGTTGAGGCGATCCTCAAGCGCGCGGATGCCGTCGCGGGAGGTGCGTACGAAGACGGGACCGAAGTTGATCTTGGCAAAGTGCAGCCATTGTTCCAGGGCGTGGACGGGGCAGGTGTGCTCGGAGGTGCCACGCCCGATTTCAACCTCCCGCCAGCCGGTTTTGCCGTTCAGGGTTAGGACGGCGCCGTCCTTAAGGATGTCGATCCAGCCACCGGAATCGGGTGTATCGTCTTTGCCGACGTCGAGGCTCACGATTTCTGAGCGGCGCAGGCCTCCGGCAAAACCGAGCAGCAGGATGGCGCGGTCGCGTAGGCCGCGGAGGTCGTGCGGAAGCGTGGCGACCATGGCGGTGATGTCTTCGGGCAGGATCGCCTCCTTTTGCGCGGGGGGCCGTGCGTGGGTGCGTCGGATCCCGGCGAGGACGGTTGCGATGTGGGGATCCCGGCGGTCGAGCGCTTGGCCCCGCTGTGCATAATTCCAGGTGAGGCCGGATAAGCGGCGTTCAATGCTGGAGACAGAGAGGGTAGGGGTCTTGCTCGCTGGTGTGGCGAGATCGGTCAGGTAGAGCCCAATCAGTTCTGGCGAGGGGGGCAGGGGGTCTGCGCCCTTCTGGCGGCACCACCGGGCGAAGTGTTTCCAGTCCGCGGCGTAGGCTTTT
>JBCCXY010000146.1:0-7854 GCA_039190895.1 Pseudomonadota bacterium | reverse complement strand
GGGTGAACCCCGCCCTACCCGTTTGGGCTGGCGTAAAGGTGGGCGGTGGGCAGATTGCCCACCCTACTCTGGTTTTGACGTTGGGGCGACTGTGGTCGGGGGTGCTGATGGAGAGCGGCCCTCCGGGGGGAGTATTTTCCCGCCAGGTGAAGACAGGGGGTGGCGCGTCGCGGTGGAGCGCGCGCGGCGGATTATTGCGTGGTGGCGTCGTAGCTGTAGAGCCAGTCGAAGCGGCGCATGGGGGCGTCGGGGCGAAGTCGGCTGGCGAGGCGCAGGGCGGTGTGGGCGAGGCCCCGGATCGGGGGGCGGAGGTGGTAGTTGCGGGCGTTGGCGGCAGCGGCGGCGACGATTTTGATGGCGCGGTCCCTGCGGCGGGATTGGAACGCGGCGAGGCCGGTGGCGTCGCAGGCCTGATCGAGGCATTCGGCAAGGACCCAGGCGTCTTCCAGCGCGAGGTTTGCGCCCTGTGCAAGGAAGGGGAGCGTCGGGTGCGCGGCGTCCCCGATTAACACGGTTTGGTCGTTGTGCCAGCGCCGCGCAACTGGGTGGAGGAACAGGCCCCAGAGGTGCACCGTTTGGACGGCCTCCAGCCAGCCCGGCACCGGGCCACTAAAGGTTGCGAAGGCGGCGCGGAGGCCGGCGGGATCGCCGGTTTCGTGCCAGCCTTCCGCGGCCCATTCGCTGCGCTCTTCGACGGCAACGATGTTTCGAAGACCGGCGCCAAGTCGGTAGGTGACGAGGTGGCGGCCCGGCCCCATGAAGACGCGCGCCGCGTCATCCTCGCCGTCATCCAGAATGAGCGCGCGCCAGGCCACCTGCCCCGAGAACTGCGCGGCGCCGTCGCCGTTCAATGCCGCACGGTGTGTCGAGTGCACCCCATCGGCGGCGACCGTGAGCCCGGCGCCCGCCTCATGCCGCGAGCCAAGCCGAATCTCGACCCCTGCCCCTTTCGCCCCCTCATGCAGAACCTCGATCAGGCGTGCGCGATGCAGGAAGGCGTAGGGCCCCGCCGCCTGAGCGAGGTCCATCGTGAGGACTGGACGGGCCGTGAGCCCATCTGTCAGCACCACCGCGCGAGCCGACCGGGAGACGGGTGTGATGTCGAGGCCCAGCGCCGTGAGGACAACACGACCGTTCGGGCTGATCTGCAACCCGGCGCCGACTTCGGCAATCTCGTCGGCTTGCTCGTACAGGACGACGTTCGCCCCGCGCAGCGCCAGAGCACGGGCCGCGGCAAGGCCCGCAACCCCGCCACCCACAACGGAAATCTGTTCATTTGTAAGCGCGCCCATATCGCGGCACATAACGGCTTTCGCGCGGGCGTCAAAAGCAGAAACGCCGGAACCTTACGGTCCCGGCGTCCCCTCCTCCTCCCAAAGAAGGTCGAGCGGCCCCTCTGACGGGGGCTCTTCCCGGTTATTCAATCGTCGCGGTGGACCTTTTCGCGGCGCTCGTGGCGTTCCTGCGCCTCAAGCGACAGCGTTGTAGTCGGACGCGCGACCAAACGCTTGAGCGAGATCGGCTCCCCCGTGTCGTTGCAGTACCCGAACTCCCCCTCGTCAATCCGGCGCAGGGCCGAATCGATCTTAGCGACAAGCTTGCGCTGACGATCGCGAATCCGAAGCTCCAGAGCGCGGTCCGTTTCTTCGCTTGCGCGGTCGGCTATGTCGGGGATGTTTCGTGTGCCGTCCTGCAGACCGGCGATGGTGCTTTTCGAGTCGCTGAGAAGTTCGTTTTTCTGTCGCATAAGTTCGCGTCGGAACCACTCAAGCTGGCGCTCGTTCATAAACGGTTCGTGTTCGGCCGGTCGGTAATCTTCCGGCAGGAAAACCTCGGGCTTCATTCCAGTTCCCTTTTTTGCGGCGGCTTTATTCTGAGTCAAAACACCCATCCGCGCCCCCTTGGCGGCGCTACATACCGTAACGTTATGTCCTTGTCACTCCCTTCTGGAGGCATATTGATGGCCAAAGTAAAGGGCGCTACGTCTTGCCGCGCCCCCCTTAGTGCTGTGTTGAGGACCCCCATGAAATTCACCGGAACGGATGACTATGTCGCGCCGCGCGACCTGACGATTGCGGTGAATGCCGCCGTGACGCTGGAGCGTCCGCTTTTGGTTAAGGGCGAGCCCGGAACCGGAAAAACCGAGTTGGCACGGCAGGTTGCGCAGGCCCTGGGGCTGGAGCTGATCGAGTGGCACGTCAAATCGACGACACGGGCGGCGCAAGGTCTGTACGAATACGACGCGGTCAGCCGGTTGCGCGACAGCCAGTTGGGCGACGAGCGGGTGCACGACGTGCGCAACTATATCCGGAAGGGGAAATTGTGGCAGGCGTTCGAGGCGGACGAGCGGGTGGTGCTGCTGATCGACGAGATCGACAAGGCGGACATCGAGTTTCCGAACGACCTGCTGCAAGAGCTCGACCGGATGGAATTTCACGTTTACGAAACTGGAGAAACGGTTAAGGCGCGGCAGCGTCCGGTCGTGATCATCACCTCGAACAACGAGAAAGAGCTGCCGGACGCGTTCCTGCGGCGGTGCTTCTTTCACTTCATCCGGTTCCCGGACGAGGAGACGATGCGCAAGATCGTCGAGGTGCATCATCCGGGGATCAAGCCTGCGCTGCTGACGGCGGCACTGACGCAGTTCTATGAGATTCGCGAGGTGGACGGGCTGAAGAAGCGGCCGTCGACGTCAGAAGTGCTGGACTGGCTGAAGCTGCTGCTGGCGGAGGATCTGACGGCCGAGGATATCCGCAGCGACGGGACGTCTTTGCTGCCAAAGCTGCACGGGGCGCTTTTGAAGAACGAGCAGGACGTGCACCTGTTCGAGCGGTTGGCGTTCATGAACCGGGGACGCGGTTAGTCTTTAGGCAGTGTGCTTTGGCCCTCATCATGTGGCTCGTTGGATGCCACTGCCACCCGCAGGACCGTTTGACCGGAGGCACGCATGATATGCGCTGCGGCATTCAGGCGAGCCTCCATCCGCTGCGGCTCTGACATTTTGCGCCAGTCATCCAGTATCATGGAGCAGAGTCGTTGCAGCCAAAGGTAAACAAGGCCTTAACTCTGGCGACTCTGACTTCTCTATGCTGACGATCCTTACCCACGACATTCTGCCGGTTTTTGCGATGCTAGCGCTTGGTTTTGTGCTGGGGCGGTTCCGGTACGTGGTGGACGGGGAGGCGAAGACGCTCAACCGGGTGGCGTTTCTGATCCTCCAGCCCGCGCTGATCTTTCCGCTGATTGCGGCCATCGATCTGTCGTCGATCCGGGTGGAGGCGCTGGCGCTGTATGTGCTGTGCGAGGTCGTGGCGTTCGCGGCGGCGTATGCGTTGGCGCGGTATGTCTTTCGGCGGGAGCATCTGGAGGCGTGGCTGCTGGCGATGGCGGTCGTGTTTGTGAACTCGCTGCTGTACATCTGGCCGATCTCGTACCTGATCTACGGCGAGGAGGCGGCGCTGCCGATCACGGCGATTGTGGCGTGGGATGCCTCGGCGAGTTTTGCGTTCTTTATCATCAGTATGGAGCTGATGGCCGGGGACAAGGCCACTGGCGGCGCGGCGCGGCGTGTCGCGACGAACCCGGTGCTGATTGCGATTACGGCAGGGCTGGTGCTGAACGCTGTGCAGGTGCCGATCCCGGAGCCGATTCTGACGGCGGCGGGGTTTGCGGGCGCAGGGGCGGCGCCGTTGACGCTGTTTGCGCTGGGGGTGATCCTGTCGGGGCAGCCGTTGACGCCGACGCGGACGGTGGTGGGGATCACAGCGATGAAACTGGTCGCTTTTCCGGCGCTGGTCTTTGGGGTGCTTTACGTGGCCGGGATCAGCGGCACTTGGCGTGACCTTTTCGTCCTAAATGCCGCTGGACCGTCGGGTGCGATGTCGTTCGCCCTTGCCTTGCTGTACGGGGTCAGGACAGACTCCATCGCACCGGTGATCATCTGGACCAGCATCTTGTCGCTTCTCTCTTTGGCAGCCCTCGCATGACCGTTGCCCTTCGTAGTCTGGCGCTTTGCGCCGTCCTTGGCCTGGCCGCTTGTGCCACTGTACCGGTGGCGCCGGTGGAGCGCCCTGTGGACCGGCGCGCGCCGTCGGCAGAGGCGTTGCCGCCGATGAAGAACTTCGGGACGCCGCGGATCAAGCGGCCCACGCGGTCGAACCAGTCGATTGCCGAGGACATCCTTGATCTGACGTTTCAGTTGGAGAGCGGACGGCAGTTGCCCGTGCTCACGCGGTTCGAGGGGCCGATTACGGTGCGGCTGCAGGGCGCGGCGTCTGGTCAGACGGAGGCGGATCTGGACCGTTTGCTGCGTCGGTTGCGGAACGAGGCGAAGATCGACATAAGTCGCGTTCCGACGAACACGCCGGCGAACATTACGGTCGAGGTGATCCCGAGGCGGGATTTGCAGCGGGCCGTGCCGCAGGCGGCGTGTTTTGTGGTGCCACGGATGGCGTCGTGGGCGGATTTCAAGCGGAACCGGCGGTCGTCGCTGCTGGATTGGACGACGCTGCGGGAGCGCTCGCAGATGGCGGTGTTCATCCCGGGCGACGTGAGCCCGCAGGAGGTGCGCGATTGCCTTCATGAAGAGCTCGCGCAGGCGATTGGGCCGCTGAATGACCTATATCGGCTGTCGGATTCAGTGTTCAACGACGACAACTTCCACACGGTTTTGACCGGGTTCGACATGCTGGTGCTGCGGGCGCTGTATTCGCCGGAGTTGGGGTCGGGCATGACGCGGGATCAGGTGGCGGCGGCGCTGCCGGGGATTCTGTCGCGGCTCAATCCGGCCGGGCGGAAGGCGAGCAATGACCCGAGGGACGCGACGCCGCGGCGCTGGATCAATGCTTTTGAGACGGCGGGGGGGCCGCGCACGACTCCGTCACGGCGCAGGGCGTCGGCGCGGGATGCGGTGGAGATTGCGAGGGCCAGCGGGTGGACCGACACGCGCGCGGCGTTCAGCCTGTATGCGCTGGGGCGGCTGTCCATCGGGACGGAGCCGGAAGCGGCGATGATTGCGTTCCTGCAGTCGGGTTCGCTGTATCGGCAGAGTGAAGAGACGGATTTGCAGGCGGCGCATGTGGCCATGCAGCTCGCGGCGTTTGCGCTGTCGGCGGGACAGGCGAATGTGGCGCTGGAGATCGTGGATCAGAACATCCCCCCGGTTGCGTTGGCCGAGAATGCGGCGCTGTTGTCGACTCTGCTTATGGTGAAGGCGGAGGCGCTGGAGCTGAACGGGCGGATGTCCGAAGCGGCCTCGGTCCGGCGTGAGAGCCTTGGTTGGGCACGCTATGGCTTTGGCTCGGACGCCGAGGTTCGAGCGAGGATGGCCGAGATTGCTGCGCTGACGCCGCGGCCCCCGGCGGGCCTTTGATCGGGATTATCGGCGCCGTGGGTGGCGCGCTTTATGGGGCGTGGCTTGCACGGCGGCGGAAGGGTGACGCGGGGGACATGGCCCAGTACGCGTTCGGATTTGCGGTGGCGTTCGGGTTTCTTGGGGTTTTCATCGGGGTGCTGATCCCGGGGCTCTTCTGAGGTTTCAGGGGTGGGATGGTGGGCAGATTGTCCACCCTACCGGGGCTGGTGGGCGGATCGCCCACCTTTCAGGCATGCGGGTGGATTGAAAGGTGCCGGGGTGAACCCCGGCCTACGGTTGTCGCAGATGTTCGGGTTTTGATGCGACGGAAATCTGTCGTTGGGCCGTAGGACCTCTCAAAGCCCGACAGGAGAGGTCCCATGATCCGTATGTTTCTTACCGCTGCCAGTATCGTCGTTGGGATGACGGTTGTGTGCGAGGACGGGGCGCAGGCGCGCGTGCCGTCAGGTGAGCCAGCGGTCGTAGTCGCTGACCAGTAGGTGCGTTGGAGCGACGTCTTCTTCGACGTCGGCGAAGCGGCCGATGGGCTCACGAAAGATGTTATCGGTGAGGTCGTCGTTGACGGTGGAGACCTCGCCAACCAGCACGTCGCCGCCCTCGCCCCAGAAGGCGTGCCAGTCGCCCGGTTCGAGCGTCACGCTTTCGCCCGGCGCGAATTTCAGGACTTCGCCCGGCGCATACGGGCGGGCAATGCCGTCGCAGAGGACGGTGCCGCCCTGATCTTCGGCAAAGTTGCCGTCGTCGTCGGAGCCGTAGAGCTCGATTGCCAGCGTCGCACCGCCCCGGTTAATGATGTCTTCGGTTTTGATCACATGGGTGTGGCAGGGGGAAAGCTGGTCTTCTTTGGAGATCAACAGCTTCTCGGCGTAGACCATCCCCCGCCCACGTTGCAGGTCGGCAAGGGAGCCGTTGCGGAGCGTGAACAGGAACAGCCCCTGCGTATCGTATTGGCGCTGGCCGTAGTCGGTGATGTCCCAGCCGAGGCGGGCATCGATGATGCGCTTTGCATCGGTGCGGGCCTTGAACTCGTCCGGGGACCAGTAGGCGAAGGGCGGCAAGGTGAAGCCGTGGTGGCGGATGATATCGTCCGCCTCGGCCATGATGTCGTTAATCCGGGAGCGTTTCATGGCGCGGACCTTAGCGCCGGGTGCGGGGGGAGCAAAGGGCGGCGGGTCGGGGAGACGGAAAATTGGATTTTCCGTGACGATTTCTTCCAGAAATCGGTTAGGTGATCCGGCGTATGGGTGCGCGATTGCAGAAGATCACGAACTGGCCCGCGTTTTCGACAGACGGATAACCGCGGCGCTGGAGTTCCGCGATGAACTCTTCCCGGCCGACATACTTTTCGACATCACGGACTTTGCGTCTGACGACTTCTCCCCGTCGCGCGGCGCGACTACCGAATAGGTCGATGAAGAACTGTTCGGGGCCAGCGGGGCCCAGGGCGGGTCTCATCCTACAAGACTCGCCAAAGGTGGTTACCAGAAAGTTAAACCAATCAATTCAAGCGATGGCGAGGTCGCCGGGGCGCTGGCCTTGCTGCCAGGCGCGGCAGGCATCTCCGAAGGCTTCGAACAGCGGGCGTGAGACGGAGTCAGCGTCGGCCTTGTATTCCGGGTGCCATTGAACGCCCAGGACGAAGCCAGGCGCATCGCGGACCGAGATCGCCTCGGCGGTGCCGTCGCCCGCTTCACCGTCCACGACGATGCGGGGGCCCGGGGCCTTGATGCCCTGTCCGTGGAGCGTGTTCGTCTTCACGACGGTTGATCCGAAGATGCGGTGGAACACGCTGCCTTCGGTCAGGGTCACGTCGTGGCGGAGGACGAACTTTTCGTCCAACGAGCCATTGGGGGTCATGCGGTGGTTCATGCGGCCCGGAAGCTCGCGGATTTCCGGGTGGAGCGTGCCGCCGAGCGCGACGTTGAGCTCCTGAAACCCGCGGCAGACGGCGAGGAGGGGCTGGCCACGGTCGACGCAGGCCCGCGTCAGGGGGAGCGTGATGGCATCGCGGTCGCGGTCGAACGTGCCGTGGGCTGGGGTTTCGCGTTCGCCGTATTCCTCGGGGTGTACGTTGGCGCGTCCGCCGGTCAGCAGGAAGCCGTCGCAGGTTTCGAGCAGTTCGTCGATGGTAACCAGCGCGGGGTCCGTGGGCACGATCATGGGGATCGCCCCGGTGACGCCACTGACCGCCTGACAGTTCATTTTGCCCGCCGCGTGTGCCGGGTATTCCCCGTCGATGAGGTAGCTGTTGCCGATGATACCGACGATGGGGCGGGTCATTCTATTCGTCCAGTGTTGCGAGCCACACGAGCATATAGGGGAAAACCGTTGAACGGGCTAGCGTTTCAACGTGCACAATTGGATGTGCGGCGGCGGACTTGGGGGGCCAGCCCCCAGACCCCCCCGGATATTTACACAAAGAAGAAGGGGTTGGCGGCAGGGTTGGGGGGGGAGGCCCACCGCCGCGATGCCGGCGGTGG
>JBCCXY010000145.1:0-8136 GCA_039190895.1 Pseudomonadota bacterium | reverse complement strand
CTTGACGGCTTTAGGTGGCGTGGTAGCCCCGCACATCATGGCGAGACCTCCCCTTTTACAGCTGTCCGAGATTGCGCTGACGTTTGGCGGCGATTCGGTGTTTTCCGGGCTCGATCTGGTGGTGCAGCCGGGGGATCGGCTGGCGCTGGTGGGGCGGAACGGCTCGGGTAAATCGACGCTGATGAAGCTGATGGCCGGGTTGGTTGAGGCCGACAGCGGGACGAGAGTTCTGCCGCCAGGGATTGCGGCTGGCTACATGGAGCAGGATCCTTCGTTCGAAGGCTTTGCCACGCTGGGGGATTTCGCGGCGAGCGGGCTGGGCGAGGGCGAGGCGTATCGGGTGGAGCAGGCGGCGGAGGGCCTGAAGTTCGACCCGGCGACCGATGCGGCAGCGGCGTCAGGAGGGGAGCGGCGGCGGGCAGCGCTCGCCAAGTTGCTGGCCGAGGCGCCGGAGTTGATGCTGCTGGATGAGCCGACGAACCACCTTGATATCGAGGCAATCGCGTGGCTGGAGCAGGCGCTTGGCGCGGCGTCGGGGTCTTTCGTTGTGATCAGCCACGACCGGGCGTTTCTGCGAGCGGTGACGCGCGGGACGCTGTGGCTGGATCGCGGGGTGATGCGGCGGCAGGACAAGGGGTTCGGGGCGTTCGAGGACTGGCGCGAAAAGGTATGGGCGGAGGAGGATCTTGCCCGCCACAAGCTGGACCGAAAGATCAAGGCGGAGGCGCGCTGGGCCGTCGAGGGGATCAGCGCGCGGCGGAAGCGGAACCAGGGCCGGGTTCGGGCGTTGCAGGCGCTAAGGGCAGAGCGACGGGACATGATCCTGCGGCAGGGCACGGCCGCGATGGCGTTGGAGGCCGGGGCGCAGAGCGGGCGGTTGGTGGCCGAGCTGAAGGGCGTCACGCACGGCTTTGGAGAGCCGCTGTTTCGGGATCTGTCGCTGCGGTTGATGCGGGGGGACCGGCTTGCTTTGGTGGGTCCGAATGGGGCCGGGAAAACCACGCTTCTCAGGGTGTTGATCGGCGAACTTCAACCGGATGAAGGCGCTGTCCGGCTGGGCAAGAACCTGGAGCTGGCGGTGTTCGACCAGACGCGGGCGGCGCTCGATCCGGACGCGACGCTGTGGGACAGTCTGACGACGGCGCCCGGGATGCGGGTGTCTGGAAAGGCGGATCAGGTGATGGTCCGGGGGACACCACGTCATGTGGTCGGGTATCTGAAGGACTTCCTGTTCTCGGACGCGCAGGCGCGGGCGCCAGTTCGGTCGCTGTCGGGGGGTGAGAAGGCGCGGTTGTTGCTCGCCCGGCTGATGGCGCAGCCGTCGAACGTGCTGGTGCTGGACGAACCGACGAACGACCTCGACACCGAGACGCTGGACCTGCTGCAGGAGCTATTGGGCGACTACGAGGGCACAGTGATCCTTGTGAGCCATGACCGAGATTTTCTGGATCGGGTCGCCACGCAGACGGTGGCCTTCGAAGGGCGCGGGCGGGTGACGGTCTATGCCGGCGGGTGGAGCGATATGCTGGCCCAGCGGCAGGCGGAGGCGCCTGTACAAGCGCCGAAGAAGAAGGCGTCGGCGGCGAGCCCCGCAAAGCGACCGCAGAAGGCCGGGGGGCTGAGCTTTACCGAGGCGCATCGGTTGGAGGAGCTGCCGGGCGTGATCGACAGGCTGACGGCGGAGATCGGGAAGCTGGAGGGGTTGTTGTCCGACCCGGACCTGTACGAGAGGGAGCCGGTGAAGTTCCGCAAAGCCACCGAGGCGCTGGTTGAGCGTCAGGAGGCTTTGACAGCGGCGGAGGAGGAGTGGCTGGTTTTGGCTGAGAAGGCCGAGGCCGGTTGACGCGACTTTGTTGACATGAGAACATATAGGGAACAATTGGGGGTCGTATGGATCGTGCGGAGGTGAACAAATACTGCGCCAAGCTACCGGGCGCGGAGCTGTCTGACCCTTGGGGCGGCGGACACGACGCGTGGAAAGTCGGCGGCAAGATGTTCGCCTGTATCGGTATGGCGAATGACGGGGTGTCGGTGAAGACCCCGGATATCGAGACAGCCTCCCTGATCATTGATGCCGGTCGGGCCGAGCGTGCGCCGTACTTTCACAAGTCGTGGGTGCGTATCCCATGGGGGCATGTGGACAATGCAGAGTTTGAGGACAGGCTACGGACGTCGTACGCCTTGGTGCGGGCGGGGCTGACGAAGAAATTCCAAAAAACCCTCGATCCCTTACCGGAGGACCCATGACGTTTCGTGATCTTCACCGCCCCGGCGACCCGTTCGTCCTTGTCAACGTATGGGATTTGGGTACCGCCCGGATGGCCGCTGCGCTTGGGGCACAGGCGTTGGCGACGTCTTCAGCGGCGCATGCATTCACGATGGGCCGCGGGGACGGCGGGACCATTACACGGGATGAGGCGCTGGCCCATGCGCAAGAGATTGTGGCAGCGACCGACCTGCCCGTGAATGGTGACTTCGAGAACGGGTTTGGCGACGACCCCGACACCTGTGCCGAGACCGTTCGCCTTGCGGCGGAAGCCGGTCTCGCCGGGATCGGGATTGAGGACACGAACTTAGCAGAGAGCACTCATTATCCGTTCGACCTGACTGTGGAACGCATCCGCGCCGCGGCAGCCAGCGCCCGGGCGCTTTCGGGTGACTTCGTTCTTACCGCACGCGCGGACGGGGTGATGGAAGGGACATATGGGATCACCGAAGCGATCGCCCGCATTAAGGCCTTCGCCGAGGCAGGGGCGGATTGCCTCTACGTCCCCATGCCTGAGACGGCGGATGACCTGCGGACCATTTTGGGCGCTACCGACGTTCCGGTGAACGTGCTGGCGAGCGGGCCATGGGCTGCAACGACCCGGGATGCATTCGCGGATCTTGGCGCGGCGCGGATTTCACTTGGGGCGGCGTTGTCGCGTGCTGGTCTGCAGACCATCCATGATGCCTTGCGGGCGATGCTGGACGGCGGAGACTTCTCTCCCCTCGGCCGGGCGCTTCCAGGGGACGAAGTTGAGCGGGTACTTGGCTAGACGGGCGCCGTTCATAGTCGACGCAGCCCAAAACAATCGCCGAGCCCTGATAGAACCCGCCGATTGCGCGGCTTTTTCTGGCGTAGTTCCGCGTTAGTGCGACAGTCCGGCTATTCGGGTAGGACGCTCAGGATCTGCGCAGCGATGGACTCGCCAACGGCGACGACGGCATCCTGGATCTCTCCGAAGACCAAAATACTCAAACCGACGACGGCGGCTGTCAGCACAACCCAATCCACGGTGATGGCGCCGTCTTCATCGTCTCGAAACCGGCGCAATGTCTCGACAAAACGCATGGTGTATAACCCCCACAGCTATCTCTGTCGGAGTCGCAAAGGGCAAACGTCATCGGTCGCGCCCCCACGCTCCGCTCGTTATCGTCAGGACGTTACCCGGTTCGTCGAAATCAGACAAAAATGTGTTTGAAATCAGTCTGGTTGTCGCGACTCCGGTGACGGTGTCGTCCGTTGAGCGCGACTGTTGCTCGTGTCCAACCAGATCGCCCAATATCTCTGGGGCAGCCTGCAATCCTTTGGGGCCATACAGATCACTTAGTCATCCGATGGCCGTGTGGGAACGGGAAGCCTCAATGCCATTGTTTGGACCCTCCGCCCATTCGTAAACGAAACCGGCAGCCCGAAGGGCTGACTAGTTGCAGCCGTCTTCGGCCCACACCCGCAGTCCCTGCTTGAACGCACCACCGAACGGGTGCTGTTTGGTGAGAGATCGCTGGGCGACATAGGTCTGCGCCTGGGTGCACAGCGCCTCTTGCGTCCAAGCGTGGCAGCCGCTGCAGGTCTGACCCTTCCAGAGTTCTTCCGGAAGTCCGTCGATGGGCGGAAAGCGCGGCGGCATGTTGATCAAGTCAGAGATCGCAAGCGCCGCAATTTCGGGATCCGACCCTCCGAGCGGCGAGTCAAAAGTGAGGGGTCCGGCGGTCTGCTCCGGCGCGGCCTCACTCGGGACGGGCGTCGTCGGTTCTTGTGTCGGTTCCACAGCAGCCGGCGCCGGGGCTGCAGCAGCGACGAGCGATGCTAGCTCCGAGTGGGCGAATTCCGCAAAGACACCATTGGGGAACGCATCCAGATAGGCCTGATAATCTTCCACCGCGCCTGAGGCCCGCGCCACCGCGATCAGCGCCTCTTCCGCGGCGTCCGGACCGGGCGCGTCGGGTTCAGGGGTCGCGGGTGTTCCGAGTTGCTCATCCATAAGCGCCTCGATCCGCTGCCGGGCGTCCGGCGCGTAGGGGCTTTGCGGATAGGCACGCAGGAACATCATGAGCTGAACCGGGTCGTCGGTGCCTTGCACGCTGGTCCACGCCCGCTCGGCCGCGAGTTCCTCAATCGTCTGCTCCGATTGCGGCGCGAAAGAAAACGCCTCGGTCAGCGATGACGTGTCCCAAGGGGTCTGCCGTCGCCCGGTCTCCTCCAAAACGCGAATGCGGACGTTGCGAAACACCTCTTCAATCTTTGCCCCCGGCGTAGCGATTTCCTCCGCGAGCGCTGCCGTGAACGGGCTGTGATCTCCAGCCCCGTCATAGGCTACCTCTCCCGGCGCTGTGGCGTACGCAAGGAACGTCCCCGTGGGCGCCTTCATTTCGGCCAGGCCGTTGTCGCCAAACTCCGGAATGCTGTCGAACGGGTTGTCGCGGCAAGCATCGAGGATCACGATGTTCGTCCGATTCCGGGCCGAGAACATCTGCCGCAGCACGGTCTGCGCCTCAAGGGCCACAAAGTCGAGGTCCGCTGCGTCGGTCAGGGCTGCATCCGTCGGCAGCAGATAGTTCGACCCAAAAGACTGAACCCCATGACCCGCGTAATAGAAAAGGCCAGTCGCATCGGATCCGGCGTCCCGCAAGGACCGGCCAAACGCGGCAACCCCGCGCGAGAGTGTCGGAAGATCTGCGTCGGTTAAGAGGGTGACCTCGAACCCGAGGTCACCCAGCCGATCCGCCATCAAAGTCGCGTCTGCCACGGGATTGGCGAGCGGCGTCACTGTGGAATAGTTTCCGTTGCCGATCACGAGGGCCAGCCGGACTTCCGCCAAGACGCTTGTGGACAACGCTAGTATTGCGACGATCAAACTGAAAAACGCCCGCACCATCCGCAAGACAACACTCCTTATTGGGCCCCACCTGCGAGACTAGCTGACGTGTGACGATTGCGGAAGCGTTAGCGAGGTGCTTCAATGCTTCGAAAAGCACCTGTTGCCAGATTTCGGGGGGCTCAATGCATTTACTCAAGTCAGGTCTGATCGCGCTGCTGCTTGCCGCGCCAGCTTGGGCGCAGCAAGCGCCATTCGGAACGCCTTGGTCGCTGGATGAATCCGCGTCCTCCCTGCGCTTCACGTCTGTGAAGAAGGGGTCAGTGGTCGAGACCAGCTCATTCGCCACGCTCACGGGGGGAATCAAAGAAGGCGGGGCTGCTGAGGTGCGCATATTGCTTGATTCCGTCGATACGGGGATTGATCTGCGCAACGTGCGCATGCGGTTCCTGTTTTTCGAGACATTCAAGCATCCCGAGGCGGTGATCAGCCTGCAGATCCCGGATGACGCCGTGGCCGACCTCGCCACGGTACGGCGCAAGGTTGTCCAACTGCCCTACCGGATTTCTCTGCACGGCGTGTCGCGAGACCTTGTCGCGGATGTGGCGGTGACGCTTCTGGCGGACGATATCGTGGCAGTGGCGTCTGCAGCGCCAATCAACCTCGGCACGGCGGAGTTCGAGCTGGAAGATGGCCGTCAGAAACTGGAAGAGGCGGCGGGTGTTACCATCGTGCCCAACGCGACGGTGACGTTCGACTTCCTGTTCCGCCGCGAAGCCGCAGGTGTGGATGTCGCCAGCCGCGCGCCCGCCCAACCCGAAACCGTGGCACTTGAGACCGAGGGCGATTTCTCCCGCGAAGAATGCGCCGGTCGGTTTGAAATCCTGAGCCGCACCGGCAATATCTACTTCGCCACGGCATCTGCCCGCCTGACGCCGGAAAGCACGGCGGTCCTCGACAGCATCGCGGATATCATCAACCGGTGCCCGGGCCTCGTGATCGAAGTTGCGGGCCATACCGACAGCGACGGGTCCGAGACGACGAACCTCCGCCTGTCCGAAAGCCGCGCCCGCTCGGTCAGTGAGTACTTTACCCGCGCCGGGATTCCTGCCGAAAGCCTACGCACAGTGGGGTACGGGGAAGCACGCCCCGCCTTCCCAAACACCAACCGGGAAAACAAGCGGCGCAATCGCCGGATCGAATTCTCGGTCATCCAATAGCTTTACATCTTGGGCGAAGTACTCTCGGGGGAGTTTGAGGGGGCAGACAGCCCCCTCATCAGCAAAAACAGATAGTAATGCGCCAAAGGCGCTCATTCGGATTACAGGCCCATGGTCAAAATGGACGCCGAGGCGCTGCACGCGTTTCTGAAATCAGACTTCCCGCAGGTGAGCGAGCAATTCAGGGTGGATCATGTCGCCCCGAACCAAGTCCGGGTCCGGATGCAGGTGGGCGACGACCACCTGCGCCCCGGCGGGACAATTTCTGGCCCGACGATGTTCGCGCTTGCGGATCTGGGAATGTACATGGTGGTGCTCGCCATGATCGGGCCGGTGGGGCTGGCCGTTACGACGAGTTGCTCGATAGATTTCCTGCGCAAACCGGAGGCAGGGAGGGATCTGATCGGTGACGCGCGGTTGCTCAAGCTCGGCAGGCAACTCGCCGTGGGGGATGTGCTGATCCGCTCTGACGGGTCGGACGCAGTCGTGGCGCGGGTATCTTTGACCTATTCGATCCCGCCCGCGAAAGGTTGATCAGTCGCGTGACCGGACGCGGCCCCGCTCGGGCCGGGTCAAAAGCGCAATCGTCAGCAGCGTCAAAAGCGTCACAACAGCAACCGGCGTCCAGACCGAGAAAGAGGTCAGTCCTGCCACAGCAGTTGCAAGAACGGCCAGCGCCATGCCGATTGCCGTAAAGAGAAGAAAGAGTGTCCCGGTCATCTGTCGTACTCCACTACGTCCCCACCGCCTTGCACTATGATGGAAGCCGTAAGGTGCGTCTGCGAGCTATGTCACACACCCTTTCACCGAGGCGTGAATGGGGTAAAATAATACCGTTATTTTAAGTAATTGAAAACACTAACGTATTGGGAGAGAAATCATCTTGACTGAACATTCTCAATCATTAGAACACCGCAATCCCAGCCAAGGGCCGGTTTGGTCAAGGCGGCAGACGTGCGTTCAAGAGGACGAGATATGAAAACCTACACCGCAACCCCTGCGGATATCGACAAGAAGTGGATCCTGATCGACGCCGAGGGCGTTGTTCTGGGCCGCCTTGCCGTGATCGTCGCAAACCGCCTGCGCGGCAAGCACAAGGCAACCTTCACGCCGCATATGGACATGGGCGATAACGTGATCGTCATCAACGCCGACAAGGTGCAGCTGACCGGCAAGAAGCGCGACAAGCCGAACTACTGGCACACGGGCTATCCGGGCGGGATCAAAAGCCGGACGACCGGTCAGATCCTTGAAGGCGCACATCCAGAACGCGTGGTGATGCAGGCAGTCAAGCGCATGCTGCCCGGCAACAAATTGAGCCGCCAGCAGATGACCAACCTGCGCGTCTATGCGGGCGCCGAGCACCCGCATGAGGCGCAAGCGCCAGAGGCGCTCGACGTCAAGGCAATGAACACCAAGAACACGCGGAGCTAGGCCCCGACATGGCAGATCAGATCAATTCTCTCGAAGACCTCAAAGAGGTTGTTTCGGACGACTTTGTTGCCGCTGCTCCCGACGCGCCGGTGACCGAACCGCAGATCACTCGTGAGCCTGTGCGTGACGAACTTGGCCGCTCGTATGCGACCGGCAAGCGGAAAGACGCAGTCGCCCGTGTCTGGATCAAGCCCGGGTCGGGCAAGGTCACGGTGAACGGCAAGGAAATGGACGCCTACTTCGCGCGCCCGGTGCTGCAGATGATCCTGCGCCAGCCGTTTGACGTCGCTGGCGTGGCCGGTGAATTCGACGTCACCGCCACCGTCAAAGGCGGCGGGCTGTCCGGGCAGGCGGGCGCCGTAAAGCACGGCATCTCGAAAGCGCTACAGCTTTACGATCCG
>JBCCXY010000144.1:0-8757 GCA_039190895.1 Pseudomonadota bacterium | reverse complement strand
GGGGGGGGGTTTTCCCCCCGGGGTGGGGGGGGGTTTGGGGGGGGGGGGGGGGGGGTATGTGCCGCTTGACGATCTGCATCTGGAGAACCTCGGTCGGGTGGCCGAGGCGTTTGGCGTGGCGGTCCCCGACCCGCACGCGCTGAACCGGGCGTGGGAGCGGTTGGATCCGTGGCCGGATGTGGTCGACGGGCTCAAGGCGATCCGGCGGTATGCGTTGGTGGCGCCGTGCTCGAACGGGTCGATTTCGCTGATGACGCGGCTGGCGCGGTATGCCGGGTTGCCGTGGGATTGTATCCTGGGGGCGGAGCTAGCGAAGGATTACAAGCCGAAGGCTGCCGTCTATCTGACAAGCTGCGCGGCGCTGCGTTTGGATCCGGGCGACGTGATGATGGTGGCCGCGCATAACCGCGATTTGGCGGCCGCGCAGGCGGCGGGGTTGCAGACGGCGTTTGTTGCGCGGCCAACGGAGCATGGGCCGGACCAGACCATCGACCTCGCGCCGGAGGGGGACTGGACGGTGGTCGCAGGTGACTTTACCCAACTCGCCGAGGCCGTGTTTGGTTGAACGCTAGAGCCACATCCGGGGCCTGTAGAGGTGGTTCTCGCAGCGATGGAGAAACGCCCTGTCCTTCCGGGCTCGTGCATCGGTCGTGGCGCGCTTCGGGGTGGCGTGGCGGAGGCGGAGTTTCATCTGGCGTCCTTTCCGTTCAGGGGCTTGCGCCCGTTCCGTCTGTTGATGACACTCACGTTACCGGGGCGGTGGGCGTGCCGGTATCGGACAGGTGTCCCGGTTCGGCAGAGATCGCCTTGAAACCGCCCGGGACGTTTGTCCCTTGAGGGGAACACATGCGGCCTGTGCGCTTTGCGACGACGACCGACGGGCGGTCCCTGGCGTGGACCCGCTCTGGCGACGGGCCGCCGCTGGTGAAGGCGTCGAACTGGCTGACGCATCTGGAATACGACGCCGAAAGCCCCGTCTGGGCCCATTGGATCGCCTTTCTGGAAGGGCATTTCGACTATACCCGGTATGACGAACGCGGCTGCGGCCTGTCGGATCGCGATCCCGGGACGCTGGATCTGGCGACTTGGACAGACGACCTCGCTCGGGTGGTCGAGGCGGCCAAGGTGCCCGAGCCGTTCGTGCTTCTTGGGATGTCACAAGGCGCCGGGGCGGCGCTGAGTTTTGCGGCGCGCTATCCAGAGCGCGTGTCGCATATCGTCCTCTTCGGGGGCTATGTGAGAGGCGCCTACAGGCGTGGGGACGCGCGGGCTGCCGAACTCTACCGGTCGGTGACGGACGTCTTTCAGGCGGGGTTCGACCTGCCGAACCCCGCCTTCCGCGAAGTCTTCACACGGCGCTTCTTGCCCCATGGCACGCCCGAGCAAATCGGCTGGTTTAACGACCTGTGCCGAAAGGCGACGTCCCCCGATGTCGGCGCTCAGCTTCTGACGGCGCGGGGCAATCTGGACGCAAGCAACGTCCTGCCCCACATCAAGGCCCCCACACTTGTGATGCATGCCCACGGGGACGAGGTCGTCCCGGTGTCCGAGGCGCGTTTCATTGCGCAGGGCGTTCCGGGGGCCGAGCTGGTGATGCTCGACAGTCCGAACCATGTGCTTCAGGCCGACGAGCCCGCCTGGGCCGAGGTCACCCGTCAAATCCTCGCCTTCACCGGGCAGCCGGCGGTCGACGATCTGACCCCGCGGGAACGGGACATCCTCACGCTGATCTGCGATGCGCAAAGTAACAAGGCCATCGCGCGGGCCCTGGATGTCAGCGAGAAGACGGTGCGCAATCACGCGACGAACCTGTTCGCGAAGATGGGCGTTTCGACACGGCAGGAAGCAATCCTGAAGGCGCGCAAGGGGGTGCGATGACAGCGGACGAGATCATTGCGGCGCTGCGGTTGGAGCGGCACCCGGAGGGCGGCTGGTATCGGCAGACATGGGTGGATGAAACCTCGGACGGGCGGCCGACGGGGACGGCGATCTACTTTCTACTGAAGGGTGGAGAGGCGAGCCACTGGCACCGTGTGGATGCGGCGGAGATCTGGTTGTTCCATGCCGGGGCGCCGCTGGTGCTGTCGCTGGCGGAGACGGAGGCCGGGCCTGCGAGGGACCTTCTGCTGGGCCCGGATCTAGGCGCGGGGGCCGAGCCGCAGCGGATTGTGCCGAAGGACTGGTGGCAAGCGGCGCGCAGCACGGGCGAGTGGACTCTGGTGAGTTGCACGGTGTCGCCCGGGTTCCGGTTTGAAGGGTTTGAGTTGGCCGCACCGGGGTTTGATATTCCCAGGGGGTGAGGTTGCGCCGCCCTGTCGGCGTCGCGCCGCTGGGGTGACGAGGATCAGAAATTCGTCCTGTGGACGAATTTCCCGAGGAACGCCCCCCAGACCAGCCAAATGAAGAGACTGGTCAGGAGTTCGCGATGCGCCTTTGAGTCTTCGGGCGGCTGAGGCGGCCGCCGCCTATGGGGGCTGCGACCCCGGTAGTGCCGGGCGCCGAGGTGGGCAGGCCGTGGAAGACGCGGACGGCAAGGTAGGCGAAGGCCTGCGCTTCCATCATGTCGCCGTCGAGGCCGGCCATCTCGACCGGTTCGACCGGGCAGTCGAGGCTGACTTCGAGCATTTTCGTCAGCACTGGGTTCTTGCGGCCACCACCGGTGACGAGGACGCGGGTGGGAGGCGTTGGGCAGTGCTCCATCGCTTTGGCGACCGACACGGCGGCGGCAGCGGTGAGGGTCGCGGCGGCGTCTTCGGGGGCGAGGCCAGCCACATCCTGTGCCAGCCCCGCGAAGGCGTCACGGTCGAGCGATTTGGGCGGCATCTTCGCGAAATACGGGCGGGCCAGCAGGCGTTCGAGGACGCCGTCGGCCACCTGCCCGGCCGACGCGTGGGCGCCGTCGTTGTCAAAGGGCTCCCCCCATGTCGCCTGCACGAGGTCGTTGATAGGCGCGTTGGCAGGGCCGGTGTCGAAGGCGAGGAGTGCCCCGTCTTCGGCCGGGTTTTCCTTCGATGGGTCGATCCACGTGAGGTTACCGACGCCGCCGAGATTGAGGAACGCGATGGGGGCGGTTGCGCCAATCCAGCGGGCGCAGGCGTGGTGCCAGAACGGCGCCAGAGGGGCCCCCTGCCCGCCCATCTGCACGTCCGCCGTCCGAAAGTCCCACACGACGGGCAGCCCAAGCGCCTCTGCAAGTATATCCCCGTCGCCGATCTGCACGGTCACGCCCCGCTCGGGCGCGTGCAGCACCGTCTGGCCATGGAACCCAGCCAAGGCGGCGACTGTCATGCCGGACATGACCTCTGCATGGGCCGCCTCAATCAGCCGGGCGGCGTCCGCTACGCCCGGGTCGCCGATGTCCTTGCCTAGCGCGTTTCGCAAGGTCTGCCGTTCGGCAGGGGTGTATTCGCGGTAAACCGAAGGCCCGAAGCCGAAGATCTGGCGCCCGTCCGTTTCGATCATCGCCGCGTCAACGCCGTCAAGCGACGTCCCCGACATGGCCCCCAATGCCCACATGCGGTCTGTCGCGGTCATGGCTTCCCCTTGCGTGATCGCACAGCTATAGACGGCCCTCGATCCCTATTGAAGACGTAACCCGCCATGACATTCCATCCGAAATCCGACTTCCTGGGCGTCGTGATCGAGCGGGGCTTCCTCGCCGATTGCACCGATCTGCAGGATCTTGACGCCGCGCTGATGGCCGGGGTCGTGCCGGCCTATATCGGGTATGACGCAACGGCGGCGTCTTTGCACGTCGGACATCTGTTGAATGTGATGCTTCTGCGGTGGCTGCAGAAGACAGGGCACAAGCCGATCACGCTGATGGGCGGCGGGACCACGAAGGTGGGCGACCCGTCGTTCCGATCGGACGAGCGACCGCTGCTGGGACCGGAGCAGATCGACGCCAACATCGCCGGGATGCAGAAGGTGTTTGCGCGTTACCTCAGCTATGGCGACGGGGCGAGCGATGCGCTGATGCTCAACAATGCCGAGTGGCTGGACGACCTGAACTACCTCGAATTTCTGCGCGATATCGGGCGGCATTTCTCGGTCAACCGGATGCTGTCGTTTGAAAGCGTGAAGTCTCGTCTCGACCGCGAGCAGTCGCTGTCGTTTCTGGAGTTCAACTATATGATTTTACAGGCCTACGATTTCCTTGAACTGAACCGCCGCTATGGCTGTCTGTTGCAGATGGGGGGGTCGGATCAGTGGGGGAACATCGTCAACGGCGTTGACCTCGCCCGGCGCGTGACGGAGGCGGAGATCTTTGGCCTCACGACTCCCCTGCTGACCACGTCGGACGGGCGGAAGATGGGCAAGTCGCAGGGCGGCGCTGTTTGGCTGAATGGCGAGATGCTGTCGCCTTATGAGTTCTGGCAGTTCTGGCGGAACACCACGGACGCCGATGTGGGCCGCTTCCTGAAGCTTTACACCGAGGTGCCCGTGGACGAGTGCGACCGGCTGGGCGCACTGGAAGGGTCTGAGATCAACGAGGCCAAGGTGCGACTGGCCAACGAGGTGACGACGCTCCTGCACGGCGCCGACGCAGCAGCAGCGGCGGAGGCCACGGCGCGCGAGGTCTTCGAGCGCGGCGGTGCCGGGGACGATCTGCCAACGCTCGCGCTGACGGCGGATGAGGTGAGCGACGGGATCTCGATCACGCAACTCATCGTGCGGACAGGGCTGGCGAAATCGGGCAAAGAGGCAAAGCGGCTGATCGCCGAGGGAGGCGCGCGGCTGGATGATGACGCTGTCACCGACCCGGGGATGATGCTGGACGCGGCGCGGCTGTCAGAGCCGGTCAAGCTGTCGGCGGGCAAGAAGCGCCACGCTTTGGTCACGCTCACCAGTTGATCTATCGCGGGCGCTCGGCGGCCGCAGCCTTGGACCGGAATCCTGTGAGGAGAGAACTCAGCCGTCTAAAGTCCGGGCGGTGTCCCGGTCGAGGCCGAGTTTCACGAGCTTTTCGTTCAACGTCCTGCGCCCGATGCCAAGCTCGGCGGCGGTTTCGTCCATGCGGCCTTCATTGGCCTGCAGGGCTCGGGCGATCATCTGGCGTTCAAAGCGCGCAACGCTGTCGCGGAGCGAGGTTTTGGGCGTGTCCGACTGATCAACATGCAGGTTGGACGCCACGTCCGTCGGCCCACGCCGAAGCGCGAGGATGTGGCGAAGGACGGTGGCCCGAAGTTCGCGGACGTTCCCGGGCCAGGGATAGCTCAGCAGTGTCGAAAGGTCGGCAGCGCTCAAGACCGGCGTGGCAGTATCGTGGGCGGCGGCGTAGTCGCTCAGAAAGTGTTGGTACAGCATGGGGATGTCGTCGGTGCGCTCGCGTAGCGGGGCACAGTGCAGGCGCATAGTGGACAAGCGATAGAACAGGTCGGCACGAAAGCTGCCCTCGGCAACGTCGCGGTCGATGTCCGCATTGGTGGCCGAAAGGATACGGGGGCCATCTTCCGCCTCGGTCAAGCGCAGGAGCTGTGCCTGGACTTCGGGCGGGCACGTGGCGACCTCATCAAGGAAGAGGGTACCTGGCTTGGTGAACATCGCCGTGTCAAACCCGTCGGGAGACAGCGTGGCGCAGTTGATTGCGATAAGGTCGCCATCGCCCTGCAGGTCGGCGAGGGCGCGGGCGACCAGCTCTTTCCCCGTGCCGGTTTCACCGGTGATCAGCAAGGACGCGGGCACATCGGCGAGGTCGATGACAGACGCGCGCAGCTCTACCATGGCCGGCGAGACGCCAATAATGCGCTGCTCCAAACCGGACACTCGCGCCAGACGGGCGCGCAGGCGGTTGGCCGAGAGGCGCAGCCGTTGCTGGTCAGCCGCGTTGCGCACGGCCGAGACAAGGCGGCGCGGGTCGAAGGGCTTTTCGAAGAACGTATAGGCCCCGGCATGCAACGCATCGACCGCCATCTGGATGTCGCCATGCGCTGACAGCAGGATCACCGGTGGTCCGCCGGAGGTCGACAGCTTCTCCAGCAGGTCGAGCCCCGTGAGCCCCGGCATCCGCACATCACTGACGACGGCGTCCGGGGGCACGGCCTCGATCCGGCGCAGGGCGTCGCGGGCGCCGGTGCTGACGTCGACGGTCCAGCCGGACGCCTCGAACAGGTCGCGGAGTGCGGCGCGCATCGCGGCGTCGTCGTCGACGACGTGGATCAGGGCCGGATCGCTCATTCCGCGGCGTGGGCGTCGGTGGTGGCCAGCGGCAGGGCGACGGTAAACCGCGCCCCGCGCCCGGTATCCTGCGCGTCAAGCGACCCGCCATGCTCGCGCACGATATCGGCGACGATGGCAAGGCCAAGGCCCATGCCGGTGCCGCTGGCGCGGGTGGTGTGGAACGGCTCTTGCAGGCTTGAGATGTCCAGCCCGCCAAGGCCCGGGCCGCTGTCGGTCACGGTGATCTCCCCGGTGCCCGAGATGGCGACGTCGACCCGAGGGGTCCACTGGCCGGCGGTGTTGTCGGTCGCGAGGATCGCGTTCTTGGTGAGGTTGATCAGCACCTGTTCCAGCCGGTGGCGGCTGCCGATGACCGGGACGGGCGCGCCGGGGAGGATGCGGTTCACGCGCAGGGCCGGGCGGGCGGCGATGTCGGGGGCCAGAAGCTCGGCCGTGCCGGGCCAGATATCGCGGAGGTCGAAGGCGTCGAAGTCCTGCTCGGCGGGGCGAGAGAAGAAGCGGAGGTCGGTGGTAATCGTCTCGATCCGCGCCACGAGCCCGCCGATCTTGTCGAGCAGGGGCTGGCGGCCCTGCGTCATCTCCGCCGCCGCGAGGTGGCTTTTGAGCGCGGCGATGGGTTGGCCGAGCTCGTGCGTCACCGAGGCGGAGAGCTGTCCGAGCGCGGCCAGTTTGGAAGAGCGGCGGAGTTCGGTTTCGGCTTCCTTCAGGCTGCGCTCGGTCGCGCGGCGGACAACGATCTCGCGCTCTAGCGCGCGGTTGGCGGAGCGGAGCTGTTTGCGGTCTTCCTGAGACATTTGCAGCGCACTGCGGATCCGCCGGGCCTGCAGGCGCTGGTAGGCGACCACCCCGATCAGCGCGGCGGCGAGGACGCCAAGCAGCGTCAGCCCCACCCGCCGCCAGATCGGCACCGTCGGGCTGAGGTAGTGCAGGGTCCAGTCCGTCCCCGCGACCGGCTGGGTGACGTGCAGAAACGGGCTGTCGCCGAGGCGCACACCCAGCCGCGTCGCGGTCCAGTCGAGCGCGGGCACCGGGCCGTCGCCGAACTGGCGCTCGGCGCGAATGACGGAGAGGCGCGCGTCCGGGACGGGCCGCGAAGCGTGGAAGCGCAGGGCGGGGTCGCTGGAGAGGATGACGATGCCGTCGGCATTGGTCACGAAGACCGGGGTTTCGCCGGTCTCCCAACTTTGGGTCAGCGTGCTGAGGTCGATCTTGATGGCGAGAACGCCGGTGATCCCGGCGTCGGTCCGGACGGGTTCCGAGATGAAGTATCCCGGCCGCTGCGTGGTGGCGCCTACGGCGAAGAAGGTGCTGGACTGGCCGTCCATCGCCTCGGTGAAGTAGGGGCGAAAGCCGTAGTTGGCGCCGAGGAACGTAGGCTGCTGGTCGTGGTTTGACGCGGCGATGGTCAGGCCGGTGGCGTCAAGCAGGTAAGCGGCTTCCAGATCAGACCGCGCCGCAACTGCGGCGAGGCGGGCGTTCAACTCGGACAGGCGCTCGCCCCCGGTGGCGTCCTGCACCAGCGCCTCGGTCGCGAGCACGAAGGGCAGGTGTGAGACCCGCTGGAGGGCGCCCTCCAATGCCTCGGCATAGAGGGTCGCGCGCGTTGTGGATGCGCGAAGCTCGGTGCCGCGGAAGACATGGAATGCGACGAATGCCGCGATCAGGGCAACCAGAAGCGTCGCGAGGATCAGAGCGTTGCGAACCTGTGGCTTCATGCGGCCCTCGCGTCGAAGATGAACCCGAGGGTGTTCAGCAGCAGCTGGGCGGCGAGGATCTGGGTGGAGCCCGAGGGGTCGTAGTCCGGCGCGACCTCCACCAGATCGAGGCCGACGATGTCGTGCGTACGGGCGGCGTGTTGGAGGAGCTCAAGCACCTCGTAGTACAGGAACCCCCCATGGGAAGGCGTCCCGGTGCCAGGGGCAATCGAGGGGCAGAACGCGTCGATATCGATGGTGACGTAAAGCGGCGCCCCCTGCGGGATGCGCGCCGCGACCTCATCCGGCCCAAGCGCGCGCGCCTGCCGGACCGACAGAATGTCCGAGCCCATACGGCGCGCGTCCTCGTACCCCTCCCGCGCGGTGGACGACACGTTGCGGATGCCAACCTGGGTCAGGCCAGAGACATGCGCCTGCTCGGCGGCCCGGCGCATCGGGTTGCCATGGCCATGGCGCACGCCGTGGCGCTCGTCAACGAAGTCGAGATGGGCGTCGATCTGCAGGATGTGGAACGGCGCGCGGCCGTCGAATGCGCGAATGGCCGGGATGTTGATGGAGTGGTCGCCCCCAATCACCACTGGAAGGGCGCCTGCTGCCAACGCCGCCCGGACCCCGGTTTCAATGTTGGCATGACTCGCCTCGGTATCGGTGTGGACGATATCGGCGTCGCCCATGTCAACGATGCGGACGTCGGGGCCGAGATACACCCGGTCATCCTCATGATCATACGCCCCGGCATGCCCGAACGAGAACAACGTCGACGCTTCCCGCACCGCACGCGGCCCGAACCGCGCGCCCGGTCGCCACTGGGTGCCGCCATCAAACGGCGCCCCAAGGACGGCGACATCGGCCTCCAACGCCG
>JBCCXY010000143.1:0-8935 GCA_039190895.1 Pseudomonadota bacterium | reverse complement strand
TTGTCGCATCGCTATATCACCGACCGGTTTCTGCCGGACAAGGCCATCGACCTGATGGACGAAGCCGCGTCGCGGTTGCGGATGGAGGTGGATTCCAAGCCCGAGGAACTGGATGCCGTCGATCGTGAGATCATGCTGAAGGAGATGGAGCGGTTTGCCTTGTCCAAAGAGGAAGACAAGGGATCGAAGGACCGGCTGGAGAAGTTGGAGAAAGAGATCGCAGACTTGCAGGAGACGTCCGCCGAGATGACGGCGACGTGGCAGGCGGAGCGGAACCGGCTGGAGACGGCGCGGGAGTTGAAGGAGCAACTGGACCGCGCGCGAGTGGAGCTGGATCAGGCGAAGCGGGAGGGGAACCTGTCGCGCGCCGGTGAGCTGTCGTACGGCATCATCCCGGGCCTTGAGAAGCAGGTTGAGGCGGCCGAAGAGGCCGAGGCGACCAAGATGGTCGAAGAGCGTGTCGGGCCGGAGCTGATTGCCGAGGTCGTCGAGCGCTGGACCGGGATCCCCACGTCGAAGATGCTGGAAGGCGAGCGCGAGAAGCTGCTGCGGATGGAGGACGAGATCGCCAAGCGGGTGATCGGGCAGGAGACGGCGACTCGGGCCGTGGCGAACGCGGTGCGGCGGGCGAGGGCGGGGCTGAACGACCCGAACCGTCCGTTGGGGTCGTTCCTGTTCCTCGGGCCCACGGGCGTCGGAAAAACGGAGCTGACGAAGGCGGTCGCGGATTTTCTGTTCGATGACGATCAGGCGATGGTCCGGATCGACATGTCGGAGTTCATGGAGAAGCATTCCGTCGCGCGTCTCATCGGGGCGCCTCCGGGCTATGTCGGCTACGACGAGGGCGGCGTCCTCACCGAGGCGGTGCGGCGCAGGCCCTATCAGGTGGTGCTGTTCGACGAGGTCGAGAAGGCGCATCCGGAGGTGTTCAACGTGCTTTTGCAGGTGTTGGATGACGGGATGCTGACGGACGGGCAGGGGCGGACTGTGGACTTTAAGCAGACGCTGATTGTGCTGACGTCGAACCTGGGTGCGCAGGCGCTTTCGCAGTTGCCCGATGGCTCGGACGCATCGGAGGCGAAGCGGGATGTGATGGACGCGGTGCGCGCGCATTTCCGGCCGGAGTTCCTGAACCGTCTGGACGAGCAGGTGATCTTTGACCGGCTGACGAGGACGGACATGGATGGGATCGTGAAGATCCAGGTCGCCAAGCTGGAGAAGCGGTTGGCCACCCGGGGCGTGACGCTGGATATCAGCGACGCGGCGCTGAAATGGTTGGGCGATGACGGGTATGATCCGGTGTACGGCGCGCGGCCGTTGAAGCGGACGATCCAGCGGCATTTGCAGGATCCGTTGGCGGAGATGATCCTTGCCGGGGACATCGTGGATGGGGAGCCCGTGGCGGTGGATGCTGGTCCCGATGGGCTGCTTGTTGGCGATCGGGTGGCGGCATCGAACCGTCCGCCGCCGGAGGATGCCGTGGTGCATTGAGTTGGGGCGCCCCTTTTGGGGGCGCTCTTCGAGCCCTTGCGGGCTCGCCTCGCTTGGTGCGCTGGAAGCGCACCCTACCTGTTTGTCGTTCTTCGGGGGCGGTGGGCCGATTGCCCACCCAAGTCATTTTTCTCGGGACGGTTCTGTCATCGGTAGGGTGGGCAATTTGCCCACCTTTCGTGCCGTTGCCGGGGTGAACCCCGGCCTACGCTTTGGCTGGGATAAGCGCACCCTACGGGCGGTTTTTCTTCAATTTATCGGGGGGTTACGGGTCGGGTGGCGAGCACACATTCGCCACCCGGTCCTGTAAGGTTTCGTACGCAAACACTCACAACGTACTCGTACTCACACACTCGATACACACTGGTCACGCGAACTCGTTACGCACACACTCACCGTACTGGTTACTGCACTCGTAAAACCGATTACTCACACACTCGAGACCGCGCTACACACCTTTTACTTTGGCCTTTTAGGCCCCCGGGCTCACCAAGCGATGAGCCCGGGTACTCGCTACATGGGTACCTATTAACAACGCTAATGTGGCATAAGTTACCCTGAATTGGGGAGAGATTCTGTCAAATTCGATGGTTTTTGGAGCCCATTTGCACGTAATCCGAAGCCAGGCTGCGGATTGTGCTTGTGAGGGTGGACAAACCGGCACCTGTAGCGCGGCTTAGAATGATTCGCATTTTGCTGGGGGCATGTGTTTTGCGGGCGAAATCGCCGGGCAAACGGTGTCAGCAGCGCCCGGGGTGGGCGCTGTCGCGGGGATCAGATGTCGGCGCCGAATTCCAGCGATACGGCGGTGGCGCCGGGGAAAAGCTCACTGAGGGTGGGTTCGGTGACCTCGAATGCGTAGCTGCCGGATGCTTCGGATTCGTATGTCAGGTGCACGGCCTTCAGTTTGCGGCTGTCCACGAGCTGGCCCGACGGCATGATGACGTGGTTCGGGCCGGTTTCAAGCGGCGTGCGGATCAGGTAGGTGATCTGGCGCCCGCGCCGGCGGATCATGTGCGGGATGTGCCGGGCGCCGTCGAGGTTGCTTTCGGCGAACTTCTCGGCGCAGAGGCGGTGTTCCGCGTCGGTCAGCGCCTCGTTGCGTTCTGAGATGCGGCGCCGGGACGGGATCGTCCGGCGGGGTTCGGTTGTTGGCGTCGGGTCGGGCTCGCGGACGGGCCAGGCGCGGCGCTGTTCAGCTTTGGATGTCGACTTCAAGGTGCTGTATGCCTCATTGATCCGGACGAACTCGTCAGACTGACCCGCATTGCGGTCGGGATGTGCGGCGAAGATGCGCTTTTTCCACGCGGCTTCGACCTCACTCCACGTCGCGTCCAGGCCGAGGCCGAGGACTGAGAGTGCATCACGATGGTTACTGGTACTGTGGGTAATACTCATAATACCTGAAGGGTACTGGACCTTCCGGTGGCGGCAAAACGTGGCGTGAATTGGGCAAGAGTGTGGCGCGGTCGGTGCGACAATCCGGCGGAACCACGTTCACCCGTTGATCGTTGCGAAACAATCACAGGGACGGGCGCGGGATTGCCCGCTGATCCGGGTGAGTCGGCGGGGTTTTGCCGGGCGAGCCTCAGACGAGGTCGGGGTCGCGCCCCAGGCGGTTGGCGAGGCGCCCGACGGTGAGGCCCTGGACGAGGATCGAGAAGATGACGATCACATAGGTCACCGTTAGGATGAGGGGTTTCCAGTCGCTGTCCGGCAGGGACAGCGCGAGCGCGACCGAGATGCCGCCTTTCAGGCCGCCCCAGGTCATGATCGGGATGACGCCGGGGCCGAAGGCGCGGAACGGCTTGAGGAGGACGACCGGGATGGCGACGGCGGCGAGGCGGCCCAGAAGGGCGAGGGCGATGGAGAGGATGGCGGTGACGATCTCGTCCATGCCGAAGGCAACAGCGAAGACTTCGAAGCCGATCATGAGGAACAGGACGGCGTTCAGGATCTCATCGACGAGTTTCCAGAGGGCATCCACGTAGCTTCGGGTCTCTTCAGACATGCCGTGCTTGGCGCCGACGTCGCCGATCAGGAGCCCTGCGCAGACGGCGGCGATGGGGGCGGAGACGTGGAGGTAGATGGCAAGCTCGTAGCCGCCGAAGGCAAGGCCGAGGGTCAGGAGGACTTCGAGCGCGTAGTCGTCGATCTTGCGCATGACGCGGAACACGAGCCACCCGGCCACGAGGCCGAGGACGGCGCCGCCGAGGGCCTCTTGCACGAAGAGCTCGGCCGCGCCAGCGAGGCTGGAGCCGTGGCTGTCGCCCGAGGGAAACGCGAGGCCGACGAGGATGAGGAAGACGACGTAGCCGACGCCGTCGTTAAACAGGCTTTCGCCGGCGATCTTGGTTTCCAGCGATTTGCGGAGGTTGGCCTTTTTCAGGACGCCCAGCACGGCGACGGGGTCGGTGGGGGAGATGAGGGCACCAAACACGAGCGCGACCAGGAACGGTGCCCCGGTGAGCCAGTGGAAGCCGGTGCCGACGACGAGGGTCGACAGGCCCACGCCGAGCGTGGCCATGAGGAGGATCACCGGCCAGACCTGGCGGAGGTCGGACAGTTTGACGTGCAGCGCCCCAGCGAACAGCAGGAGGCCGAGCATGCCTTCCAGCAGCGCCTCGGAGAAGTCGATGTTCAGGACCACGGCGCGGACCTGGTCGGCAATGGTCAGGCCGGGAAACACCCAGTCGGCAAAGAGCAGCGCCAGTGATGCGAAGAGCGCCACGACGAGGATGCCGATGGCGGATGGAAGCCGGAGGAAGAAATAGTTGATGGCGCCGAACGCCCCGGCGAGGACGATCAGGAGTGACGTGATCTGCAGGAAATTCATTGAGGCCCCTAGACTGCGCCAGTGATGCTTGGACTCTAACCGCCGGTGGGGGAAGGTGGTCGAGGGTGCTTTGATGGGGGTGTGACATGTACGACTTCGACACGGGCGCGTATTCGCGGGCGGTTACGGGGTCTGCCGAGGCTGGGGTGTGGTTCGATCGCGGGCTGGCCTGGACCTATGCCTATGCGCATGAGGAGGCGGTGCGGTGTTTTCAGGCCGCGCTGGACGCCGATCCGGGCTGTGCGCTGGCCGCGTGGGGCGTCGGATATGCGACGGGGCCGAATTACAACATGCCGTGGGACTTGCACGACGACGCGATGCGGGCCGAGGCGCTGGCTGCGGCGTATGACGCGGTGCAGGCGGGGTTGGCGTGTGACGTGGGCGATGTGGAGCGCGCGTTGCTGGAGGCGCTGGCCGAGCGGTTTCCGCAGAGGGACCTGACGGCGCTGGACGTGATGCAGGGTTGGAACGCGGTGTTTGCGGACCGGATGCGGGAGGTTCATCGGGCGTATCCGGATGATCTGGACGTGCGGACGGTGTTCGTTGAGGCGATCATGAACCTTACGCCCTGGGCGATGTGGGATCAGGCGACCGGCGCCCCGGCGGAGGGGGCGGGGACGGTGGAGGCTCAGGCGGTGATCGAGGACGCGCTTGAGGCTGATCCGGAGGCATGGCGGCATCCGGGGTTGCTGCATCTGTATGTGCATCTGATGGAGATGTCGCCGACCCCCGAGAAGGCGCTGAAGGCGGGGTCCGCGCTGCGAGAGCTGGTGCCGGATGCGGGGCATCTGCTGCACATGCCAACGCATCTGGAGGTTCAGTGCGGCGGGTATGAGGACACCGTTTATTGGAATGAGCGGGCGATGGCGGCGGATCGGAAGTTCCTCGCCAAGCATGGCGTTTTCAACATCTACACCGGGTATCGCATCCACAATAACCACTTCGCCGCCTATGGCGCGATGTTCCTGGGTCAGTACGAGCGGGCGATGGCGGCGGCGCGGTCGATGGTGGAGGAGACCCCAGAAGAGCTGTTGCGGGTCGAGAGCCCGCCGATGGCGGATTACTTTGAGAGCTATATCGCGGTGTCGGAGCACGTGATGGTGCGCTTTGGGCGGTGGCGGGAGATCATCGCGCTGCCGCTGCCGGAGGACCCGGTGCTGTACGCCAACCTGACAGCGATCCGGCTGTACGCCAAGGGCGTGGCGCATGCGGCGCTGGGCGAGGTGGCCGAGGCGGAGCAGAGGCAGGCAGAGTTCAGGGAGGCGGTGCTGCGGGTGCCGGAGACGCGGCTGATGCACACCGTAACGTGCCAAGAGCAGTTGGCGGTCGCGGAGGAGATGCTGGAGGGGGAGATCCTGTATCGGAAGGCCGACTATGAGGGGGCGTTTCGGCATCTTAGGGCTGCGGTCGAGCTGGAGGACGCGCTGCCCTATGACGAGCCGTGGGGTTGGATGCAGCCCGTTCGCCATGCGCTGGGCGCGCTGCTGCTGGAGCAGGGTGAGGTCGCGGAGGCAGAGGCTGTGTATCGCGCCGATCTGGGGCTTGGTGGACAATTGCCACGGGCGCAGGTGCATCCGGACAATGTGTGGGCGCTGCGTGGGCTGATGGGGTGCCTGAGCGCGCGGGGCGCCGGGGACAGTGACGAGGGGCGGCTTGTTGCGCAGCGGTTGGCGTTGGCGGAAGCGCGGGCGGATGGGCCGGTGGGGGTGTCTTGTTTCTGCGCGCAGGGGTAGTTTGGTGGGGACGCTCATCGAGCTCTTCGTGCTCGCCTCGCTGGTGTCGCGCGTCGCGGCTGCGTTGCGTTTGGCGGAAAGGTTTGGCGGGGTGAACCCCGCCCTACGCCAGACTATCGGGTTGAGGGCAACTGATCCTTAAGCCGCGTCGTTTACCCCATCTCGCACTGCTGTGTTGGAGGGGTGCGTGTGACGTCACTTCAGAAATCGGCACTCGACCTGATCGCTTGCGAACAAGAGCCCATCCATCGGCCGCAGGCGGTTCAGGCGTGCTGCGTGCTGCTGCTGTTCGACCGTGAGAACGGCCGCCTCACCATGGGCAGCGACAACCTTGAGGGCTTCTTTGGCGCCGCGTTCCGTGACCTGGTGGGTTCACGGGCGGACGCGTTTTTTGATCCCGAGGATGCAGCGGCGTTGGAAGAGATGATGTTCGGGGACGCGTCCCCGGTCTCTCGCTATCTGAAATTGCGCGGAGAACGCGTGCATTTTGCGCGGATGTTTGAGGCGGAGGATTACCTCGGGATTGAGCTGAACGCGTGGGAGGATGCGCAGGATCAGCCGATGCAGGTGGGTCTGGACGTGGGCAACACGCTGAACAGCATTGAGGCGCGGGCGAGGGGGCTGGCTTCACCCACGGACCAGGAGATGCGCGAGGTTGCGCAGTTCGTTGCCGAGGAGTTTCGCCGGTATTCGGGCTATGATCGGGCGATGGTCTATCGCTTCGATTCCGACTGGAACGGGGAGATCATTGCCGAAAGCCGATCAGAGGCCGCGCCGGGGTCGTTTCTTGGGCTGAGCTTTCCGTCGTCCGACATCCCGGCCCAGGCGCGGCGATTGTTTGTGAGAAATCGGGTGCGTCCGGTTCTGGATGCCGGTGAGGGTGCGATGGCCGTTCTGCCTGCGCTCAACCCGAAGACGGGTCAGCCGGTGGACTTGTCGGATTGCTCCATCCGCGCGGTGTCCCCCGTTCATATCGAGTATCTTGAGAACATGGGCGTGCGCGCGACGCTGAATATTGCGCTGATGGCCAAGGGGAAGCTTTGGGGGCTGGTTTCGAACCACCATTACAGCGCGCCCTATCGCCTGACGCCCGCCCGGGCGGCGACCTGTCGGCTGCTGGCCGAGATCTTTTCGACAGAGCTGACGCGGCTTTTGGATACCGTCGAGAACCACGGGACGAAGCGGGTACGGGATTGTCTGCGCTCGCTGAGGAAGGCGCTGCTGGAGGGGGCGCCGGATCAGAACCTTGGCAGTCTGCTGGCGGAGCGGGACAATGAGTTGTTGGAGGTTCTGGGCTGTGACGGCGCGGCGCTGATCGTCAAGGATGACGTGTTTTGCTTTGGCACGGTGCCAGAGGCCGGGGTGCTGCGGACGATTGAGCGGCGGACGGATCAGCAGATCCTCGCGACCGGGGGCGATCACTTCGCGACGCATTATGCGGTCGGGCTTTGGCCGGATCTGGCGGATCGGATCGGGTCGGTCGCAGCGGGTGTCTTTGCGTGCAAGTTTCCGAGCGAGGATTCCGGTCTGATCATGTTCCGGACACCGAGGGAAAAGGAGATCACCTGGGGCGGCGATCCGTACAAGCGCGTGCAGCCCGGAGACGGGGATCGTATCCACCCACGTAAGTCGTTCGAGAAGTTCTCGGAGAGCGTGAAGGATCGGGCCGAGCCGTGGGAGGCCGAGATGGCGGCCAAGGCGCGGGAGTGTGTGATCGGCTTGTCCGAGCTGGATTGGATCCTTGCCTGGCGCAAGGCGGAGCAGGAGCTGGCGGAGTCGCGGGCCGAGGTTGCCCATGCCGCGTTGCATGACGCGCTGACCAACCTGCCGAACCGCCGGTATCTGATGGATATGCTAGCCGAGCAGGCCGGTTGGAGCGCTGTGCTGCACCTCGACCTCGACGGTTTCAAGCAGATCAACGACAGGCTGGGGCATGCGGCGGGTGATCTGGTTCTGATCGAGGTGGCATCGCGCCTGAGGTCGCAAATCCGGAGTTCGGATTTCTGTGCCCGGGTGGGCGGGGATGAGTTTGTGGTGCTGTGCTGCAGCAAAACGGAGGCCGAGACGATCGCGTTGGGCGAGCGGCTGGTGGCCGTGATGTCTCAGCCGGTGCATTATGGCGACGAGACCTGTGAATTCGGCACCAGCATCGGGATCGCGTTCACCCGGGACAGGCCAGAAGACCCCGACATCCTGCTGAACCGGGCGGACGTCGCGCTTTACGAGTCGAAGCGACTTGGGCGGGGGCGTGTGACCGTCCATTCAAAGGCGCTGGAGGATCGCGTCCGGCGGGATGAGGAGCTCGGCGAAGACATCCTGATCGGCATGCGTGAGGGTCAATTTCAGGCGTGGTATCAGCCGCAGGTCGATGCCCACACGCATAAGATCTGCGGGGTGGAAACGCTGGTGCGCTGGGATCATCCGAAGCTGGGGATTCTGACCGCCGACAAGTTTCTGGAGGTTGCCGGGACCACCAGTCACATGGGTGCCCTCGACGCCATGATCATGGAGCGGGCGCTGAATGACTATCGCGGCTGGCAGGCGCAGGGGCTGAACGTGCCGTCGGTGTCGCTTAACGTCTCGAACGCGCGGCTGTCGGAGGCGGAGCTTATCGAGTCGATCCGGGCGCTGGGGGTGCCGACGGATGTTTTCTCTTTCGAGCTTCTGGAAAACACGTACATTGAAGAGGCCTCGAACGCGGTTCAGTGGAACATCGATCTGCTGCGCCACATGGGGCTCCGGTTGGAGATCGATAATTTCGGGACCGGGAAGACGTCTATCGTAAGCCTAGTCCGGTTCAAGCCTGATCGGCTGAAGATCGACCGTCAGTTGATAGCGCCGATTGTCCAGTCCGAGCAATCGCGGCAGTTGGTGG
>JBCCXY010000142.1:0-8955 GCA_039190895.1 Pseudomonadota bacterium | reverse complement strand
GCAGGTGGTTAAGAACGTCTATCTCTGGCAGGGGCGGAGCTGGTTGCGGAAGGCGTTAGAAGCTGTGCTGACGCCAGCGGTCGAGCTGGTTTGGACGAAGCGGCGGATCGTGGAGGTCTATCTCAACGTGGCGGAGTTCGATGAGGGGGTGTTCGGAGTTGAGGCGGCGGCGAGACACTATTTCGGGGTCAGTGCCGCTGATCTGAGCGCCACACAGGCGGCGCGGTTGGCGGCGATCCTGCCGGATCCGAAGGGGCGGTCGGCGTCGCAGCCCTCGCAGTTCGTGCGCAAGCGGAGTGCCCAAATCGTGGACGGGGCGGCGACCATTCGGGCGGATGGGCGCGCAAAGTGTTTCGAGGGGTGATGGTCGGCAGATTGCCCACCCTACCGGGGCGTGGCGGCTTTTGACTCTTTGCGATCCGGTGACATCTTTGGGGGATGTCCTCTGATCTGGTTACCATACCGAAGGTCAAGCCGAAGGCGCGGGTGAAGAAGCCGCCACTGTACAAGGTGATACTGCTGAATGACGACTTCACCCCGCGCGAGTTCGTGGTGCGGGTGCTGAAGGCGGTGTTTCGCATGACCGAGGATGAGGCGATGGTCGTGATGCTCGCGGCGCATCAGCAGGGGGCCTGTGTGGTGGCGGTGTTCACCAAAGAAGTGGCCGAGACCAAGGCCGAGCAGGCGACGGAGATGGGGGCGGAGCAGGGGTATCCCCTGACGTTCACGACCGAGAAGGAGCAGTGACCTTGATCTGGGTCAAGGTCAGCGCGTGGCGCGTGGCATACCCTATAGGGGATGTTTCGTTAGGAGAGCCCGATGGCCCATACACCACACGAACTGCCCGCTGAATTCCCCGAATATGTTGACCAGATGCATACGTTGAAGACGACGAACACGCACTTTTTGCGCCTGTTTGACGAGTATCATCAGGTGAACCGGTCGATCCACCGTGCCGAGACGAATGTCGAACCGACGTGTGATGTCGAAATGCTGGATATGCGCCGGCGCCGGATGACCCTGAAGGATGAGATTTACGGGATGCTGCGCGCGCAGGCGGTCGCGTGACGTGAGTGCCGGGCTGAAGCCCGGCCTACGCCAGTGGCTTGGATCACGCTCCGTGGGTGCGGTTGTATCCATTGGGGACGGGTGGCGTCCATCCCGCTAGGGCGTCTGCGGAGGTTTCGAAGATTTCGACGAGGAGGGGATAGCAGGCGGCGGCGTCGCTGGAGTGGGTTGTGGAGCAATCACCGCCGGGGCAGGCCGACAGTGCCCCGAGGAGAGGGATTTCGGCGAAGAATTCGATGCAGTCGCCGGGGCGGACGGGGGAGGCTTTCATGAAGTACTGCCCGGTGTCCGCGGTGAAGCCGGTGCACATGAAGACGTTGAGGACGTCGTGCACATGGGGTTCAGCCTCGCGCAGGCTGAGGCCGGTGTGGGTCGCGAGGGCGCGGGTCAGGTTTGAGTGGCAGCAGTTGTGGTAGTGCCCGCCCGACAGCACCCAGTGGGTGTAGGGGTCGCAGCGGGTGCCGATGACGTCGTGAACGCGGCCTCCGAACGGGTCGGTGCCGTACCAGTCGAGCGTGTCGGCGACGACGGTCGCCATGGGACGAAGGAAGGGAAAGGCGGACCAGAGCCGGTCGCCGGTGGAGACATGCGTGCCGTGGAGGGCGCGCGTTTTGCCCGAGTAGAAGCGCTCGGCCAGGTCGGTGGCGGACCAGAGGTTCAGGTCCCCGACCTGCGGGCCGTCGATTGAGGTGATGCGGAAGAAACCGCCTGCGGGAACCTCGAAGCAGCGGCCGTCGCGTGGGGGGACGGTGACTTCGGCGATCTTGCGCGCTGCCGCCCTTGCGGCGGTGTAAAGGGGCAGATCGGGGCGGGATAGGGCCTCATCCGGGTAGCAGATGACGGGGTTTATTGCGCGGCGCTCGGCGGCATCGGTAGGGGCGTTTGGCATGTCGTGTCCTCTTGTTGGGCCGAGGGTTGGGTGTTTCAGACCGTGGGATCAAGGGGTTTGCTGCGCCGTGCTGTCGATGGGCCCTGGACCGGCGATCCCACCAGACCTTCTAAGTGCTTTATGGTGCCGGACCGCACAAATTCGCCGCGACGCGCCTGAGGCAACCAATCGCCGGGCCTGGGGAGGGCCCGGCGATAGCGCGGCGGCTTGCAGCCTTGATTCCGCGCTGGGCAATGCTCGACGGTTGAGTCCGTGGTTTCCTTCTCTTGCGCCCCTTCAGAGTGGGGGCTAGGGCGGGGGATGCTCACCTTTGCGGCGGCCATCTTCTTTCTTATCATCACGCCGGGACCGGGGGTGCTGTCGACGGCGGGGGTTGGCTCGGCTTTCGGGTATCGGCCGGGGCTGCGGTATGTGCTGGGGCTGATGATCGGGAACAATCTGGTGATCCTTGCGGTGATCACCGGGCTGGCGGCCGCGATCTTGGCGGATGAGCGCATTCGGACCGTGCTTCTTTGGGCGTCGGCGGGGTATCTTTGCTTTCTGGCGCTGCGGATCGCCTTGGCCGGTTCGAAGGTAGGGTTCATCTATCGCGATGCGCCCCCCGGTGTGATCGGAGGCATTCTGCTGCAGCCGATCAATCCGAAGGCCTACGCCGTGAACACCACGCTGTTCACCGGATTTTCCTTTCTGCCCGGCAGCTATTGGGCCGAGATGGCATTGAAGCTCGTGATCGTGAATGCGATCTGGCTGCCGATCCATCTGGCGTGGCTGTGGGCGGGGGTTGCCTTGCGCCGGTTGGATTTGCCAGCGCGTACGCAGCGTGTCCTCAATGTCTTCATGGCCCTGTCGATGCTTGTCGTCGTGGGGCTCGCCGCCTACGCCCAACTTTGAAGGAGTTCCCCCGTATGACGTATTCGCCTGCTGAGACCCGCTATGATGCGATGCTGTACCGCCGGTGTGGGCGGTCGGGGCTAAAGCTGCCCGCGATCTCGCTGGGGCTGTGGCACAATTTCGGCGGCGATACCGAGCACACGCGGAAGCGGGAGATGTGCCGGACGGCGTTTGATCTGGGGATCACGCATTTTGATCTGGCGAACAATTATGGCCCGCCGCCCGGCAGCGCGGAAGAGGCGTTTGGCGACATCCTGAAGACGGATTTCCGGGGCTATCGGGACGAGCTGATCATTTCATCGAAAGCCGGGTATCGGATGCATCCGGGGCCCTATGGTGAGTTTGGGAGCCAGAAGTATCTGGTGGCGTCCTGCGATGCGTCGCTCAAGCGGATGGGGCTGGATTACGTCGATATCTTTTATTCGCATCGGTTCGATCCGGAGACGCCGCTGGAAGAGACGATGGGGGCGCTGGATCACATCGTGCGGTCGGGGCGGGCGCTGTATGTGGGGATCTCGTCCTATAACTCGCAGCGCACGCGGGAGGCGGCGGCGATCCTGCGGAATCTGGGGACGCCCTGTCTGATCCACCAGCCATCGTACAACATGTTCAACCGCTGGGTGGAGCGCGACGGGCTGCTGGATACGCTCGATGACGAGGGGATCGGGTCGATCGCGTTCACGCCGCTGGCGCAGGGCTTGCTGACGAAGAAGTACCTGGCGGGCGTGCCGGAGGGGAGCCGGGCGGCGCAGGGGAAATCGCTGGATCCGGGGAAGATCACCGAGGGGATGGTCGGGAAGCTGCGGGTGCTGGATGAGATGGCGCAGTCGCGGGGGCAGACGCTGGCGCAGATGGCGCTGGCCTGGGTGCTGCGGGACGGTCGGGTGACGACGGCGCTGATCGGGGCGTCGCGGGCCGGGCAGATTGAGGATTGCGCGGGGGCGGTGTCGAACCTGGAATTTTCGGACGATGAGTTGGCGCAGATCGACGAGATCGCGCAGGACGAGGGGCTGAACCTGTGGGCACGGTCGTCTGAGGAAGTTTAGGTGGGCCTTGCTGGACGGCTAGCCCGGGGACATGCCGCGCAATCGCTCGGACCGGCGGCGCAGGAACTCCACCGTTGTCAGCAGGCCGATGGAAATCACCACGAGGATCGTTGCAACGGCGAGGATCGTCGGGCTGATCTGCTCCCGCAGCCCGAGGAACATCTGCCATGGCAGCGTCTTCTGCCCGGCAGAGCCCACGAACAGCACCACCACCACATCGTCGAACGACGTGATAAACGCGAACAGCCCGCCCGAGATCACTCCAGGCAGGATCAGCGGCATCTGCACCCGGAAAAACGTGCGCACCGGCCCAGCGCCCATGTTCGCCGCCGCCCGCGTCAGGCTGTCGTCGAAGCCCACCAGCGTCGCCGTCACCGTGATGATGACAAACGGGATGCCCAACGCCGCATGCGCCAGAACGACGCCCACATAGGTCCCCTGCAATCCGATCCGCGAATAGAAAAAGTACATCCCCGCTGCCGAAATGATCAGCGGCACGATCATCGGAGAGATCAGGATCGCCATGATCGCCCGCCGGAACGGCACATGGGGCTGCGACAGGCCGATGGCCGCCAGCGTCCCCAGGGTCACCGACAGAAGCGTCGCAACGGGCGCGATCTGGAACGAGTTCTTCAGCGCGTTCTGCCAATCCGGGTTGGTGAAGAAGTCGCGGTAGTGCTTCAGGCTGTAGCCCTCGGGGTCGAAGGCCAGCATCTTTTCGGTGAACGTGAAGAAGTCCTGCGCGTTGAATGACAGTGGGATAATCACGATGATGGGGGCAATCAGGAAGAAGAAGATCGCCCCGCAGAGGAAGCGGAAGCTGTTGTGCCACAGCACCTGACCGGGGGTCGCATAGATCGGCACCCCGTCGCGATAGCGCCCGGACGTGAGCCAATAGGTCATCCACCCAAGAACGAAGCCGCCGATCACGCCGCCCGAGGCGCCCTTCACCCCGGCCAGCAGAAACCCTGCGATGGCAAAGACGACAATGGCGGCAAGACGCCCCAGCCCGGGGGGCAGAAACGACGCCAGTACGAACGCCGTCACGGCGCCTACGACCAGACCCCCCGCGATCCCGATCAGCGCTGACCCGAAGGCCGTTCCCAGCATCAGGCCGAAGAAGCCACCGACAAGGGCCACAACGGGGACCGTGAAGGTCAGGAGGTCGGGGTGGTGGCGGGTGTCGGCGAGGCTCATCTATCCAAGGCTCACATTGTCGATGCCCACGATCCGGTCGTAGACCCAGTAGAGCGCCAGCACCAGCGCCAGCAACAGCGTCCCCAGCGCGGCGGCCAGCCCCCAGTTGAGCGAGGCCGAGATGTGATACGCGATCCGGTTCGAGATAAACGTGCCGGTGGTGCCGCCCACCAACTCGGGCGTGATGTAATACCCGATGGCCAGGATGAAGACGAGGATGCATCCCGCCCCGATCCCCGGCACCGATTGCGGGAAGTAGACCCGCCAGAACGCTGTCCAGTTCGTGGCGCCCAGCGACTTGGCGGCGCGGACGTAGGAGGGCGGGATCGTCTTCATCACCGAATAAAGCGGCAGGATCATGAACGGCAGCAGGATATGCGTCATCGCGACGATGGTGCCGAACTGGTTGTTGATCATCACAAGCCGGTCGCCATCGCCCACAAGGCCCATGAAGACGAGGATGTCGTTGATCACCCCCTGCTGTTGCAGCAGCACTTTCCATGACGACGTTCGCACCAGCAGCGACGTCCAGAACGGCAGGAGCACGAGGATGAGCAGAACGTTCGAGGTGCGAAGTGGCAGGGACGCCAGAAGGTACGCAATCGGATAGCCGAGCAGGATGCAGGCGATTGTGATGGCGAGCGACATGAAAATCGTACGCTCGAACAGAAGGATGTAGATGCGCTGGTCTTCGGGCTGACGCTCAAACCCGTCCGGGGTCTTTTGCAGGTCCACCGAGGCGAGGAAATACCCGGGTGTGTAATCCGGCGTGAAGGTCTTGATGACGCCCCAAACCTGCGGGTCGAGCCAGTCCTCGTCGATATCCTCGAACAGCGCGACATAATCGGCCCGTTCGAACGTGCCCAACGCGCCCTGCGCCTCGTTCAATAGCCCAACGGTCGGCCCGGACACCGCAGACAGATCGGGGCTCGTCGCCAGGTCTTCGTACAGCGCCTGATAGACGGCGGGCCAGACGTCTTCTTCCATCACACTGTCTTCGTCATCCACCTGAATGACGTCGGTGTAGGCGGCATAAAGCTCCGTCGTCGCTGGCAAGGCTGCACGCACGCCGGGGGCAAAGCGAAAGCGTGGCTCGTCGCCCTCTTCGTCTGCCGCCCAGGCTGCCTGATCGGCGACCCAGTCTTCGGCGCCCAAGAGGGTTGCCCAGGTTGTGGGCTCTTCCCACGCCTCGTTCAGATCCTCGAACTGGTCCTGATAGATCTCACCGATGTCGCCAACGCCCCGTCCCGACTTTCGGAACAGCGATGACAGGCCGGGCGATTCATAGTTCAGCCGCGTGCCGAGACGGGTGTGCTGCTTGCGCTCTGCAGCGATGGCCAGGTCGTAGGAGAACGCGCGGAACACATCCTCCCCGGGTGGCTGACCGCTTTCGTAGTCCCACTCCTGTATCGCCTCGGAGGTGCGCGGCAGCGTGTCGGCGACGATCTGGTTTTCGACCGAGCGGAACAGCATGTCCGCAATCGGCGCGATAAATGTCACAAGGATGAACAGCAACAGGGGCGCGATCAGGAGAAGTGCCCGGATCTTCTGGCGACGCAGGGCGCGGGCCAGGCTCTTCTTCAGCGGCGAGCCATCGGCGGCGAGCATCTGGCCACTCGGGGTGGCCTCGGTCACGCGGGGTCCTGCGGTCGCGTCGGTCATTCGTGGCCTTCGACAAGGATGATCGTGCTGTCGGCATTGGCGCGGCGGATCTCGGCCACGGCCTGGTAGTCGGGGTCGTTATAGGCTTCGACGGCCTTTTCGTAGCTGTCGAACTCGATCACCACGTGGCGGTCATGCGCGTCCCCCTCGGGCACCTGCGACTGGCCACCACGGACGATAAATCTGGCACCATGCGCTTCGAGGATCGGGGTGTCGCGGGCCACATACTCCTTATACGGCTCGGGGTTTCGAACCGTGATATGCGCGATGATGTAGCCTTTGGGCATGGGTGTCCCCCGGGGGTGCGGTGGGCAAATTGCCCACTCTACTCTTGGGGCGAGACCAGTGCCTCGCCCCAAAGGTTCGTTTACTGGGCGAGCCAGTTTTGGAAGCGGGCTTCCACGTCGTCCTGATTGTCAGCCCACCACTCGATGTTGTTCACGAGGAAGTTCACCTGGTTGGCCGGGTTGGTCGGCATATGCGGCCCCATCTCGACGCCCAGTTCAGCGTGCGTCGACACAAGTGGCTGCGACGAGGCACGTGCCGGACCGTAAGAGATGTACTTGGCCTGATCCGCCAGACGCTGCGTGTCCGTCGCAAACGCGAGGAAGTGCTTCACACGGTTCATCCGCTCATCCGACAGACCTTCCGGGATCGCCCAGCCGTCGTAGTCGAACACCTGCCAGTCCCACAGCATCTCGATCGGCTGATCCTGTTCGACAATCGCCGAGAACAGGCGTCCATTATAGGTGGAGCCCATCACGACCTCACCGTCGGCAAGAAGCTGCGGCGTTTCGGCGCCAGCCGACCACCACACAACGTCGTCCTTGATCGTGTCGAGCTTGGCGAGCGCCCGGTCCACTCCGTCCTCGTCCAGGACGTCGTACAGCTCTTCCTTGGCCACGCCATCGCAGAGCAGGGCCCATTCGATGTTCTTCTTCGGGCGCTTTTCAAGCGCGCGCTTGCCCGGGAAGTTCTCGGTGTCGAACAGGGCGCAGAGGTCGCCCGGTGCCGCGGCCCAGTCGTTGTCGCTGCGGAAGCCGAACGTGGTCGAGAACACGATCTGCGGGATGAAGCAGTCGTTGATGATCGCATCGGCAAAGTCATCCGACGGGCTCGACCCGTCGTCACCGGGGGCGAGGATCTCGTCCACGTCGACCTCAACGGCGAGGCCTTCATCGCAAAGGATCTGGCTTTGCGGGCCTTCCACGTCGACGAGGTCGTAGGTCATGTTGCCCGCTTCGGCAGCGGCGCGCACCTTGGCCACGGCCTGGTTGGAGCTTTCGTCCCAGATGATTTCAACGCCCGTCAGCTCAGCATAGGGCTCGGCATAGGCCTTGATCTGGCTCGCCTGATAGGCGCCGCCCCAGGACATCAGCGTCATGGTGTCTGCGCAGTTCTCACACTCCGGCAGCGCGTGGCCGTCAGCGAAACCGCCGCTTGCCGGCAGCAAGGCGACGGCTGTCGTGGTCAGAAGATACTTCAGTTTCATGTCTCTTGGTCTCCCAATCGCCCGGGGGGTTTTCGATGCGCCACGCCGCCCCCGGACCGGGGCGTGGCGCCGTCCGTCATGCGTCCAGCGCCCGGCAGTCTTCCGGAAGCCAGCCGATGGTGATCGTGTCCCCCGGCATCAGCCGCACCTGATCGGCGCGGTTCCGGGTCTTGATGATGAAATCGTCTTTACCCGCCACCGACAGCCGGGTGCGGAAGACGTCGCCCATGTAGATGAACTCCTTCACCTCCGCCTGCAGCGTATGCGCGTCGGGGCCGAGGCCTTCGGGGTTCACCTCCACCCGTTCGGGGCGGATCGACACCAGCGTTCGGTCGCCCACGGCGGCGACGTTGACCGGCACCGCATCGATGACCTCGCCATGATCGAGCCGCACCGTGCAGCCCTTGCCGTTCATCGATTCGACCGCACCGGTCAGCGTGTTGTTTTCGCCAATGAACTGCGCAACGAAGCTGTTCTGCGGCTTCTCGTACAGCTCATCGGGCGGGGCGAGTTGCTGGATGACGCCATCGTCGAAGACCGCCACGCGGTCTGACATGGTCAGCGCTTCGGTCTGGTCGTGGGTGACGTACACCGTCGTGATCCCCAACTCATGGGCGAGGTTGGTGATCTCGAACTGCATGTGCTCGCGGAGCTGCTTATCGAGCGCACCGAGCGGTTCGTCCATCAAGACGAGTTCGGGCTCGAAGACG
>JBCCXY010000141.1:0-9133 GCA_039190895.1 Pseudomonadota bacterium | reverse complement strand
GTTTCTTTGTGGTTGGGTGGGGGTGGGTTTGGGGGGCGGCCGCGGGGGGGGGGGGTGGCGGTGGTCCTCTCCCACAACCTTTATTTTTTTCTGTCCGTGGGTGTCGTGGGGGGGGGTTGCCCCCACCCCCCCCCCCGCCCGGGTCAGGTCAGGGTGCCGTCGGGGGTGATTTGGGTGGCGCCGCCGAGGTGAGGGTGGAGGGCCTGGGGGAGGAGGATTGAGCCGTCCTCGCGCTGGCCATTCTCCAACACCGCGATCAGGCAGCGGCCCACGGCGAGGCCGGAGCCGTTGAGGGTGTGCACGAACTCGGGCTTGCCGCCGTCGGTGGGGCGGAAGCGGGCGTTCATGCGGCGGGCCTGGAAGTCGCCGCAGGCAGAGCAGCTTGAGATCTCGCGGTATGTGTTCTGACCCGGGAGCCAGACCTCGATGTCATGGGTGCGGCGGGCGCCGAAGCCCATGTCTCCGGTGCAGAGCACAACCGTGCGGTAGGGCAGGCCGAGCCGTTCGAGGATGTCCTCGGCACAGCGCGTCATGCGGTCGAGCTCGGCGCGAGAGGCGTCGGGGTGGGTGACGGAGACCATCTCGACTTTCTCGAACTGGTGCTGGCGGAGCATGCCGGCGGTGTCCTTGCCCGCGCTGCCCGCTTCGGAGCGGAAGCAGAGGGTGTGGGCCGTCATGCGGCGGGGCAGGGCGGCCTCATCCAGGATGTCGCCGGCGATGGTGTTCGTCAGCGTCACCTCGGACGTCGGGATCAGCCACCAGCCGTTGGTGGTTTGGTAGCTGTCTTCGGCAAACTTCGGCAATTGGCCGGTGCCGAGCATCGCCTCGTCCCGGACCAGCACCGGGGTCATTGTCTCGGTCAGGCCGTTTTCGGTCGTGTGGACGTCGAGCATGAACTGAGCCAGCGCCCGGTGGAGCCGCGCTATGGCCCCGCGCAGCAGGACGAAGCGGGAGCCGGAGAGTTTGGCTGCAGTCTCAAAGTCCATGCCGGGCTTTACGGCGGGACTGTCGTAATGCTCCAGCGGCGCGAAGTCGAAGGTCGGCGGGGTGCCCCAGCGGTTGATCTCGACGTTGTCCGCCTCGTCCTCGCCGTCCGGGATGTCGTCCATCGGCACGTTGGGGAGGCCCATAAGCAGGTCCGTTAGGCGCGCGTCCTCGGCTTTTGCCTCGTCTTCGAGGCGGGCGATCTCGTCCTTCTTGTCGGCGACGAGGGCGCGGAGACGCTCAAATTCCGCCTCATCGCCCCTGGCCTTGGCCGCGCCGACCTCTTTGGAGGCGGCGTTCCGCTCGGCCTGCGCTGCCTCGGCGGCGGCGATCTTTGCCCGGCGGGCGGCGTCGATGGACAGCACCTGATCCGACAGCCCCGAAAGCCCGCGACGGGCCATGGCCTTGTCGAAGCTATCGGGGGTCTCGCGGATCGCGCGGATGTCGTGCATGGGTCCTGTCCACTGTGGGTTTCGGTGGCGCGGATATGGCGCAAAAGCCGCGTGGGGGGAAGGCAGTATCGCCGCCCCTTGCTTGCCAAGGCAATCGGGCACAGATAGAGACCAGCAAATCCGAACGCGGGGTCGCCAAACGTCCCCGAAACAACGGGGAATTTTCGATGTTCGCAACTCCGGCCTATGCGCAGTCGGCGGCAGGCGGTTCGTCCGCCATAATGCAGTTTCTACCGCTCATCCTCATCTTCGCGATCATGTATTTCCTGCTGATCCGGCCCCAGCAGAAGAAGGTGAAAGAGCATCAGGCCATGGTTGCCGCCCTGCGCCGGGGGGATCAGGTGGTCACCCAGGGCGGGCTGATCGGCAAGGTCACCAAGGTGAAAGAGGACGACCAGAACGAGGTCGAGGTCGAGATTTCCGATGGCGTGAAGGTGCGCGTCGTCCGCAGCACGATTGCGCAGGTTCTGAACAAAACCGAACCCGCCGCATCCTCATAACCGGGGGCGCCGCGCATGCTTCAGATCAACGGCTTCCAGCGGTTCGTGATCCTTCTGACCCTGGTGGTGGGCCTGCTGTTTGCGGTGCCGAACCTGTTTTACAACACGGTCGAGGCGCATAACGACGCGATTGCCGAGATTGAGCGTGCCGGCTCGAATTCAGAGCTTGAGGCCGCTCGGGCCGGCTGGCCAGAGTGGATGCCGTCGTGGCTGGTGAACCTCGGGCTCGACCTGCGCGGGGGCGCGCATCTGTTGGCCGAGGTGCAGGTTGAGGATGTCTATGCCTCGCGCATGGAGGGCTATTGGACCGAGGTTCGGGACGCCCTGCGGGATGAGCGGCAGACGGTCGGGACGATCCGGCGGCAGGACTCTGAGGGATCGGAGCTGCGCATCCGGATCAGCCAGCCCGAGGGCATGGCAACCGCGATTTCGACGGTACGAGCGCTGGCGCAGCCAGTGGTGTCGCTGACTGCCGGGGTCGGCTCAACCGATATCGATGTGCGCGGAGAGGACGATGTGCTGATCGTCGCGCTGTCGGAGGACGAAAAGCGGGCGACCGATGACCGGACCGTGCAGCAGTCGCTGGAGATCATCCGCCGCCGTGTTGACGCGGCGGGCACGCGAGAGCCGACGATCCAACGGCAGGGCGAGGATCGCATCCTGATCCAGGTGCCCGGCGTGGATTCGGCGCAGGAACTCAAGGACCTGATCGGGACAACAGCGCGTCTGACGTTCCACCCGGTGGTCCGACCGGCGCCGTCCGCCGAGCAGTCGGTGGGGCCGAGGGAGTTCGTGCTTCCCGAGATCACTGAGGGCAACGACCCGCCAAGCGTTTTCTGGGTGCTGGAGCGGACCGAAGTGCTGTCAGGGGACGATCTGTCCGACGCGCAACCGGGCTTTGATCAGAACGGCAATCCCTCGGTCAACTTCCAATTCAACCCCTCCGGCGCGCGGGTGTTCTGCGAGTTCACGTCCGAGAATGTCGGCCAGCCCTTTGCGAGTGTGCTGGACGGCGAGGTGGTTACCGCGCCGACCATTCAAGAGCCGATTTGCGGCGGGGCGGGTCAGATCACGGGCAACTTCTCGGTCCAAGAATCGACGGAGCTGTCGGTTCTGCTGCGCGCCGGTGCCTTGCCCGCCGAGCTGACGTTTCTGGAAGAGCGGACGATTGGGCCGGAGCTGGGGCAGGACAGCATCGACGCGGGTCGCATCGCTTGCCTCGTCGCGTTTGCGGCGGTGCTGGTGTTCATGTTCCTCAGCTACGGGCTGTTCGGCTTGTTCGCGAATGTTGCGTTGATCCTGAACATTGCGCTGATCTTTGGGATGCTGTCGGTCATGGGGGCGACGCTGACGCTGCCCGGGATCGCGGGGATCGTGCTGACCATCGGGATGGCGGTGGACGCCAACGTGCTGGTGTTTGAGCGAATACGCGAGGAACTGAAGACGGCGAAGGGCCCCGCGAGGGCGATTGAGCTGGGCTACGAGAAGGCGCTGTCCGCGATCATCGACGCCAACATCACTACGTTCATCACGGCGGGGCTGCTGTTTGCCTTCGGGTCGGGGCCTGTGCGCGGTTTCGCGGTGACGCTGGGTCTGGGGATCCTCACGTCGGTCTTCACGGCGATCTTCGTGACGCGGTTGTTGATCGTGTTCTGGTTCGAACGGCGTCGGCCGAAGACGATCGAGGTATAGGCGATGCGGCTCAAGCTTGTTCCCACCGCGACAAATTTTGATTTCTTCAGCCGCCCGGTGATGTGGCTGGGCATTTCGGCGGTTCTGATCGTTCTTGCGATCGGGTCGTTCCTGATCCAGGGGCTGAATTACGGCATCGACTTTTCGGGCGGGACGACGATCCGTCTGGAAAGCACGCAGGCCATCGACGTGGCTGCCTACCGCGGGGCGCTGGATGCGCTGGAGCTGGGCGATGTGTCGATTGTCGAAATACGCGACCCCACCTTCGGCCCCGAGCAGTTCGTTGCGGCGGTGACCATTCAGGCGCAGGAGGGGGCAGAGGCCGTCACCGGCGCGGTGATCGAAGAGATCGGCGCCGCGTTGCAGGCGGTGGATCCGCAGTTGAAGCTGCCGTTTTCGTCCGTGGAGTCCGTGGGGCCAACCGTGTCGGGAGAGTTGATCTTCTGGGCGATTGTCGCGGTGTCGTCGGCGCTGTTGGCGGTGCTGGCGTATATCTATCTGCGGTTTGAGTGGCAGTTCGCGCTCGGCGCCGTGGCGGCGCTGGTGCATGACGTCGTGCTGACGATTGGCGTGTTTTCAGAGCTGCAGATCAAGTTCGACCTGCCGATCATCGCGGCGCTTTTGACCATCGTGGGGTATTCGCTGAACGATACCGTGGTCGTGTTCGACCGGGTGCGGGAGAACCTGCGGAAGTACAAGAAGAAAGACCTCAAGGACGTTCTGAACCTGTCGATTAACGAGACGCTGAGCCGGACGGTTATGACGTCTGTGACGACTCTGCTGGCGCTGATCTCGTTGTTCGTGCTGGGCGGGGACGTGATCCGGGGCTTCGTGTTCGCGATGATCTGGGGCGTGATCGTGGGGACGTATTCGTCGATCTTCGTGGCGTCGGCGGTGCTGCTGGTGCTTGGCGTGAAGCGCGACTGGTCCAAGCCGGATGCGAGCGCGGGGACGCAGTTCGATAACATCGATGCCTGACAGATGACCGGAGCGAGGGCCCGATGAGCCGGTCCCCGACGTGCTGACGCTGAGCGCTGTGGAGCTTGCCGTGCTGGCAGGCGCGGCGGCGGTGGCGGGGATTGTTCGGGGGTTTTCGGGGTTCGGGACGGCGATGATCTACCTCCCCGTTGCGGGGCAGGTGGTGCCGCCGATCTGGGCGGTGACGACGCTTGTGGTCATGGATCTGGTTTCGCCGCTGCCGAATGCCCCCGCCGCCTGGCGCGTGGCGGACAAGCGAGAACTGGCGATCCTGCTGGGCGGCATGCTGATCGCGTTGCCGCTGGGACTGCTGGCGTTGCTGAGCGTCCCGGCGGAGGTCTTTCGCTATGGCGTCAGCGTCGTGTGCCTGCTGGTTGTGGCCTGCCTGATCGGGGGACTGCGGTATCGCGGGCCGATGACGCCGCCGGTGTTTGGCGGGGCGGGGCTGCTGGCGGGCTTCCTGTTTGGCTCGGCGGGGTTGCCGGGGCCACCGGTATTGCTCTTGTACATGGCCAGTGCGCGCGTGGCAGAGGTGGTGCGCGCGAATATGCTGCTGTTTCTGATTTTGACGGATGCGGTCTACTTGCCCATGCTGGCGCTGTTCGGGCAGTTGGATTGGACGCCCGTATTGATCGGTGCGGCTCTGATCCTGCCTGGATTGTTTGGGAACGTGATTGGCGCGAGGATGTTCCGGCCCGGGCGGGAGCGGACCTATCGGCGGGTGGCTTATGCGATTGTGGCGATCTCGGCGGTCTCCGGATTGCCGGTGTGGGATTAGCGGAGAGCGGCCCTCCGGGGGAGGTATTTTTCCGCCAGATGAAGACAGGGGACGCTGCTTCAAACCGGGGGTGGGATGTTTTAGAAGGGTGGTATGCGACTGACTGAAGTCACCTTTTCCGATGCGCCGCCGATTGATGGCTATGGGCCGGGGTTTTTCCGGATCGCGGAGGAGGTGCATCAGGGGCCCGTCACCGTACTGCCCACGGGCGTGCTTCGCTGGGGCGGGTTTGAGGATATCGCGCCGCTTCTTGCCGCCGCAGATGCGCTGGACGTCCTGTTTGTCGGCACAGGGGGCGAGATTGCCCCGCTGCCGCGCGCGTTTCGGGAGGCGCTGGAGCAAGCGGGCGTGGGCGTAGAGGCGATGGCATCGCCGCCCGCGTGCCGGACGTACAACGTCTTGCTTAGCGAGGGGCGCCGGATCGGCGCTGCGCTGCTTCCTGTCTGACGTGCTGGACGTGCGCGAGCTAAGCTGCGGGCGGGGCGGGGTCGCCCTGCTGTCGGGGTTGAGCCTCCGCGTCGCTGCGGGGGAGGCGGTAATTCTCAGGGGGCCGAACGGGTCCGGAAAGACGACGCTGTTGCGCTGTCTCGCGGGGCTGTCGCAGGCCCTTGCCGGGCAGGTGCAGGTGGACCCGGAAGCGGTCGTGTTTAGCGGCCACGCAGATGGTGTAAAGGCCACGTTGTCGGTGCGAGAAAACCTAGCGTTCTGGGCGTCCTTGTACGGAACGGGGTCGCACGAGGCCGGGCTGGCGGCGATGGACCTCGCGGCGCTGGCAGACCGCCCGGCGCAGCAGTTGTCGGCGGGGCAGCGGCGGCGGCTGGGGTTGGCGCGGCTGGCCGTGGTGGGGCGCAAGCTTTGGCTGTTGGATGAGCCGACCGTGTCTCTGGATGCGCGGTCGGTTGGCCTGTTTGCCGACATGGTGCGCGCGCATCTGGCCGAGGGCGGTGCGGCGGTGATTGCGACGCATCTGGGCCTGGGGCTGGAGGGGCGGGAGTTGGATGTCTCGGCCTTCCGCGCGACCGAGGCGGTGGCAGCCGCAGCGGACCCGTTCGGTGAGGCGCTGACGTGATTGGCCTGATTGCGCGAGACCTAAAAATGGCCGTGCGTGCGGGCGGCGGCTTTGGGCTGTCGCTGGCGTTTTTCCTGATCGTAGTCGTGCTGGCCGCCTTTGCCATCGGGCCGGATACCGGGGCCTTGAGGGAGGTGGCACCCGCAGTGCTGTGGATCGGCGCGTTGCTGGCGTGCCTGTTGTCGCTGGATCGAATGTTTGCGCTGGATTGGGAGGACGGGTCGCTGGACCTGCTCGCCACGGCGCCCCTGCCGCTGGAGGGCGTGGTGCTCGCCAAGGCGGTGGCGCATTGGCTGACGACTGCGTTGCCGTTGACGGTCGCGGCGCCAGTGCTTGGCCTGTTGCTGAACATCGCGCCCGAGGCTGTGGGCTGGCTGGTGCTGGGCCTTCTGGCGGGCAGCCCGGCGCTGTCGGTTATCGGTGCGTTTGGGGCGGCGCTGACGGTGGGCCTCAAGCGCGGGGGGCTGCTATTGTCGGTGCTGGTGCTGCCACTTTACGTGCCAACGCTGATCTTCGGCGTGGCGCTGGTTGAGGACCGCGCGGTTCCCACGTTGGGCCTTCTGGCGGGGATCACGCTGTTCAGTATTGCCGCGCTCCCCTTCGCCGGAGCGGCGGCCCTGCGGATGAACCTGCGATGAGGGTTGCGCGGGGCGCCGGAAAATCCCATTTTCCGGAACGATTTCCGAAAGGAAATCGGCGCAGCACAACGTCGCGGGCCCATGCGCTTGAGCCCGGCCACTCGGACCAATAGGTAGCAACGATGTCGTTCTGGGAGTTTGCAAATCCACGGCGCTTCATGGCGCTGTCGGACCGGGTCGCTCCGGTGGCGTTTGCGTTGGCCGCGCTCGGGATGGGCGTTGGGTTGATCTGGGGGTTCTTCTTCACGCCGGATGACTTTCGGATGGGGTCGACGGTGAAGATCCTGTATATCCACGTCCCCTCGGCCACGATGGCCACAAGCGCCTGGGCGATGATGTTTATCGCCTCGCTGATCTGGCTGATCCGGCGGCACCATGTGTCGGCGCTGGCCGCGAAGGCCGCGGCGCCCGTTGGGCTGACCTTCACGATCATCGGGCTGTTGACCGGCGCGATCTGGGGCCAGCCGATGTGGGGCACCCCGTGGGAGTGGGACCCGCGTCTGACCTCGTTCCTGATCCTGTGCCTGTTTTACATTGGCTATATCGCGCTGTGGGCGGCGCTGGAGGACCCGGACACAGCGGCAGACCTGACCAGCGTCTTGTGCCTCGTCGGGTCGGTCTTTGCGGTGCTGTCACGCTATGCGGCCGTCTTCTGGGCGCAGGGCCTGCATCAGGGGGCGACGTTTTCGCTGGATAAGGAAGAGAACATCTCGGACGTGTTCTGGTTTCCGGCGGTGATCAGCCTTGCGGGGTTCTTTTTCCTGTTCGTGGCACTGGTGTTTTATCGCACGGCGACCGAGATCCGGGTCCGGCGGTTGCAGAGCATTCAGATGCGGGAGCGGATGGCGTGATGCCGGATCTGGGCCCCTATGCCAGTGAAGTTCTGGGATCCTACGCGGTGACCATCGTCGCGCTGGCCGTGTTGGTTGTTCTGAGCGTTGCGCGGGCGCGGCGCGTGCGGCGGGCGTTGGATGAGGCCGAGGCGCGGGTGCGTGATGGCTAGGGTGTCGCCGCTGATGCTGTTGCCGCCGCTGCTGTTTCTGGCCATCGCGGCGTTGTTCGTGTTCGGGGTCAACCGGAACGATCCGACCGCGCTTCAGTCCGCTCTGGTTGGGCAGAACGCGCCGGTCGAGGCGCTTCCGCCGCTGACCGGGCACCCGGGGATCGACGCGACGGTCTTTGCGGATGGCGAGGTGAAGCTGGTGAACTTCTGGGCGAGTTGGTGTGCGCCCTGCCGGATTGAGCATCCGACGTTCATGCGCCTTGCGGAGGACGGGCTGCCGATTGTGGGCATCAACTACAAAGACGATCCGGATAAGGCACGTGCCTTTCTGGCAGAGCTTGGCGACCCCTATGTGGGCATCGGCACGGACCCGGAGGGCCGGGCGGCGTTTGACTGGGGTGTGTCCGCCGTGCCCGAGACCTTTGTTATCGACGGTGATGGTGTGGTGCGGCTGAGATTTGCCGGGCCGGTCACCGATCAGATCTTCGAGAATATTGTGCGCCCGGCCATCGAATCGGCAAAATAGCCCTGATGACCGGGCGCGGAAGGATCAATCCCCCCACTGAGTGTACTCACGCACCGCGTTCCCACGGCCCCACTCGCTAACCACTGCCAAGTCGTGTGCGCGAAAGCTCCGGTTCCCGAAACCGTAACGGGGCGTCGACGTCCTGCCGGACACCGATGCCAGGTACTTTTTACTCATCACACATAACGCTTGGCGTCCTTCCTTTTGCCGCAATGCCGGCACAGACGCGAGGAAACAGGCCATTTCCGGGGCGGATCGCAGGCCTTCGGGAAACGGTCATGCTGCGGCGCGGCGGATTGTTTCCGGATCGGCGAGTTTTCGCCGATGGATATGAACCAGGTCAACGGAATCAAATCGGCCAACCGGGTCAAAAAATTGCTTTTGGTTCAAGTAATGCAAAGAGCCGCCCGTTGGGGCGGCTCTCCTATGCCTTGTAAAGCGCGACTAGAGGCTTTTGCGACGCATGGCTGCCAAACCGCCAAGACCAGCAATCAGCATCCATGCCGTGGCCGG
>JBCCXY010000140.1:0-9253 GCA_039190895.1 Pseudomonadota bacterium | reverse complement strand
GGTTAGGGTTTTGAGGCCTAGGAAGTCGAACTTCACGAGGCCCGCCTGTTCGACCCATTTCATGTTGAACTGGGTTGCGGGCATGTCGGAGCGGGGGTCCTGGTAGACCGGGACAAGCTCGTCCAGCGGACGGTCACCGATCACCACACCGGCGGCGTGGGTGGAGGCGTTGCGGAGCAGGCCTTCGAGTTTCTCGGCGTGGTCGAAAAGGCGCTTGGCCGGGTTCACCTTGCCGTCGCGGCGGTCTTGCTCGGTCTCGCGGGTTTCCTCGCGAAGGCGTTCCTCTTGCGCGAGGGCCTGGGTGATGGAGACGGGTTTGACGCCCTCGACCGGGATCATCTTGGCGAGGCGGTCCACATGGCCGTAGGCCATTTGCAGGACGCGGCCGACGTCGCGGACGGCGGCTTTGGACAGGAGCGCACCGAAGGTGATGATCTGACCGACCTTGTCGCGGCCGTATTTGTCCTGAACGTAGCGGATGACTTCCTCGCGCCGGTCCATGCAGAAGTCGATGTCGAAGTCGGGCATCGAGACTCGTTCGGGGTTCAGGAAGCGCTCGAACAGGAGGGAATAGCGGAGGGGGTCAAGGTCGGTGATGGTTAGCGCGTAGGCGACGAGGGATCCGGCGCCCGAGCCGCGTCCGGGGCCGACCGGGATGTCGCGATCCTTGGCCCATTTGATGAAGTCGGCGACGATCAGGAAGTAGCCGGGGAAGCCCATGCCCTCGATGATGCCCAGTTCGAAGTCGAGGCGTTCTTCGTATTCGCTGACCGGGGCGGCGTGGGGGATGACGTCGAGGCGGGCCTTGAGCCCCTCTTTCGCCTGGCGGCGGAGTTCTTCGATCTCGTCTTCGGCGAAGCGGGGCAGGATCGGGTCGCGGCGGAAGGCGGCGAAGGCGCAGCGTTTGGCGATCTCGACGGTGTTGTTGATGGCCTCGGGGAGGTCGGCGAAGAGGACGGCCATTTCCTGCGGGGATTTTAAGTAGTGCTGGGGCGTCAGGCGGCGGCGCGGCTCTTGCTGGTCGACATAGGCGCCGTCGGCGATGCAGATGAGCGCGTCATGGGCGGGGTACATGTCTTCGGTGGGGAAGTAGACGTCGTTGGTGGCGACCAATGGTAGGTCATTGTCGTAAGCCATATCGACGAAGCCGCGTTCGGTGAGGCGTTCGGCCTCGGGCGGGGTGCCGTCCTCGCGCGGGTGGCGTTGGAGTTCGACATAGAGGCGGTCGGGGTAGGTTTTTGCGAGCCTGTCGAGCAGCTCTTCGGCTGCAGGGCGGCGGCCGTCTTGAAGCAGGCGGCCGATGGGGCCGTCGGGGCCGCCTGTGAGGCAGATCAGGCCGTCGGAGTGTTCGGCGAGGTCGTCGAGCGAAACCTCCGGACGGGCTCCCTCTTTGCCGAGGTAGAGGGCGGAGTTGAGTTTCAGGAGGTTGCCATAGCCGATTTCGGATTGCGCGAGGAGGACGATGGGCGCCGGTGGTGGCAACTGTTGACCGGGCGTCGCGGGCAGGTAGGCGAGGTCGATCTGGCAGCCGAGGATCGGCTGGATCCCGGCGCCCATGGCGGAGACGGAGAATTCCAGCGCGGCGAACATGTTGTTGGTGTCAGTAACGGCGACGGCAGGCATCCCGGCGTCTCGGCAGAGACCCGCCAGTTTCTTCAGGCGGACGGCACCTTCGAGAAGCGAATATTCGGTATGGAGGCGGAGATGGATGAATCGTGGGGCACTGCTCATGCCAGGGAGTCTAGGACAGGTTGAGACCGGAGCGAAAGCCATGAAGCGGCGCGCCCTGCGTTTGCCGGGGGGACGGAAAATCGGGATTTTCCGTTACGATTTCTTCCAAGAAATCGTCCCCGTTCTGTGGTTTGCGCTGGTTGCGGTGTTTCTCGCGGCGCCGGCACTCGCGTTTCCAGTGGAGCGATGTGTGAACCTTGGGAATGCGTTGGATAGTCCGGAGCGGGAGGGCGAGTGGGGGTATACCATCGGCTTCGCCGATATCGATGCGGTGGCCGAGGCGGGGTTTGATACAATCCGGCTGCCGGTGCGGTTTTCGTCGCGCTGGGATGGCGAGCGGGTGGACGAGGCGTTTCAGGCGAGGGTTGATGAAGTGGCTCGGTATGCTCTGGATCGTGGGCTGACGGTGCTGTTGGATCTGCATCACTTTGACGAGCTGACGGCGGACCCGGCCGGGCAGGCGGACTCGTTTGTCGCGCTTTGGGGGTACTTGTCGGATCATTATGCGGGGTGGCCGGACGGGTTGGTGTTTGAGTTGCTGAACGAGCCGCATGGGGATCTGACGACGGATCTTGCGAATGACCTGTACACGCGGGTGCTACCGGGCATTCGGGAGACGCATCCGGAGCGGTGGGTTGTCGTGAGCGGCAGCAATTGGGGGAGCATCAAGGACATGCATGCACTGGATGCGTTCGATGCGCGGACTGTGCCGACGTTCCATTATTATGCGCCTTGGCCGTTTACCCATCAGCAGGCGGCTTGGCTGCCGAACCCACCTCCCGCGGCAGAGTGGGGTTCGGACGAGGAACGGCGGAAGGTGCGGGAGGACATGGCGCGAGCGGCGAACCGGGGTGGGCCGGTGTTTCTGGGGGAGTTTGGGGTGAACACCAGGGTTCCGGCGGAGGCGCGGTGGGACTGGACGCGCGCCGTGCGCGAGGCGGCGGAGGCGGAGGGGATCGGCTGGTGTGTGTGGAACCTGACGTCGACGTTTCGGATTTATGATGAAAATCAGGGCACTTGGGAGGATGGCGCGCTGGGGGCGCTGTTTGACTGACGCGTTTTTCTTGCAAAAATAGTGCCGGGCCGCTTGTATATGTGGCTGACAGAGGGGGCGCGCTGTCTACGCCGCATCGACGGTGCGCCATTGTCCCGAAACCGAGGTATCGCGGCGGGTTTCACGCATGGATGTCACGTTTCTTCTGAATGGAGAGACGGTCAGGCTTGAGGGCGTCGCGCCGACGCGGACGCTGCTCGACTGGCTGCGCGAGGATCGGGGGCTGACCGGCACCAAGGAGGGCTGCAACGAGGGCGATTGCGGGGCCTGCACGGTCGTCGTGACGGGCGATGACGGCGTGCGGCGGGCGCTTAACGCGTGCATCCTCTTCCTGCCGCAGCTTCACGGGAAGGCCGTGCGGACTGTGGAGGGCGTTTGCGGCCCCGGCGGGGAGATGCATCCGGTGCAGGAGGCGATGGTGGCGTGCCATGGGTCTCAATGCGGGTTTTGCACGCCCGGTTTCATCACGACGATGGCGGCAGGGCATGCCGAGGGGCGGCAGGATTTCGACGACCTGGTGGCGGGGAACCTGTGCCGGTGCACCGGGTATGCGCCGATCATTCGGGCGGCGGAGGCGGCGGCTGAGGCGCCAGTGCCGGAGTGGATGGGCGATGCCGCGCCTGAGGTTATTGCTGAGGGCGACGACGGGTGTTTCCTGCCGGAGAGCGCGGATGCGCTGGCGGCCTGGTATCTGGAGCATCCGGAGGGGACCTTGATTGCGGGTGCTACGGATGTGGGGCTTTGGGTGACGAAAGGCCTTGCTGAGTTGGCGCCGGTGGCGTTCCTGCATCGGTGTCAGGATTTGCAGAGGATCGATGTCGGCGACGCGTCCATTCGGATTGGCGCGGGTGCGACGATGGCGGCGGTGCATGAGGCGATGCGGGGGCCGCATCCGTCCTATGCCGAGATGATCCGTCGCTATGGGTCGGAGCAAGTGCGGCAGGCGGCGACGATTGGGGGGAATATCGCGAATGGCTCTCCGATTGGCGACAACCCGCCGGCGCTGATTGCGCTGGGGGCGGAGCTCGCGTTGCGAAGGGGCGATGAGCGGCGGGTTATGGCGTTGGAGGACTTCTTTCTGGAGTACGGGAAGCAGGACCGGCAGGCGGGTGAGTTTGTGGAGGCGGTGACCATTCCGGCGGAGGCCCCGGCGCTGAGGTGCTACAAGCTGTCGAAGCGGTTTGATCAGGATATCTCGGCGGTATGCGGGTGCTTCAATGTGCGCGTTGAGGGCGGCGTGGTCGGGTCGGCGCGGATTGCGTTTGGCGGGATGGCCGGGGTGCCGAAGCGGGCTTCGGCGGTGGAAGCGGCGCTTGTGGGTCAGGCTTGGACCGAGGCGGCGGTGCTGGCGGCTCGGGAGGCGTTTGCGGAAGACTTCACGCCGCTCAGCGACATGCGGGCGTCGGCGGCGTATCGGCTGGAGACGGCAGGGAACATGCTGGTTCGGTATTTCCATGAGCTCGCCGGCGCGCGGACCAGTGTGCTGGAGGTGGCGTCGTGAGCGTTGCGAAGCCCCTCCCCCACGATGCGGCGCCGCTGCATGTGACGGGGCAGGCGCAGTACATCGACGATATCGCGCTGCCGGGGAACGCGCTGCATCTGGCGTTCGGGCTGTCGGAGGTGGCGGCGGGGGAGATCGTGTCGGTCGATCTCGACGCGGTACGGGGGGCGCCGGGCGTTGCGCTGGTGATGACGGCGGAGGATCTGGAGCGGGATGCGGATACGTCGCCGTCGGCTCATGACGAGCCGTTGTTGGCGGCGGGCGAGGTGCATTACGTTGGGCAGCCGATTTTTCTGGTGGCCGCAACGTCCCACCTCGCCGCCCGCAAAGCGGTGCGTCTCGGCTCGGTTGGCCTGCGGGAGCGAACGGCGGTTCTGACGATCGAGGACGCCCTGACCGGGGGGCATCGGTTCGAGGAGGGGCCGAGGGTCTACGAGAAGGGCGATGCGGGGTCGGCGATTGAGGGCGCGGCGCATCGGCTGGAGGGGGAGATCGCGATTGGCGGGCAGGAGCATTTCTATCTGGAGGGGCAGTCGGCGTTGGCGCTGCCGCAGGAGGGTGGGGATATGGTCGTCCATTCGTCCTCGCAGCATCCGACGGAGATCCAGCACAAGGTGGCCCACGCGCTTGGCCTGCCGATGAACGCGGTGCGGGTCGAAGTGCGCCGGATGGGCGGCGGCTTTGGCGGGAAGGAGAGCCAGGGGAACGCGCTGGCGATCGCCTGCGCGCTGGTGGCCGCGAAGACCGGGCGTCCGGCGAAGATGCGGTATGATCGGGATGATGATTTCGTCATCACCGGCAAGCGGCATGACTTTGTGATCAAGTATCGCGTTGGGTTCGATGCGGAGGGGCGGATCGAGGGGCTGGAGTTCCTGCAACTTTGCCGGTGCGGCTGGAGCCAGGACCTGTCGCTGCCGGTGGCAGATCGGGCGATGCTGCATGCGGACAACGCGTATCACCTGCTTAATGTGCGGATTGAGAGCCATCGGCTGAGAACCAACACCCAGTCGGCGACGGCGTTTCGGGGGTTCGGTGGGCCGCAGGGCATGGTCGGGATCGAGCGGGTGATGGACGCGGTCGCCCATGCCGTCGGGCGCGATCCATTGGAGGTGCGGCGGGCAAACTATTATTCTGCCGAAGCGCCGTCGGGTGCCGGGACCGGGAAGCGGTTTGGCGGGGCATATTCTCCGAAACCGGCGGAGTTAGGGAACCTGACGCCCTATCACATGCCGGTCACGGATTTCGTGCTGCATGAGATGACGGATCGGCTGGTAGAGACATCGGATTACGTCGCACGGCGGGAGGCGTTGCAGGCGTGGAACGCCGATAACCCGCTGTTGAAGAGGGGGATTGCCCTGACGCCGGTGAAGTTCGGGATCAGCTTTACGCTGACGCATCTGAACCAGGCGGGGGCGTTGGTGCATGTGTATCAGGATGGCTCGATCCACATGAACCACGGCGGGACCGAGATGGGACAGGGGCTGTTCCAGAAGGTCGCTCAGGTGGCGGCCGATCGGTTTGGTGTCGACGTGTCGCGCGTGAAGATCACGGCCACGGATACCGGAAAGGTGCCGAACACCTCGGCCACGGCGGCCTCGTCGGGGTCGGACCTGAACGGGATGGCCGTGAGGGCCGCCTGCGACACGATCTGCGACCGGCTGGCGGAGTTCGTGGCCGAGCGGCAGCAGGCAGACCCGGCCAAGGTGCGCTTCGAGGGCGGGCATGTGCATGTCGGCGGGCAGGCGTTCCCGTTCGAGGAAGTCATCGCGGACGCCTATGTGGCGCGGATCAGCCTGTCTTCGACGGGGTTCTACGCGACGCCGGACATCGTGTGGGATCGGATCAAGGGGCGAGGGCGCCCGTTCTATTACTTCGCCTATGGCGCGGCGGTGACGGAGGTCGTGATCGACACGCTGACCGGCGAGAACAGGATGCTTCGGGCGGATATCCTGCATGATTGCGGGCGGTCGCTGAACCCGGCTTTGGACATCGGCCAGATCGAGGGCGGGTTCGTGCAGGGGGCCGGGTGGCTCACGACGGAGGAACTTGTGTGGGACGACAAGGGGCGGCTGCGCACGCATGCGCCGTCGACCTACAAGATCCCGGCCTGTTCGGATCGCCCGGATGTGTTTAACGTCGCCTTGTGGGACGGGGAGAACCGTGAAGAGACGATCTATCGGTCCAAGGCCGTGGGGGAGCCGCCGTTGATGTTGGGGATTTCCGCCTTGATGGCACTGTCGGACGCGTGTGCGGCGTGCGGGCCGGCGTATCCGGATTTGCGCGCTCCCGCGACGCCGGAGGCTGTGCTGGCGGCGGTTAAGAGGGCGCGCGGGTGAGTTTTGATCGCGATAGGTTGGCCGCTTTGGTTGCGGAGCATGGCTCGGTCGTGCGCGTCGTTGTGGCGGATGTGGCCGGGTCGGTGCCGAGGGGGCCGGGCGCCTCATTCTGCCTTTGGGACGGCGGGATGGAGGGGACGATTGGCGGTGGCTCGCTAGAGTGGGAGGCGATGGCGCGGGCGCGGGAGGTGCTGGCGTCTGGGCGTGCGGAAGTGCTACGGTTGCCGTTGGGGCCGGGCCTTGGGCAGTGCTGCGGGGGGCATGTGACGCTGGCGCTGGAGCTTTGGGAGGCTGTGCCGAAGGATGAGGTTGTTGCGCGGCCGATGCCCGGTGCGTCGGGTGAGATGCCGCTTGGCGTGAAGCGGGTGCTCGCGGCGGCGCGGCGGGGTGTCGTGCCGGTGCCGGGCGTCGTGGATGGATGGTTGGTGGAGCCGGTCTCGCGGGCAACGCGGGACGTTTGGATTTATGGTGCCGGGCATGTGGGCCGGGCTCTTGCGGGGGTCCTCGCGCCGTTGCCGGAGGTTGCGGTGACGCTGGTGGATGACGCGTGGGAGCGGTTGCCGGATCCATTGCCGGATGTGGCTCCGTTTATCGCTAAGAACCCGGCGGATGCGGTGGCGCATGCGCCGGATGGGGCGGAGCATTTCGTGTTGACGTATTCGCACGCGATTGATCTGGAGGTGTGTCACCGCGTGTTGCAGCGCCCATTCCGGTCGCTTGGACTGATCGGGTCGGCGACGAAATTTGCGCGGTTTCGGTCGCGGTTGACGGACCTTGGGCATTCGGCGGAGCAGATTGCGCGGATCAGGTGCCCGATCGGCGACCCGGCGTTGGGGAAGCATCCGCAGGCGATTGCGGTGGGTGTGGCGGCAGAGCTGTTGCGCCCCGCTGAGGCGCGGCAGAAGGAAGCGCGGGCGTGAGTTTGCTGGCGATCGAGGGGCTGACGAAGGCCTACCCGGGGGTGGTCGCCAACGAGGATGTGTCTTTTGAGATCGAGCCGGGTCAGGTGCATGCGCTGCTGGGCGAGAACGGGGCCGGGAAGTCCACGCTGGTCAAGACGATCTACGGCCTCGTGCGACCCGATGCGGGCGAGATGCGGCTGGACGGCAAACCGTTCCGGCCCGGCACGCCGCAGGCGGCGAGGGCTGCGGGCATCGCGATGGTGTTTCAGCATTTCTCGCTGTTCGACGCGCTGAACGTGGCGGAGAACGTGGCGCTGGGCATGGCGAGGCCGCCGAAGATGCGGGTGCTGGCGCAGCGGATCCGGGAGGTGTCGGAGACGTATGGGTTGCCCCTCGACCCCGGGCGGCTGGTGGGCGATTTGTCGGCGGGGGAGCGGCAGCGGGTCGAGATTGTGCGCTGCCTGCTGCAAGATCCAAAGCTGTTGATTATGGACGAACCCACCAGCGTGCTGACGCCGCAAGAGGTGGAGATCCTGTTCGCGACGCTGAGGAAGCTGAGCGATGAGGGGACGGCGATCCTGTATATCTCGCATAAGTTGGAGGAGATCCGGTCGCTGTGTCAGGCGGCGACGATCCTGCGGCTGGGCAAGGTCGTGGGCCGGTGTGATCCGCGTGAAAAGTCGGCGCGGGAGCTGGCGGAGTTGATGGTTGGGACGTCGCTGAAACCTCCGACCGGGCAAGGCATTGAGCCGGGCGATGTGGCGCTGGAGGTGTCGGGGCTGTCGATGAAGTCGGCGAGTGCGTTTGGGACTCCGCTGCGGGATATCTCGTTCACCGTGCGCAAAGGCGAGGTGCTGGGGATCGGTGGCGTGGCCGGGAACGGGCAGGATGATCTGCTCGCAGTGCTGTCGGGAGAGGCGTTGGTGAAGCCCGGGATGGTGCAGCTTGAGGGCGCGCCGATTGGGCGGCTGGGGCCGAATGCGCGGCGGGCGAAGGGGTTGCTGACGGCGCCCGAGGAACGGTTAGGGCACGCGGCGGCTCCGGATTTGTCGCTGACGGAGAATGCGCTGCTGACCGCGCGGACGCGGCAGAAGATGTCGAAGCGGGGGTTTGTGAATTGGCCGCGGGCGAAGGGCTATGCCGAGGAGGTCATCGCGGAGTTCGACGTGCGAACGCCGGGGCCGGATCATGCGGCGCGGTCGCTGTCGGGGGGGAACCTGCAGAAATTCGTGATCGGGCGGGAGCTGATGCAGCGGCCCAAGGTACTGGTGGTCAACCAGCCCACGTGGGGCGTGGACGCGGCGGCGGCGGCGACGATCCGCCAGGCGCTGTTGAACCTCGCGCTGACCGGGACGGCGGTTGTGGTGATCAGTCAGGATCTGGATGAGCTGATGGAGATTGCCGGTCGCTTCGCCGCGCTCAACGAGGGGCGTCTGAGTGAGCCGAAGCCGGTGGAGGGGCTGAGCGTTGACGAGATCGGCCTGATGATGGGCGGCGTCCATGGGCTGGAGGCGGCGGAGTGATCCGGCTGGAAAAACGCCCCGAGCCGTCGCGGGCGTGGTCCTTGGCGACCCCGGTTCTGGCGGTGATCGCGACGATGATCGCTGGCGGGGTGCTGTTTGCTTTGCTGGGGAAGGATCCCTTTGAGGCGATCCGGACGATCTTTTGGGACCCGCTGTTCAATGAGCAATTCGCGTCGTTCTCCCGGCCTCAGTTGCTGGTGAAGGCG
>JBCCXY010000139.1:0-9494 GCA_039190895.1 Pseudomonadota bacterium | reverse complement strand
CCCCCCTCCCCGCCGCCCCTCCGCCCGCGCCCCCACTCCCCCGCGCCCCCCTCCCAAGCGCCGTCCGACGCACGGATCCTTGCCAAGACGGCAGCCGTGAACGGCCGCGCCGCCCAGGGTGAAAGCCTTGACGACCTGTTGCCCGAGGCGTTCGCCAACTGCCGCGAGGCGGCCCGCCGCGCGCTGGGTCTGCGGGCCTTCGACGTACAGTTGCTGGGCGGCATGTTCCTGCACCAGGGCAACATTGCCGAGATGAAGACGGGCGAAGGCAAGACGCTGGTCGCGACCTTCCCGGCCTATCTGAATGCGCTGTCTGGCAAGGGCGTGCATATCGTGACGGTGAACGACTATCTCGCGAAGCGGGATGCCGAGTGGATGGGCAAGGTCTATGCCGCGCTGGGGATGACCACGGGCGTGGTCTATCCTCGCCAGCCCGATGACGAGAAGGCGCAGGCCTATGGCGCCGACATCACCTATGCCACGAACAACGAGCTGGGTTTTGACTACCTGCGCGACAATATGGAGCCTGAGCTGGCCCGCATGCGCCAGCGTGGCCACAACTTTGCGATCGTCGACGAGGTGGATTCGATCCTGATCGACGAGGCGCGGACGCCGCTGATCATCTCAGGCCCGTCGCAGGATCGCTCGGACCTGTACAAGACCATCGACGTGCTGATCCCGGAGATCCAGGACGAGCATTTCGAGCTCGACGAGAAGACGCGCAACATCAGCTACACCGATGCCGGGAACGAGTTTGTCGAGCAGAGACTGCAGGAGTTGGGCATTCTGCCTGAAGGTCAGAACCTGTACGATCCGGAATCCACGACCATCGTGCATCACGTGAACCAGGGTCTGCGGGCGCACAAGCTGTTCCACAAAGACAAGGAATACATCGTTCGCGACGGCGAGGTCGTGCTGATCGACGAGTTCACGGGCCGAATGATGTTCGGACGCCGCCTGTCGGACGGGCTGCACCAGGCCATCGAGGCCAAGGAAGATTGCGATATCCAGCCCGAGAACGTGACGCTCGCCAGTGTGACGTTCCAGAATTACTTCCGACTGTATAACCGTCTGTCCGGCATGACCGGGACGGCGGCGACTGAGGCGGATGAATTCCGCGAGATCTACGGGCTGGGCGTGGTCGAGATCCCGACCAACAAGGACATCGCGCGGGTCGACGAGCACGATCAGGTCTATCGCACGTCGAAGGAAAAATACGACGCGATCAAGAAGCAGATCAAAAAGGCCCATGAGAAGGGTCAGCCGGTTCTGGTCGGCACCACGTCGATTGAAAAGTCGGAGCATCTGTCGGGTCTGTTGCAGGCTGATGGCGTGCCGCACAACGTTCTGAACGCCCGCCAGCACGAGCAGGAGGCCAAGATCGTCGCCGATGCGGGCAAGCCGGGCGTGGTGACGATTGCCACCAACATGGCCGGGCGCGGCACCGATATTCAGCTTGGCGGCAATGTCGAGATGAAAGTGCTGGAGGCGATGGCCGAGGATCCGGAGGCAGATCCCGATGAGTTGCGGCGGCAGATCGAGGAAAGTCACGCTGCCGACAAGCAGGCGGTGCTGGAGGCGGGCGGTCTGTATGTGCTCGCCACCGAGCGGCATGAAAGTCGGCGGATCGACAACCAGTTGCGCGGGCGGTCGGGCCGTCAGGGCGACCCGGGGCGGTCGTCCTTCTATCTGTCGCTGGAAGACGACCTGATGCGCATATTTGGGTCGGAGCGGTTGGATTCGGTGCTCAGCCGCTTGGGCATGAAGGAAGGCGAAGCGATTGTGCACCCCTGGGTGAACAAGTCGCTGGAAAAGGCCCAGGCGAAGGTGGAAGCGCGGAACTTTGACATCCGCAAGCAGCTGCTGAAGTTCGACGATGTGATGAACGAGCAGCGGAAGGTGATCTTTTCGCAGCGGCTTGAGATCATGGAGGCCGAGGATATCGGTGAGATCGCCGAGGATATGCGACACGAGGTGATCGACGACATGGTCGACACCCATATGCCGCCGAAATCCTATGCGGATCAGTGGGATACCGACGGGCTCGGCGCTGCGGTGGTTGAGACACTGGCGCTGGATGTGCCGGTCATTGACTGGGCCAACGAGGAAGGCGTCGAGAACGACGAGATTCGCGAGCGGCTGTATCGGGCCTCGAACGAGGCGATGGCGGCGAAGGCGGCGCAGTTCGGGCCCGAGAACATGCGGTCGATCGAGAAGCAGATCCTGTTGCAGACGATTGACCAGAAGTGGCGCGAACATCTGTTGACGCTGGAGCATCTTCGTTCGGTCATCGGGTTCCGGGGCTATGCGCAGCGCGATCCGTTGAACGAGTACAAGTCCGAGGCGTTTCAGTTGTTCGAAAGCCTGCTGGGCGGGCTGCGGGTCGACGTGACGCAGAAGCTGGCGCAGATCCGGCCGATGACCCCGGAAGAGCAGGAAGAGATGCAACGCCAGATTGCCGCGCAGCAGGCGGCGATGCTGGAGGCGGCGAAGGCCGGGGCGCAACCTGGCGGTGCCGAGCCTGCGCCGCAGGGAAACGTTGATCCCACGCAGGCGCCTGCCAGCCGGAACGATCCCTGTCCCTGTGGGTCTGGCAAGAAGTACAAGCACTGCCACGGGCGCCTGACCTAGTTGGAATTGCGCGTGATTTCGGCCATGGTCGCGCGAGAGCGAGGCTGAAACCGATCACGCATGCGCAGGTGTCTTGCGGCAGCATTTGCCGCCGCCCTCTTTTGTTCCGCCGCGCAGGCGGATTTTGTGGCCATCTCTGCCGGGGACGGCGGGCCTGAGATATCGGGTGAGCTGCTTAGTTTCGATGGGCGCTATATGCGCGTCGATTCCGCTTATGGCATCGTGACGATTGATGCCACGGCGGTGGAGTGCACAGGCGCGGCCTGCCCTGTGCCGGGCGAATATGTGCCGGATCTGATGATCTCTGGCGCGGCGGAAAGCGTGGATCGTCTGCTGACCCCGATGCTGGAGGCGTTCGCGGCCGAGAAGGGCTATGGCTATGTCCGACAGGATGAGGACGCAACGCATATCCTGTACCTGCTGCTGGTCCCCGAAGAGGACAACCGGCGGGTGGCGCGGATCCGGTTTCGGTTGACGTCGTCGCGGGAGGGGTTTGCGGATCTGCTGGCGGATCAAGCGGACATGACCTTTGCCGCTCGCGAACCGACGGAGGCTGAGGTGGAGCTGGCGGCGGATGCCGGGGCAGCGGATCTCAGTAGCCGCCGGGATCGACGGCTGGTGGCGCGGGATGCGGTGGTTGCCGTGGTGTCGCCCGAGAACCCTCTGCAGGCGCTCACGGTGGAGGATCTGCAACGGATTTATCGCGGGGAGGTGACGAACTGGGCAGAGGTTGGCGGCCCCGACGCGGCAATTGCGCTGCATTTGCCAAGCGGGTCCTTGGGCGGGGCCTTTGACGGGCCCGGATCCGCGGGCGCGAGTTACCATGCGGATCTCGGAGCGGTGCAGGCGGCGGTGCAGGCGGATCCGTTTGCGTTGGGGCTGACGATGCGGTCCACAATGGGGCCGACGCGGCCCTTGTCGCTGGCAGGCGATTGCGGGATTGCGGTGGCGCCCACGGCGCGGACGTTGAAATCCGGGGATTATCCGTGGGTTCTGTCCTATGAGCTGTATCTGCCCGCGCGGCGCTTGCCGCCGGTGGGGCGGGAGTATGTGGCGTTTCTGACGTCGCGAGAGGCCGGCCGTTTAATTGAGCGGGAGTGGTTTGCCGATCTGCAGATCGACGGCCGGGGCCTGGCACAGCAGGGCGCGCGGCTGGTGGATGCGATCCGGGCGACGGGTCCCGATGTGGGCGCGCGGTCGCTGCGGCAGATCGTGGAGGTGTTGGATGGGGCAGAGCGGCTGACTTCGACGTTTCGATTTGACGGGGAGGCGCTGGATGCGGTGAGCCTCGGCAATCTCGACGGGCTGGTCGAGGGGATTGAGGAAGGGGTGTTTGATGGCAAGCGCCTGATCCTCGCCGGGTTCAGCGACGCGGTGGGCGGTGCGGTGGCGAACCGCGATGTTTCCCGCCGACGGGCCGTGACGGTGCGGGATATGGTGCTGGAGCGGCTTGGCCCCGATGATGCGGGGCGCGTGCCGGTGGAGGTCCATGGCTTTGGCGAGGCGATGCCCTTGGCCTGCGATGATGGCGGGGGTTGGGGGACGATGGCGAACCGGCGGGTCGAGGCCTGGGTGGTTCAGAAGTAACCGTCTGATTTCAAAGATGTTTCGGCGGATTTGCCGATGATCAGGTGATCGTGGACGGTGATGCCCAGTGCGTCGCCCGCGTCGGCGATCTTGCGGGTGACGATGATGTCGGCCTCGGACGGGGTCGGGTCGCCGGAGGGGTGATTGTGGACGAGGATCAGGGCGGTGGCGCCGAGCTCGAGGGCGCGTTTGATGACCTCGCGGGGGTAGACCGAGACGTGGTCGACGGTGCCCTTTGACTGAGGCTCGTCTTCGATGAGGATGTTCTTGCGGTCGAGGTAAAGGACGCGGAAGTGCTCGCGATCCTGATGGGCGAGGGCGGCGCGGCAGTAATCCAGAAGCGCATCCCAACTGGACAGGACGGGTTTCTGGATGACACGGGTGCGGGTCATGCGGTGCCCGGCGGCTTCGATGACCTTGAGGTCGCAGACGACGCGGTCGCCGACGCCCTTGACCTCTTTCAGCCGGGCGACGGGGGCGGCGAGGACCGCGTTGAAGTCGCCGAAGGTGTCGAGCAGGCGGCGGGCGAGGGGTTTCACGTCTTGCCGGGGGATCGAGAGGAACAGGACGAGTTCCAGGAGTTCGTAGTCCGGCATAGCGGCGGCCCCGCCGGTCATAAAGCGTTCACGCAGGCGGGGACGGTGGTCTTTGATGTAGGACGGCTGGTCCTTAGGGCGGGGCGGGGCGTGATGGCCGAGAAAGTCGGACGACATCTCGGAAAGTTCGGATTGGCGCGGCATGGGCGGAGCCTGCCGCATCATGGATAACGAAGTGTTAACGCCGCAGTGCAGGTTGCGGACAGTCAAGCTGAGCTTAACTGAACCCCGCAGAGAATTTTGGCGACACGATTATCGAAAACCAGTATGCCTTGCCGCAATCTGAAACACGCAGGGTGCGCATTCATGGGCTTGAACAACTGTCACAACTTCCACGACTTCCGCAAACTTGCAAAGCGCCGGTTGCCCGCGCCGATCTTCCATTACATCGATGGCGCGGCGGACGACGAACAGACCTATCGCCGCAACACGCAAGCCTATGGCGATTGCGATCTGGTGCCGAACGTCCTTGCCGGGGTCGAAGAGGTGGACATGAGCGTGGAGGTGATGGGTCAGAAACTTGCCATGCCGGTCTATTGCGCGCCCACGGCCCTGCAGCGTCTGTTTCACCATGAAGGCGAGCGGGCGGTGGCCAATGCGGCGTCGAAATTCGGGACGATGTTCGGTGTGTCGTCGCTGGCCACGGTATCGGTAGAAGAGATCGCCAAGATCGCGGACACGCCGAAGATGTTCCAGTTCTACTTCCACAAGGACCGGGGCCTGAACGATGCGCTGTTGGAGCGCGCCCGGGCGGCGAATTTCAACGTGATGGCGCTGACCGTCGACACCATAACTGGCGGCAATCGAGAGCGGGACTTGCGCACCGGTTTCACGTCGCCGCCCAAGCTGACGATGTCCTCGGCGTTGAGCTTTGCGATCCACCCGATGTGGGCGTGGAACTTCTTCACAAAAGAAAAGTTCGATATGCCGCACCTGTCGGGGCATGTCTCGGCGGGGACGAATCTGGCGGTGTCGGTGGGGGAGTATTTCTCGACCATGCTGGACCAGTCGATGAACTGGAAGGATGCCGAGAAGCTGTGCGCGCAGTGGAACGGGCAGTTCGCGTTGAAGGGGATCATGAGCGTCGAGGATGCCAGGCGCGCGGTGGATATTGGCTGTACCGGGATCATGGTGTCGAACCACGGCGGGCGGCAACTGGATGGCTCGCGCGCGCCGTTCGATCAACTGGCCGAGATCGTGGATGCGGTGGGCGACAAGATCGACGTGATCTGCGAGGGCGGTATTCAGCGCGGAACGCATGTGCTGAAGGCACTGTCGGTGGGGGCGAAGGCGTGCTCTGGCGGGCGGCTGTATCTTTATGCGCTGGCGGCAGCGGGACAGGCCGGGGTTGAGCGGGTGCTGGGCAACATGCGGACCGAGATTGAGCGCGACATGAAGCTGATGGGCGTCACGGATCTGAGCCAGTTGAGCCGGGAGAACCTGCGGTTCCACAGGGCGGCGTGATTTTCGGGCCGGGGCGGTGGGCAGATTGCCCACCCTACGCTTCCTCCGCGCGCTGTGCTACGCAGGCGGTGGGAGGGCCCCATCATGCGCCGTTTCATCATCTGGATTCTGACTCACGGCATCGCCCTGGCGATTGGCTTTGCGCTGGGGATATATCTTTTGCCGATCCTGACGGCGCCGCCATCGCCGGATGCGGAGGTTCTGGCGGAGTCGGCGGAGGGCGCGGTTTACACCGCTGAGATCGCCGAGGATCTGCGCGGCAACGATGCGCTGCACTGGGGCATGGGGACGATTAGCCTGACGGCGACGCAGGTCGTTCACGAGGGCTCACTGGCGCCGGGGCCGGATTACATGGTGTATCTGGTGCCGGAATTCGTTGAGCACGAGGAAGAGTTCGCACCTTTGAAGGATCAGAGCATCGTGCTTGGGTCGGTGAAGACCTTCGAGGGGTTCATGCTGGATATCCCGGCGGGGGTGGACCTAGAGGCGTACACGACCGTGCTGGTGTGGTGCGAGGCGTTTTCGCAGTTTATTGCGGCGGCGGAGTATCGCTGAGCACGAGCGCCATAGGTCAAGAAAAAGCGGTTCCGTGTTACCCTACGACTTTTAGACATGGAGACTCGAATGAGGATCGCTTTAAAGCTCATTGTTTTTATGGTTCTTGCATACATTCCGATGTCAGGTGGCGTACATGCCCAAGACGCCAAACAATACCCTATCGACGGATCGATGGAAGTTCAGACGTTCAGCATAGCTCCGTCTGATCTCGTCGTGTTTGATAGCCTTCCAGATGAGGGAAAGCGTGCAATAGAGGGTGCGATCGCCTTGCAGCTCCGGGCTTTGGCCGACGGGGCTACTGCTGGCGGCGGATCAGGACAGAAATGCGAGTGGTGGATTAACCCCTCGGGCGAGGATGGTTGGGCAGAATGCACAACATGTGAAGACGGCGATTGCTGTACCTGCAGAATCTACGTGCCGCCCAGTCAATCCGATGCGCATGGCTGCAATGGGTCACTCTGTCCTCAACCCAACGGTAGCGTTGGACTGAATGACATCGGATTCAGCCAGTAAAGGGCGCTGTCGAAAATACTAACCCTTCATTGAATCCCAGAAGCTCTTCACCGCTGAGAAGAACTTCGACGAATCCGGGTTCGTGTTGCTTTCGGAGAGCTCCTCGAATTCGCGGAGCAATTCCTTTTGTTTCGACGTCAAGTTGACCGGGGTTTCGACGGCCAGTTCCAGGAACATGTCACCCGTGCCTGCTCCGCGCAGGGCGGGCATGCCCTTGCCGCGGAGGCGCATTTGTTTGCCGGTTTGGCTGCCGCCCGGGACCTTCACGCGGCTGCGGCCGCCGTCGATGGTGGGGACCTCGATGTCTCCGCCAAGGGCCGCCGTCGTCATGCTGACGGGGACGCGGCAGAACAGGTTCTGGGCGTCGCGTTGGAAGAGGGGGTGCTCGTCCACTTCGATGAAGATGTAGAGGTCGCCCGTCGGGCCGCCGCGCAAGCCCGCTTCGCCTTCGCCGGAGAGGCGGATGCGCGTGCCGGTTTCGACGCCGGCGGGGATGTTGACGGAGAGCGAGCGCTCTTTCTCCGTGCGGCCTGAGCCGCCGCAAGTGGCGCAGGGGTTCTTGATGATCTCGCCCAGGCCGTTGCAGGTTGGGCAGGTGCGTTCGACGGTGAAGAAGCCCTGTTGCGCGCGGACCTTTCCCATGCCCGCGCAGGTGGGGCAGGTCACCGGCTCGGCGCCCGCCTCGGAGCCGGAGCCGTTGCAGGTCTCGCAGGCCACGGCGGTGGGGACTTTGATCGTCTTCTGCAGGCCGTTAAAAGCGTCTTCCAGCGTCACGCGCAGCTTGTAGCGCAGGTCGGAGCCGCGGGAGGCGCGGGAGCGTCCGCCCTGCCCGCCGCGTCCGCCCATGAAGTCGCCGAAGAGATCGTCGAACACGTCGGAGAAGGCCGAGGCAAAGTCGCCGCCTGCGTATTGGCCGCCACCCGGGCCCCGGGGGCCGCCACCGCCCATGCCGCCGTCGAAGGCGGCGTGGCCGAAGCGGTCGTAGGCGGCCTTCTTGTCGGCGTCTTTCAGGACGTCGTAGGCCTCGTTCACTTCCTTGAACTGGGCTTCGGCGTTGGGGTTGTCGGAATTGCGGTCGGGGTGAAGCTCCTTCGCCTTAGAGCGATAGGCCTTTTTCACCTCATCGGCGCTGGCGCCTTTCGCGACGCCCAGGACATCATAGTAATCGCGCTTTGCCATGGCTCATCCCCTTGGAACGACGGAACCGGCCCCGGGTGTCCGAAGCCGGTTCGCGTCAGTCCGGTGCGTCCTCAAGAGGCGCGCTTATTGTCGTCGTCGAGATCCTCGAAATCGGCGTCCACGATCTCGTCATCCACCTCGCGCGGGGTGTCGTCGTCTTCTTCTTCCGGCTCGACCCCGGCGGATTTCTCCTGCTCGGCCTTGTAGATGGCCTCGCCGAGTTTCATCGCCGCTTCGGTGACGTTCTGGATGCCGGATTTGATCTTGCCCGCATCCTCGGTTTCCAGCGTGTCCTTGAGCGCGGCGAGGGCCAGTTCGATGGCCTCGACCGTGGAGGGGTCGACCTTGTCGCCGTGGTCTTCGATCGACTTCTCGGTGCTGTGGACGAGGCTTTCGGCCTGGTTCTTGGCCTCCACCAGCTCGCGCCGGTCCTTGTCGGCCTCGGCGTTTTCCTCGGCGTCCTTGACCATCTGGTCGATCTCGTCATCCGACAGACCGCCCGACGCCTGGATCGTGATGACCTGCTGTTTGCCGGTGCCCTTGTCCTTGGCCGAGACCGAGACGATGCCGTTGGCGTCGATGTCGAACGTGACCTCGATCTGTGGCAGGCCGCGTGGCGCGGGAGGGATTTCTTCGAGGTTGAACTGGCCCAACAGCTTGTTGTCATTGGCCATTTCGCGTTCGCCCTGGAAGACGCGGATGGTCACGGCGTTCTGGTTGTCCTCGGCGGTGGAGAAGACCTGAGACTTCTTGGTCGGGATCGTCGTGTTGCGGTCGATCAGACGGGTGAAGACACCGCCTAGTGTCTCGATGCCCAGCGACAGCGGGGTCACGTCCAGCAGAACCACATCCTTGACGTCGCCCTGGAGAACACCGGCCTGGATCGCGGCACCCATGGCGACGACCTCATCGGGGTTCACACCCTTGTGCGGCTCCTGGCCAAAGAAGGATTTCACCGTGTCGATG
>JBCCXY010000138.1:0-9694 GCA_039190895.1 Pseudomonadota bacterium | reverse complement strand
GTTCAGCGCGGTTTATAGCTGCGCAATCGCCGTTGATCCGAGCGACGCGCTGACCCAACCCAATCGCCGGGCCCCGGGAGGGCCCGTCGATCGCGCGGCGGCCTTCGGCCTTGTCCCGCGCCGGAACATGTTCGAAACCGATGTCGCAACCGGAAGGCCACTATGACCTGGACCCCTGACCAACCGATCATCTCTCTCAAGGACGTCCGGAAATCCTTCGGCGAGCTTGAGGTTCTGAAGGGCGTCAGTTTCGACGTCATGAAGGGGGAGGTGATCTGCATCATCGGCCCGTCTGGCTCGGGCAAGTCGACGCTGATCCGCTGTATCAATGCGCTGAACGACATCCAGCAGGGGTCCATCAAGGTCGAAGGGCAAGAGGTGCACGACCCCAAGCTCGACAAGTTGGAGCTGCGCAAGAAGGTTGGCATGGTGTTCCAGCAGTACAACCTGTTCCCGCACAAGACGGCGCTGGAAAACGTGATGATGGCCCCCGTTCTGGTGCTGAAGCAGAACAAGGCCGAGGTCGAAGACCGTGCCCGCAAACTGATGGCCAAGGTCCGCCTGCAGGGCAAAGAAGGCAGCTACCCCGGCGAACTCTCCGGCGGCCAGCAACAGCGCGTCGCCATCGCCCGCTCCCTCGCCATGAACCCCGACGTCATGCTGTTCGACGAGGTCACCGCCGCCCTCGACCCCGAAACGGTCAAAGAGGTGCTGGTGACGATCAAGGAACTCGCCGCCGAAGGCATGACCTGCATCCTCGTCACGCACGAAATGGGCTTCGCCCGCGAAGTCGCCGACCACATCTATTTCACCGACCGCGGCATCATCGTCGAACACGGCCCCCCCGCCACCTTCTTCACCGAAGCCAGCGACCCCCGCACCAAAGAGTTCCTCAGCCAGATCCTTTAGGACGCATCCCCCAAATGGGGGTTGTTGCATGACCTGACCCCTGTACCGTGGGCGCCGGGGGAACGTCGGGGCATGCTGCGTGCTGAGTGAAAAGGAAATCCAAGACCTGTTCTCGGTTATCCCCGAGACGGAATCCCGCCGCGCGCAGACAGAGCTCCGCGCGCGGCTCTCCTCACGGACCAATGGCGAACAGACGCGGATCGCCTGGGTTGACCTCGACCGGTCGATGAAGCCAATCGGCGCCGGGATTACCGATTTCGAAGGGCTCTCCTCCTCCCGCATCAACACCGCATTACCGAAGTCCAAACACCCACCCGAACTGGCAGAGCTCATGTCCGTGCTCGACAGCGGTGACGCCCGCGTCGGCCAGATTCAGGCATCCGGGCTGACGGATCGGTTCCTCTGGTTCGTCCCAGTCTCCCCCCGCCCAACGTCCGAGGTGCAGGCATCCCATCGCGCCATGAGCGTCAGCTTTCACGTCCTCGCCCAACTCATCGACACATTTAACCCCGACGCCGGGCTGACCAACGCAGAGGCACGCGTGTCGTCACAGATCGTCGCCGGACTGTCGCTCAGCGAAAGCGCGCGCGTCGACGGCCTGCAAACCGAAACCCGGCGCGGCCAGTTCAAACGAGCCTGCGCCAAGCTGTCGGTGTCAGGGCAGGGGGCACTGATCCGCCTGATCCTGTCCCAGGCGATCCACCTCGTCTTTATCATCGACGAACAGATGCGCGCCTCCACGGGGATATCCGAGCTGGCCGAAACGCATCTGCCCGACACGGTCCGGGTGGAACTCCACCACCTCTCCGACGGTCGCCTTTTGCGCCTGTTTGAGGTCGGCGACCCGGGCGGCCGCCCCATCATCGTCGTCCACGGGCTGTTCTTCGTGCCGCTTCTGCAAAGCCTCGCCCGACACGGCGCGCTGACCGGGCTCCGCTTCATCGTGCCCTTGCGCGACGGCTACCTCAGCCCGCCGGAAGACTCGATGGGCGAAGATCCCAACAGCCAAAGCGGCCTCGCCGATTTGATGACCCATTTCAAAGGGCAAGCGCCGATCCTCATGGGCCACTCGCTGGGCTGTATCGTCGCCGTCCGCTTGGCGCTCGCGCACCCCAAACTGGTGCCCAACCTCGTCCTGCTGTCTCCGTTTTTCGGCCAGCCCCGCGACGGCCGTGCCGTCTACTTGTCGCGGATCATGAAAGTCGTCGCCCGCTTCCGCGCCGACGGTCTCGTGTTCCGGCTGGTGGCCGCGCAATTCGCCAAAAGCTACGCCAAACCGCACAACGTGCGAACGGCGCTGAACCGCGTCTTCGGAAGCTGCAGGAAAGACGCCGAGGTCCTGCACGGCGACGCCGGAGTCCCCCCCGTCGACACCTGGTTCGGCCAAACCTTCCGCGATTCCGTCACGGGGGTCGCCGAAGACTTCAAAACCGCCTCCCAGTTCGCCCTGTCAGAGGTCTCGGGCCTCACCATGCCCTGCACGATCTTGACCGGAGACGAGGACCCCATCGTCAACCACGACACCCTCACCACCGCCGCCGGGACAGCCAAAATCACAACCCTCCCCAACGCAGGCCACTTCGCCATCGTCACCGACCGCCAAGTGATCATCGACGCACTGTCGACAGCAACTTAACTGCGCACGTGGCCACGCGGCAGAACGGAGCTGAGTTCCGCGCAAAGAGTGCTGCTCAGTCCGTTTCCACCGCAGCCGGGTCCACCAGCAGCCACGCGCTCAGGGCACTTGCGACCGCCAAGGCGACACCTGCCAGTGATGCCATCGCGAAACCGACGACAAGGTTGTCGGATGATCCGATCAGCACCAGACCCAGCAGCGCTGTTGCAACAAGTCCCGCTATACGGCTGATCGCATTGTTTATGCCCGACGCGACGCCGGAATACCTGTCGCCAGCGCTCGCCAGCACGGCAGAGGTCAGCGGGGCAACGCTAGCGGCCATGCCAAGCGCCATGACGACGAGACCGGGAAATATATCGACCCAGTAATTCAAATCTGCCGCCGGCGCTCGGGCAAACAGCAGGAAGCCGCAGCCAACAAGAAGCGACCCGATCGTCAGGATCATCCTCGTGCCGACCATGTCTGCCAGAGTGCCGCCCACCATGCGGGATAAAAGCCCCAGGATAAGCGGAAACGGCAGGATGGCCGCCCCGGCGGCGGTCGCGCCAAATCCAAGCTCGCGGATCAACACGTAGGGTAGCAAAACAAGCAGACCGCCCAGCGCCATGTAAAGGAATAGCGTCAGCAAAGAGAGCCCCGAGAACGTGATATTTCCAAACAGCTTGAGGGGCGTCATTGCATTCTCGCCTTTGCGATGCTCCACGATCAGGAACGCCACGACCAGCAGGATGCCCGCACCACCGGACACAAGAACCAGTGGCGTTGCGCCGCGGTCGGGCAAAGCGATCAGCGCCCAGATCAGGGCGAACAGTCCCGCCCCGACCAACCCGGCTCCAAGCCAGTCAAGCGGCGCACGTGTGCCAGAGTCCGCGCGGCTTTCCCGGATCGCACCATGGGCGACCCAAAAGCCGAAGAGGGCAAATGGCACAACAGCGATAAATGCCCACCGCCACCCTGCAAAATCCACAATCATGCCGCCTGCAAGAGGGGCCAATGCGCCTGCGGCGGCCCCCGCTGCGGCCCAGGTGCCGATGGCGCGGCCACGCTCCCGCCCGGAAAATCCGTCGGCGATGATCGCCAGAGACGTCGGCGCGATCATGGCGGCGCCGACGCCCTCCAGCGCGCGCCCGATCATCAGGACAGGAAAGTTCCAGGCCACGGCACAGATCACACACGCGATGGTTAAAATCGCCATTCCCGTCTGAAATACCAACTTGCGACCATAGTGATCCCCGATGGCACCCCCGATCATCACCAGCGCGCCGAGTGGTAACAGATAGGCGTTGATGATCCACTGTGCGCCGGTGGCACCGACGCCAAACTCGTCCTGCATGGCAGGCAGGGCCACGTTGATGATCGATCCCACGACAAAGGCGAGGCTTGATCCAACAATCGTGGCCAGAAGGGTGCCTCGCTTGTCCGGGCAATCACTTTGGTTGGTGGCACCTGTCGTCGCGCCATTTGTGCAGGGAAGAGGCAGAGCGTTCGTCATGGCGAAAACTCTAGCACTGATTGCGACGGGGGCGCGGGGAAATCAGCGGTCCGTCAAAGCCCCCGACCAATGCCGCTTGCGTTCGCCTGCAGCTACGTCGAGCAGCGCTCACGTCACGGCGGGATTCAGGATGAGGCTGAGCATGGCCTGACCGATGCCGTACGGTGACGAGCGTAGTTCCAGCTTCAGCCCGATCGAGGGGTACGCGCTGGATCCCGCTGCAAGCTATAATCAAAAAATATACATAAATACAGTATGTTACAAACGGTCCCCATGGGGACCGCTACTCCGCATCCCGCATCACCCGAAACCCGACGGCCGCGCCCCGCAGAACAATCCGGTCCGCCCACTCACCCTCATTACTCAAATGAAACGGCCGCGGCACGTTCCAGGCACCCCCCCGAAAGATCGCATTCGAGCAGTCCCCCTTGTTGCAGGAATTCGTCCACTGATAGACGTTCCCCACCACATCATGCAGCCCCAACCCATTCGGCGGAAATGCCCCCACCGGCGACGTGAAGGGGAACCCGTCCTCGCAAGGAATCCGCACGTCCCTCTGATCATCCGGATGCGCCGCGCGATACACCTCATCGCCCACATTCGCCCACTGGCACACCTCGTCAAAGCTGTCGCCCCACCAGAACCGCGTCTGCGTCCCCGCAAACGCCGCCGCCCGCGACTCCTCAATCGTCGGCAACCGGTAAAGCTGCCCCGTCTTCTCGCTCAACCAATCCGCATACCCCGTCGCCTCCAGCCAGTTGACGCACACCACCGGGTGATCGCCCGCCTGCTCAAACCCCGGATCGGCCCAGCCATGCTCCTTGGAGTCACTCGCCCGTTTCCCGATCCAGATGAAGCAATTCGACGTCTCGGGAACATCCCAGTCGGCGGCGTACTCCGCAAACTCGTCCCGCGTGACAAGGTACGTCCCAATCGCCGTCCCATCGATCAGCTGCGTCATCTCCGGACACGTCTCGCAATCCCGAAACGTCTCGCCCGCCACCTGAGCCTCCGCCGACCCCGCCAGGGCCAACGCCAACACAACACCAATCATGCCCCCGCCTCCCGTATCACCCGGATGCCATAGGTATTGAACGGCACCGTCGGCGCGTTCGTGATCCGCTTCGTCATCCGCAAGTCCGAAGGCGGGCTCGACCAGCCCCCGCTCATCAGCACCCGCTCTTCGCACGTCGCGTCGGCGCAATCCGACGTCCAGATCCACACGTTCCCCAGCGCATCCAGCAGGTTGAACGGGTTCGCGGGGTAAAGCCCCACCGGAGTTGTCCCTTCCTCATCCAGACTCCGCCCGCAGCCAAAGCAATTCGCACGGTCACGCCCAATCTGCTGCCCCCACCAGTAATTCGTCGCCGTGTTGGCAGTCACCGCATAGGTCAGCTCTTCCGCCGTCGGCAGGCGATAGGGCACCCCCGCCTCGTCCGACAGCCAAGCGACATACTCAACCGCCGCCTCATAGGTGATGCAGACAACCGGATGATCGGCCTCCTGCTCAAACCCCGCATGGTTCCACTTGCAGCCCCAACCGGTGTTTCGGTACCCGGTGTCGTCCACAAAGGCGGCGAATTCCGACAGCATAACCGGCGCCCGGCTGATCTCCGTCCCATCGGGGAGGATCACAACCTCCGGGCAATGCGGACAATCCTTCTCGGTCCGCAACTCGGGCGTGGGCAACAACAGCTGCGCCGACGCCGCCGAGGCCCAGGCAACGGCCACAACACTCGCAACAAACCGGATCATTCGCTCAAACTCCTCAACACCGGCTCGGCGCCCTCAACGCCCAGCGTCACGGCCACCGTCAGCAAACTGCGCGCCTTAGCCAGATCCCGGTCCCCCCCGCGTCCGTCGCGGTACAGTATCCCTAGGTTCGCCATCGCCAACCCGTTCCCCCGATCCGCCGCCCGATCCAGCCACTCCCGCGCCATCGCCTCGTTCTGGCGCAAGCCATAGCCCGAGCTCAGCATGATCCCCGTCGCCGTCAGCGCATGACTGTCACCCAACGCGGCCGCGTTCAGGATCAGATCCACCGTCTGTTCCGCCGTCAGCCGCCCGGTCTGACGCGCCCCAATCGTCGCCTGATAGTTCCGGATCGCCGATTTCGTCGGCCGATCCATCACGCCCGACACATCGCTGATCGGATGCCCCAACGCGTTCAACCCATATTGAATAAACTGCACCGGCATCTTCGCGACGTTCCGCTTCACCTCCCGCTCCAGCTCCGCATCCCGCACCTGATCCCGCGCCTGCCCGGTCACCGTCTCCACGATCTCCTGCGCCCGCCGCGCCGCCTCCAGCCGCTGCTCGGCGAGGTCGCCAAACCGGCTGCCCGGATAAATCTGCTGGAACGTCACAAAGTCCGACGGCGCCACCGACGTCTCAATCGACCGCCAATGCATCTCTTCCAGCGACAGCTCGTTGCGCGCGATCTCATCCCGCAAATCCTGCAACTCCTCCGACGCGATCTCCGAAAACACCCCCGTCGGATACCCCTCCAGAAACTCTTCCCACGCCTCTTCCGTGCCAGCCGCCCGCGCGAGCACGAAGTTCGTCCGCTCCTCATTCGCGCGCTGATCCATCTGTTCCAACGCGTCGATCTTCAGCCGCGCGACCGACGCAAACGTCCCATCCGGAAAGTCCCTCAGATACGCCGCATAATCCTCTCGCTGGATGCTCTCCGAGATCGCCTGCCACGCCTCGGTCTCGTTGCGCTGCTGACTGTCCAGCCGCTGCAACGTGCTGTCCTCATCGAAGTAGAACCGCCCGATCAACGAGTTGTTTTCCCACGGCAATTGCCGCTGCCCCGTCGCCTCGAACACGTCCTGCCGGACGTCCGCCATCATCAGGCGAATGTCGATATTGGGCGTGTCGATATGCTCCAGCAGCGCCGTCGTGAACGGGCTGTTCCGCCCGTGCCCGTCATAGGCCACGTTCCCGGGCGCCGTCGCATAGGCGATGTAACTGCCGCCAGCCGCCCGAATACGCGCCAGACCCTTCGAGAACCCGTTCCGCTGCTCCCCCACCGGGATATCGCTGGTCAGCGGGTTGTCCCGACAAGCATCAAGGAACACCAGCGTCGTCTTCGTAAACTGGTTCATCAGCCCGACGATCCGGTTCACCGTGATCGCTTCTTCGGCGAAATCCACGCCCCGCTCCACGCGGGCATTCGTCGGGATCAGGAAGTTCTCGTTATCCACCTGAATCCCGTGCCCGGCATAGAAAAACAGCGATGTGTCCGCGTCTTCCAGCATGACGGCGAAGTCCAGAAGCGCCGCCTTGAACTCCGTCAGGTCAAGGTCGACGGCCAGTCGCACCTCGAACCCCATCGCGGTCAATTTGGCCGCCACATCCTGCGCATCGTTCGACGGGTTGGCGAGCGTCGGAAGCGGGCTCGCATACTCAGAGTTCCCGACAACAAGCGCCACCCGCTTGGCAAGCGCGGCATGGGCAAACGCAACAACAAGAATCGCGGCAAGAAGGATGCGCATGATCAATCTACTCCCGCAGGCGCACTGGAAATCCACTGGTTCAATTCTTCTGATTTGATACAGGGGCTTGGAGGTTTGCCAAAGGGGAAAAACGCGATTTCTACAGCAGTGGTGACAGGGGCGCTCGGGCTGGTGGGCGCGGCGGCGGTGCGGCGGCTGACGGCGATGGGGCTAGAGGTCGTCGGCATCGACAACGACATGCGCCGCACCTTCTTCGGCGACGCCGCCAGCAACGCGGCAACCCACGACGCGCTGAAACAGTGCAAAGGCTTCCGCCTTGTTGAGGCCGACATCCGCGACACCGACGGAATCACCAAGGTCTTCCGCCGCCACCTTGGCGCGGTGCAGGCTGTCATCCACGCCGCCGCCCAACCCTCGCACGACTGGGCCGCCACCGACCCGACGACCGACTTCGCCATCAATGCCACCGCCACTCTGGCGCTGCTAGAGGCCTGCCGCGAGCACACACCCGACGCTCGTTTCCTGTGCGTCTCGACCAACAAGGTCTACGGCGATCACCCCAACCACCTGCCGCTCGCCGAAGGCGCCACGCGGATGGACCTCGACCCCAGTCACCCGTTCCACGACCGTGGCATTGATGAGAGCATGTCCATCGACCAAACCCGCCACAGCCTCTTCGGCGTGTCAAAAACGGCGGCGGACCTCATGGTGCAGGAATACGGCGACCGCTTCGGCCTCGCGACGTCCGTGTTCCGCGCGGGCTGCATCACAGGGGAGGACCACCACGGCGCAAAAGCCCACGGCTTCCTGTCCTACCTCTGCCGCGTCGCCCGCGAGGGCGGCACCTATGAGGTCATCGGCCACGACGGCAAACAGGTCCGCGACAACCTCCACGCCGACGACCTCGCCGACGCCTTCGCCCGCGTCATCGCCGCCCCACCTAGCAGCGGCGTCTACAACATTGGCGGAGGCCGCAAAGCAAGCTGCTCCATCCTAGAAGCCCTTGACATCGCATCCGAAATCCTCGCCCGCCCGGTCTCGCGCACCTTCACCAAAGCCCCACGCTACGGCGACCACATCTGGTGGATCTCCGACACATCCCGCTTCCAAAACACGTACCCCGGCTGGTCTCCAAGCCATACCGCAAAAGACCTGATCACCAGGCTGCTTGCTGACGTTTAGGAGCGGAGATCCTTCTTCACCTGAAGCATGCGGCGCGTTCTGGCGGCGGGTCTAGTCCAATGTGCAGGACAATGGTGCCATTCGACGACCGGTAGCGAAAGCCCGCTTCTAGATCTCCGCTCCAGCGGATGCCCACGCGGCCATTTCGTCATCTGCGATTGTCAGCGAAACGCGCCATTGGTCGTCAGTCTTGCGCAGGATGTAGACGTGTTCCCAGCTGGCGACGGGTGTGCCATCCGAGCCAAGCATTTCGTATGCCATGCGTGCCTGAGCAACGCCCGGGAACAACTCCTCTACCGAAAGCAACTCACCGGTGGGTTCAGTGACGCCTTGTTTTCTGTAGAAATCCAGCAGCGTCACACAGTGATTGCGAAACGCCTCTCGATCCATCGAGAAGTTTCCAGTGGGTGAAGGGAACAATCCAACCTCGTCCCAAAGCTCACTGATCGCTGCGGCATCGTTGCGGTCAAAGGCGCTTAGGTAAGCGGAGAAAAACCCTTCAATCTCATTCGCAATGGTCGAATTCTCGTCCGTGGCTTTGTTGGCCATTCAAGCGACTTTCGCGCCCGCATCGGTGGCGCTCATCTGAAGCTGCATCTTCACAATATCGGTGAATGCGAGTGTCGGATTGGCCTCCGCAAGCATGCCGATCTTCATCCAGAACTCAGCTTGAGCATTAATTGATCGACACATGACAGCGCTCGCGCGCCTCACGTCTTCGTGCAGGCTGTCGTCGATCTTTACCAATCCCATCGGCTTGCCTCTCGCTGCAGGTTAAACGAAATGTATATGTTTCATATATTCGGGTCAATGTTGATGACGGCAATGATCCGCTGAAGCCCGAGGATTGGGCGAACCCGCACAGCAGTTACGTTCCAGATCCTTCCTGAACCCGGTCCCAAAAAACCCTTATCAGATAAAATCACATAATTTCATAATACTACAGCCGGTCCCACTGTGGGACCGCCCCCAGTCCTTCTTCTTTTTCGAAATATCCCGGGGGGTCCGGGGGGC
>JBCCXY010000137.1:0-9853 GCA_039190895.1 Pseudomonadota bacterium | reverse complement strand
CCGCCGCCACGGATGGGCGGCGACGTGTTTACCGGGCCTTCTTCGATATCGGCGTCTGGTACGCCGGGGTCAAGCCTCGGCTGCCGGCGAGGCGGCAATCGTGAGGCTGCCGCCTTTTGCTTCCACCGCCGAAATCGCGGGCTTCGAGGCCCCGGTGACGGCGATCTTCAACCCGTCAGTGGTGATCTCACCCTTGGCCAGAAGCCGTACACCGTCGCGCAGGCGCCGGACCAGACCGCACATAGGTCTGGTGCTTCGCGACCCAGGCCCAATCCGGCGCGGTAAGAAGCGTCCGCTCATGCTCAACCCGGTCGCGCGCGCCATAGAACAGGCCTCTCGGCTCAACGGGTTCCGAAGAACGTGACCGATTTGCCCATGCGGGAGCTGCGCTGGGCTGGATCACGGCCTCCTGCAGGCGTGGCGACCGCTGCAGCGCCCAGCGTACTGGCGGCGGTAAAATGCGCGCGGGGAGCTTTCGCAGGAACGTCCGCAGCGCCACGGGATCAGGGGCGAGCGCATGAGTCTTCATCCGCACGTTCAGCACGCCGCGCAGAACGCGGTCGGCATATTCCGTTGGCACAGAGCGGGGCGCCCGCTCCACCAACTGCGCCAGATCAAGCCCTACATCTGCGAGGTCGGTCAGCCCCCGATGCGCCTGCCACGTGCGCGTGACATCGTTGCGAAAGAAGTTGTTGCTGCCGTGGACGCGGTAATCGGCCAGCGTCTGGTTCACCAGCCGGATCGGCGCGACCAGCAGCGCCGCTCGGATTAGCAGAGCGTCCGCGCTGATCCTCCAGCGCGGCTCGGGCAGGGGGAAGGCCCACTCAATAGCCTCGCGCGCGAAGACGTTTCCGCTGGTGGGCATGAACGGCAGCATCAGGTCGTTCAGCAGCCGCGGCAGCATGTCCTCATCAGGCAGCGTCATGGGATAGCGGCCCAGCTTCGTCCCCCGGGCGTCCACCATGTCGAGGTGATAGCACAGGATCGACGGCCGCCCCGTCCACAGCGCCTCAATCGTCTCCAGCGCATGGGGCTTCAGCGCGTCATCGGCGTCCAGAAACAGGATCGCCTCACCCGTGGCCGCCGCGAACCCCGCATTGAACGCCGCCGCTTGGCCCCGATTGTCCTGCAACAGCACCGTCACGTCAGACTGCTCCGCCAGATACGCCCGGCTGCCATCGGTGGAGCCATCGTCGACGACGATAACCTCATCCGGCGCGCGTGTCTGATCCCGGACGCTCTGGAGGCACGTCGGAAGGAACTGCTGGTAGTTGTGGTTGTTGACGATGACCGACAGCTTCGGGCGGGCAGGGGTCACGGGCGTCAGGTCAACTTCGTCGTGTCAGGGATCAGGAATATCCGTCATCCGGCGGGCTAGATCCGCCACCACCGGACTCGCCACCGCCACCATCGTCGTCGTCATCATCGTCACCCCCCGTCGACCGCGTCGCGGCGGGCCGCGTTGGGGTGGTCCGCGTCGTTGTCGTAACAGGCGCGGCCTGTCTTGGTGCCGCCGCGGCCCCGACGCCCAACGCGCTGCGGACAGCGGCGGGCAACGCTGCAAGCGTTGTCGCCGGGATTTGTGCCGCAAGGCTCCGGTCCACTTGGCGCAGTGTCGTGACCGGCATGCTCGACAAAAGCGACGGCACAAGCACCGAATTCGAGTAGCTGATGAGGTAAGAGTTCACCGAAGCCGCCGTCTGCTGAGACCGCGCAGCACGATACAGATCAGCCTCCTGAGCGCTCACGGTAACCGTCGCTCCGCCGGGGGCGCCCTCAACCGGGACTTCCGGCACACAGCCCGCAAGCGGCAAGGTCCCAATTGCGGCGGTCAGCAACAATTTCCGACCGAGCTGGCGCGTCTTTGCCGATTTATCCACCCCAAACCCCTGTTTTGATCCTCTAGCGAAATCATAGGGGAGGAATGGCCGCCTTTGCCAGCCCTTTCCCCAGCGTCACGCGAAAAAGGGCCGGTCGAAGGACCGGCCCTTTGGATGCCTTGTCAGGCGTGAAATCAGGTGATGCCGTACTTCGCCATCATCTCTTCGACCTGTTTGCCGATGTCCTTCACCTTGGACATGATCTCTTCCCGCTTCTTCTCGCGATCTGCCGAGTCGTCGCCGCCACCGGCCGCGCCGCCCATCTTTTTGACGGCCTCCTCGATCTTGTCGAGCATGCCAGACGCCCGCTCAAAGTCGCTGACGGTTTTGTTGGACATCAGCTTCGCCGCCATCCGCACCGCGTCGGTCAGCTTGCGGCCCCGGTCGTCTTCCGGATCGCCAATCTTGTCCTTCAGCTCCTTCGCCTTATCAACGATCTTCGCCGGATCGCCGATCTTGTCGAGCAGCGCTTCGACCTCGGTTATCTTGCGGTCTGCGCCGTCGGCGTCATTCGCGCCGATCATCTGCTTGGCCTCGGCCATCGCGCCCTTGGCGGTGCTGTCCTTGGCGAACCACTTGTCGACCATCTTCTCAAGGTCGCCCATGCGGCCCTCATGCGCCGCTGCCTGGTTGCCGCCATCGGTCTCTTCCGCGCCGGGCTCGGCCCCGCCACGCGCCGTGGGCTCAGTCGCTTCTTCCGCCGGAGCTTCGGTCGCCTGTGCGGTATCGAGGGCCTGATTTTCTTCATCCTCCTCAGCGACATCGGTCGACACGCCTTCTTCGTCGATGATCTGGAGCTTCTTCTTGACCTTCATCGTCTTGAAGAAGTTCTTCACGCTCTTCGGCATGTTCGGGATGGACCGATCACACTTGAAGACAACCATGTTGCCTTCCATGTAAACCCGCCCGAACGCGGCCTTCGTGCCTTTGCCGGCGCCCCGGGCTTCCTTGCCCAGCTTGTCCTGATTTTTCTTGGTTTTGTGCGTGTAGAACACATGCTCGCCCGCCGGGGACGAATCGTAGTTGAAAGCGAAGGGAAGGCCCTTCGACGGATCGCCATCCGCCTTGTTGCCCTCTTTCTTCATCAACTTCTCGTACTTCATCCAAAGTTGTTTGTTGTTGATATTTTCTTCTGCCATCGCTTCGGTCCTAAGTTGTGCCGCCGAGGAATATCGGGGCGATTTCAAATCTATGCCTTGGAAGATACGCCGACTTTTCCATTCTCGCGAGGGGAAAGTTCCGGAACACTTCCCCTACGTCGCCTAAGGGTCGCGCGCGACCCGAAAGCCGACATTCGCCTGACGCCTATCTGAGGGGATGCCGACGCGGTGCGCCGAACGCAGATTTTCCACCGGATCGTCCCATGACGCGCCCCGCAGCACCCGGCTTTCGCAAGACCCCGTCAGTCGAGCCGACCCGTCGCGGGCGGCGCCGGCGTGCGAACCGTTCCAGCAGTCCGCCGTCCACTCCCAAAGGTTCCCGATCATCCCGTCGAGCCCCAGCGCATTGGGCGGAAACGCCCCAACCGGGGCCAAATCCGGATATCCATCGTCGCAACTCTGATTCCGCCAGCGAAAGCGCGATCCACTGTCCGCAGCGTTCACCGCCGCACACGCGCCGTCCTCTGACGCGCCCCAGAAAAACGGTGTCTCCGTACCGGCCCGAGCGGCAAACTCAAACTCTGCCTCGCTGGCCAGCCGGTACTTGGTCGACGGGTCCAGAGTGTTCAGCCAATCGACATATGCATTCGCATCCGCCCAGTTGACACAAGAAACCGGCATTTCGTCCGAGGCCGCATAGCCCGGGTCTTCCCATGACGCGGCAGACCGGCGACGCATGCGGCCTTCCGCCGTCCAGACAAAGCATCCGCCCGAGGCGGAATGCCCGGTTGCCGAGACAAACGCCCGGAATTGGCCGACGGTAACTTCACTCTGCGACAACTGAAACGGTGGAATGGTGAGGAACGTTGCCGGGCGCTCCTCAGGCTTACCGGTGTCGCCGGGCGAACCCAGGAAGAATGCGCCGCCGCTGATTGCCATCATCTGAGGGCAATCCGGGCACGCCCGGTCCGACGGCGTTGCCTCTGGCACAGACCGCTCCTCATACGGCCGTGCGCGAGGCGGTGGTGTGGCAGCTGCGATCTGTTGGGCAGGCTGTTCGTCAGGCGTTTCGGGCTCCGGCTCCGGGGCAGTCTGAACCTCCGGCGCCGCCGCTTGCTGGAGCGTAGCGACGCGGGCCTGAGCAATCTCACGGAACAGGCCATTGGGGTATGCCTCCAGATACGCGGCATAAGCCTCTGGCGTCGCAGCCTCCTCCGCGGCCTGCCATGCCGAGAGGTCGGTGAGTTGCGCGTCTTCCGGCTCTGGTTCCGGCACCGGGGCGCCCGCCAGATAAACCTCGCCCAACAGTGAGGACGTCGACCAGGGCCGCTGCAAGCGCCCTGTCGTCTCGTATACGTCAGCGCGGACGCGCGTCATCAGCGTGTTGATCTCGATATTCGGCGTCTCGATGTGCTCCAGCAGCGCTTCCGTGAAGGGGCTGTGCTCCCCCGCGCCGTCATAGGCGACCTCGCCCGGGTCCGTCGCAAACGCGATAAACGCCCCGCCCGCTGTCTGGATCGGCGCCAGCCCGCTGCCAAGCGCCGCCGACCGCGCCGTCCCCATGGACCGGGTCAGCCGCGTCTCGAACGGGTTGTTTCTGCAGGCATCGAGGATGACGATCCGCGTTGCCGCTGCCAGTTCCATCTGCGTCATGATCACATCAACGTCAAGCGCCGCAAACTCCAGATCCGCCTCGCGCGACAGCTCTGAATCTACTGGCAGCAGATAGTTCGCCCCGCCCACCTGAATGCCATGCCCAGCATAATAAAACAGCGCGAGATCAGCACCTTCAATGCGACGGCTAAAGTCCTGTACAAGACGGCGAAGGTCGAAATAGCTCGTGTCCTCGCCATAGATCACGTCAAAGCCCAACCGGTCCAGCGACGCCGAAATGGCGCTGGCATCCCGCACCGGGTTCGCGAGCGGTGGCGCCTCCGTGTAGGCGCCATTGCCGATCACAAGCGCCACGCGATTGGCGAGGGCTGCGGTTGCCGAAAGAATGAGGCACGCGATGAAAATCAGGGGTCTCATGATCAAAAGCCTGCGGGGTCAAACGGCACGACGATAGGGGAATTTCTGCGATCTGTCACCGTTGAGCCGTTGTGACAAAGAAATACACCCACTCGCCCTTGAACCCTGGGTCCCCCGCGCGTGCCTCTGCAATACGAGTGCGGAGCCAGTCCAAATACGTCGCCGCATCCTCCACCAACGGCCGCTCCCCCGAATGCAGCGCGACTGAAGACGCAAAAGCAACCGCGATCTCCTGCCCGTAGGGTGGCCCGATCCGAACCTCCAGCGACGCCGTCCCCGGCGCCCCGATGCTCGCCGTCTCTCCGGGCAGGATAAGGCGCAGCGGGGCGACCTCATTCGGCGCCAGATGAATCACCTGCCCGGCGGCATCGAAGTAGTCGACATAGAGGTACGCCGGGTAATCCGGCGCCGAGACGTCCAGCACCAACTGCTCATCGGTGACATAGCGATAGGCCCGGGCATGCGTGTCCTCGCCCACGACAAGCGGGTTGGTGAACTGGTCCGTAGACTGCGGCAGCCCCAACGCCTCGATCCCCGAAAGCGCGTCGCATTGAGGTGATGGGAGGATCAGGATGTTGTCCTCGATCCCGATGCTTTGCCCCATAAGCGCCTGAAGTCCCGACAGAATCGGCCCGCGATCCACTGCATTCGGAACGTGCCCCGTCACCCGCAGCAATGCGGTATCGGGCTGGAACGTGGCCTGCAAACGCGAGCAGGCGACCCCGCCGAGCAGCCCCGAAATCCCGTCGCGCGCACTGTCCCCCTCAGGCGCAGCATCCGGCGCAACAAAGCTCTGATAGGCGGCCACCGACACCGGATCCGCTGGCCCATCCAGCCCCGGCAGCGCCAGCGCGGCGGTGATCGCCGTTGTATCCGCCTGCGCCTCAGCCGTGGGCGTTGCCTCCGCCACACTCTCCGTGACCTGAGCGGAGCTGGGCCGAGACGCCCCGACAGGGCGCGGCGAGGCAACCCCGGCCGCAACAGGAACGGGTATAGTATCCACCGACCCAGCCGCCGGAGCAGGCGCAGCAACGGCCACCACCGCTGCCGCCTTAGGACGGGAAACCACCGCCGCGGTGGCCGCTTGTGCCTGCTGAGAAAGCCGAAGCGGCTCTGCCCGAGCGACTGTCGCTGATGTCACTGGAAGCTGGGCAGAGGCAACGGCTGCACCCTCTGGCGCAGTCGCTTCAGCCGCGTTCGGCGCAGCAGACAACGCGACGGCGGCTACATTGGGGCTGGGCAGCGCGGCCACAGCCTCCGATGGCTGCGATACAGCGCCCGCGGTCTCAATTTGCGGGGTAACCGGGCGACCCTCCCGCAAAGGCGCCACCTCCGACGAAACGATCGAAGATGGCAACGCCTCCGAGGCGGCGGCAACCGCTTCAGGCGCCGCAGGAACGATCGCCGCGCCGCCTGAGTCACCTACCTCTGCACGAAAAGTGGGCGGTTGCGCCTGCGGCACCGGCGTCGTGTCCGGCGCACTGCCCGTCGCCGTGCGTCTCGGAATAGCGGTCTGACCAAGCGCAATCCCGTCGCCGGGCGCCTCCGCCGCCGGACGGCTCTCGGGCGCTTCAGGCATCGCGCGTCGAGCAGCGACCTGCACTGTTTGCAGGTCAAAGCGGCTCTCGGGCACCGCCTGTTCCGGGGGCGGCTCGGGCGTAAGGCTCGCCATCAGCCCAACCGCTGCCGCCGCGTGGAGGCTCACCGACGCAGGCACCGCCGCGAACCAGAAGAGGATCCGCACCGTCATTGCGGGTTGGGCGAGACGACGATCACAACGTCTCTCGCGTCCATCGCCTCCAACGCGCTGACGACTGGCAACACATGCCGCACTGCCGTGACCCCGTCGCCATTCACCCGCACCAACGTCTCGGGCCGTGCCGCAAGCGTGCCCTCCACCCGGCCAAGCAGGTCATCCCGCCCAAGCGCCACCCCGTCCAACGCCAACGCCCCATCCGGCGCGATGGAAATCGTAAGCCCGCCGCCCGGCAGGTCCGCGCCTGAAACCGCGAGGGGCGGCGTCACCTCAAAAGGAGCCGTTGCATCCAGTCGCCCGATCAGCATGAAGAACGCCAGCAGAAAGAACACCACGTCGATCAGCGCGATCAGCGTCTCGGGGCGCTGGCGGGGCAGGGGGCGGGTCAGCTTCACTCCACCACCTCCAGCCGCAGCACGCGCAGGCGCGTAGCCCCCGCGATGGTCGCAGTATCAAGCACCGTCACCAGCCCCTGCAGCGGCGCCGCGTTGGAGGGCAGGATCAGGATCTGCGCTTTCGGATCCTCCCGCAGCCGGGTCTGGATCGCCGTCGTGAGCCCAGCAAGATCCACCGTCTGCCCAGAAATCGCCGGCTGCCCATCCGCCCCAATCCGGATCAGCACCGAGCCGCCGGGCACCGCGCCGCCCGCGTCAGTCGTCGCCCGCTCTGTCCCTTCGCCCCGCTCGATGACCGGGATCATGTCGAGGTCCAAATATGTCGACGTCACCATGAAGAAGACCAGCAGGATCAACATCACGTCGATCATCGGAACCAGCGAAATCAGGGGCTTCGCGGGCGGTCTTCGCGCGATCTCTACCCCCGCCATCGGTCGTCAGCCCTCACCTTCCAGCGCAAGCACCCGCCCCACGCTGTTCTCGATATCCTGCGCGGCCGTCTCGACCCTCGCGCTGAACAGGCTTGCTGCAACCGCTGCCGGGATCGCCACGATCAGCCCTGCCGCCGTCGTGAGCAGCGCCTGCCAGATACCGCCAGCCAGCACCGACGCGTTCGCCGCGCCTTCCGCCAGCTCCAGCTCCTGAAACGACTGGATCATCCCCAGCACCGTGCCCAGAAGGCCAAGCAGCGGGCTGACCATGGCGATCAGCTCCAGAAGCCGGATGAAGCGGTTCATCGACACCACTTCCTCGTTGCCCAGCGTCGTCAGCTCCGCCTCAAGCGTGCGCGAGTCCGTTCCGGTGTCGAGGCCCTTCAGCGCCTCGCAGACCACTCGGTCCGCGGGGGCGCTGCCGCCGTGCATGATCGCCTGCGCCTCGGTCCTGTTGCCGCCTTGCCACCGTGCGATGGCGTTCTTCAGACGGTACGGCTGGGGTCGTGCACCCCAAAGCTGGAACAGTTTCACGATGATCAGCGTGATCGACAAAAGCGACAGGAACCCCAGCACGATCAGCACATAGCCGCCCGCGCCCAGCCCCAGCACCTGCGCCAGAAGTCCGCCCTCTGACCCGCTCATTTGACGAGCTGTGCGGCGGCCTTGCTGTCGAGCGTCAGGATCTCAAAGCAATCCATCTCTTCGGCGTTCTGCGGCTGGCACGACGTCATCTCGTGCAGCAGAATCTCCCCGACGCCACTGCACATCGTCTCCGGAATCTCGAACAGTTTCAGCGTGGTACGGGCCACAGGCAACGGCGCCGCATCGATGGACAAAAGCTGCCCGATGACACCGCTTGTGTCGAGGATGGCTAGCGACATCTCGAAGCCTTCAAAGCTCATCCCCGTCTCGTTGCGGAACAGGAAGAACGCGCGGCAGCCGCCGGCCTCGCCCTCTTCCAGCTTGTTAAGCTCGACCGTCAGACCTCCGCCGCCCTCCTGCGCCTGGGCCGCCGTGGCAAGTCCGAGAAGAAGGGCGAAAGCCGCGAGGGTTTTGAACATCAGATTTTTCCCCTGTTCCGCAGCGTCACGCTGCCATACGTTTTTTCGGCAGATCGCAGCGCCACACCCGCTGGGCCTTGGCGTCCAGATCAATTGACACAGACCACACAATAAGGCTGTAGTTGGGTCAAGGGCACAGGTTAAGGCGCGGCAATCGCGTGAGAATTTTGAGGAACAGAGGGCGTTCAGTCGGGGGATCGGCGTGCTCTGCGGTATTGATGGACCGGGAAAATGGATCTTGAGGCCCTTTTAAGCGCCCGCGATGGCGAGCATCCAAGCGGTGCGGATCTGGAATATGATCCGGCGTTTGTTGAGCTCAATGAAGCCGCGCGCGGCAAGGAAGAGCGTCAGGTTGGCGATGCGATGGAACCGGCGGAAGAGCCGGATTATGCGGACGTCGCAACCAAGGCGCTGGCCATCCTGGAACGCAGCCACGATCTACGCGCAGCCGTGCGCTGGACCGAAGCCTCGCTACGGACACGGGGGCTGCCGGGGCTTGCCGACGGGATCGCCTATATTGTCGGCTGCCTGCAACGGCACTGGGCCACCTGCTATCCGCTTGTTGATGAGGATGACGGCGACCCGACCTTCCGGGTCAACACGATTCAAGAGCTGAACGCGGACACCGCCATGCGCGGTCTGCGCCGCGCACCCTTGACCGACAGCCGTGGCTTCGGACGCTTCTCATGGCGCGACATCCAGGTCGCCGAAGGCGCGATCACCGCGCCCGAGGATATGGAGACCGTCCCGGACATGGGCGCGATCACCGCCGCGTTCGAGGACACGGATCCGGGCCACATCGCCACGCTCGCGCAGGCTGCTCAGGCCGCGAAGGCCAGCGTTGACGAGATCGGTACCGTCTTCATGGAAGAAACGCCAGGTTTCGGGCCCGAGCTGGATGAATTGTCCAAGACGCTGACCCGTATCGCAGATGTGCTTGCCCGCCATGTCAGTGAAGGCGGTGGCGCCTCGGGCGACACTGAGGCTGACGACCAGACGACCGAAGCGACAGCGGCGGCCGCACCCCCGGGCGCGATCCGCACACCGCAGGACGTCGCGAATACGCTGGACCGGATTATCGCGTATTATCAGCGCAACGAACCCTCCAGCCCGGTGCCGCTATTGCTTGATCGTGCAAAACGTCTGGTAGGGGCCGACTTCCTTGATATCATCAAGGACATCGCACCCGAGGGCAT
>JBCCXY010000136.1:0-10045 GCA_039190895.1 Pseudomonadota bacterium | reverse complement strand
GGCGCGGGGGCGTCGGTGCGCATGAAGGCGTAGTGGCCCTTGCGGTTCTTGTTAATCTTGTACGCCATGGTTTTAACGCCCCAGTATTCCTGGTGCTCAACCTTTCCGCCTTGATCGGCGAGGACGGCGCTGAAGTGTTCAATCAGGCCCTCGGCCTGCGCGTTGGACAAGTCCTGACGCGAGATAAAGACATGCTCGTAAAGCGGCATGCGATCTCCAGTTCTGTTCGAGCGCACTTCAAAGACCGGATGTCGTATGCCGCGTCCCGGTCACGAGAGGCTGCGCTGGTCATAAACGTCGCGGCAGACTGCGGGCTTATACACGGGGGCTGTGTCATTGCAACCCCACCCGGATGCGTCGCTTTTTAGGCAGGTCGGGGCCGCAATCTTGTCAATTTCGACACGCAAACACCTGAAAACGCTCTGGGGAAGAGGGTTGAGGTGATGCAAGTGATTGGGACGACTGCGGACGCGGATGGCAATGTCATCCGGTTTCCGGGGCCCAAGGTAACGGACACGTACTGGGGCTACACGATTGCCGAGCCTTTAGCACGGACGCCGGGGCTCGCGGTGCCGGTGCTGCGGTTCCTGGGGCTGGTGCTGGTGCTGGCGGCCTATGGGCAGTGGCTGTTGCCGTCGACGCTGTTTCAGGGCGAGGCGCTTTTGACGAAGGCGGCGCTGACGGCGGTGTTCGGGATGAGCGGGATCGGGCTTTATTGGTTTGCCAGCCGGGGCGTGCGGCGGATCGTTACCGTGGATCTGAGCCGTCGTCAGGTGCGGCTGGCGCAGCGGAACAGTCGCGGGGATGATCGGGTGCGGATGGTGCAGCCGATCTCGAAGGTTGAGGGCGCGGTGCTGAAGCGGGCCGCCGACCCGGCGATCCCGTCCGAGCTGTTTCTGCGGCTCAAAGGACGACGAGCGCCAGTGCTGATTGCGGCTGGGGACGAGGCGCAGTTGCTGGCGCTGCACAAGCGGATGGCTGAGGATTTGCGCCCGATGCGCGAGCGGATTGAGGACAGGTTGGCCCATGATCCGGGCTTCCGCAGTGTGCGGACGGCGATGCGCGCGTAACCGCTTTCGTCCATTCTCAAACATCACATGTGCGTTGAACGTCGTTGATTTTCGGCAAAAACGAACGATTTTGCGTCCCATCCGCGTTTAATCCAACAGAGGACGTTCCCGATGAAATTCGCCGCACTGACCGTTGCCGCCGCACTGGCAGCCACCAGCGTGACCGCTGAGTCCATGAAGTTCGATCTGGATGCCAGCCATAGCCAGATCGTGTTTGCGTATGACCACCTTGGCTATTCGACCACCTACGGGATGTTCTCGGGGTTTGAGGGCACAATTGACTTCAATCAGGAAGATCCGGCGAGCTCGTCCGTCTCGGTCTCATTCCCGGTGCGCACGATGTTCACCGGCTGGGAAGCCCGGTTCGACCACTTCATGTCGGGCGACTTCTTTGACGCCGCTGAGGATGAGATGGTGGAGTTCGTGTCCACGGGCATCGAGGTGACAGGAGACGACACGGCGCTGATCACTGGCGACCTGACGCTGAACGGCGTGACCAAGTCGGTCGTGCTGGACACCAAGCTGAACGCCGTGGGCGACCATCCGCGCGCGAACAAGCCGTGGGCAGGCTTTGATGCAACGACGACGATTCTTCGCTCGGACTTTAACGTGGGCAATTTTGCCCCGTTCATCAGCGATGAGGTCGAGGTGACAATCTCGATTGAGGCTGGCTTGTCGGACGAACAGTCGGGCTAAGGCGTCTTGCCTTGAAGGGTGGGCAGATTGCCCACCCTACGCTTGAGGGCCGGGCGGCGTTCTGATTTTCGCGACGATCCGCGTTTGGGCCTTGGGGACGATGGGCAGATTGCCCACCCTACCGGCCGTTAGCGTTCGGTCAGCTTCAGTTCGATCCGCCGGTTTTGTGCGCGCGCCTGGGGCGTGTTCGCCGGATTGACCGGGCGATATTCGCCGAAGCCCGTGGCGGCCAGACGTTGCGGCGGGAAGTCGAGTTGGTCCGTCAGGAACCGGACGACCGACAGTGCGCGGGCCTGGCTGAGTTCCCAGTTATCTGCGAAGGCGCCGCCGGAAATCGGAATGTTGTCGGTGTGCCCGTCGACCCGCAGGATCCAGTCGAGCCCGTCAGGTATCTGCTGCCCGACATCGCGGAGCGTGCCCGCCACCGCGGCGATCTGCTGCCGCCCCTCGGGCGCGAGTTCTGCCGAGCCGACCTGAAACAGCACCTCGGATGAAAACACGAAGCGGTCGCCGACGATCTGGACGCCTTCCCGCCCCGCGAGAATATCGCGGAGCTGGCCGAAGAATTCCGACCGGTATTGCTCCAGATCCTCGGCCTCTTCGGCGAGGCGTGCGGCGCGTTCGGCCTCCAACTCGGCCCGGCGTTGCGCCTCGGCGGCGGCGCGGGCCAGTGCCGCGTTGAGGTCGGCGCCTAGCGTTTCGATCCGCACCTGCGCTGAGGCATCGGCGGATCGCGCCGCGTCCAGGAGCCCCTGCAGCGAGTCGAGCTGCGTCCGTAGTTCGGCAATCTGACCGTTTAACGCCTCAACCTCGCGCAGGCTTTCGGCAGACCGCGCCTCTTCCTCCGCCAACGCTGCGTTGGCCTGGGCCAGCAGGCGGCGTTGGCGTTCGACTTCGCTGAGGCGGTCGGCCTCGCCTTCTTCGGCCTCGATCTGCGCGGCGAGCACGGCGGCGAGGCGATCCTGGAGCGCCCGTTCATCGGCCACGAGGCGGGCGATTTCCTCATTGCGCTCGGTTTCGGCAGCGAGCGCTTCGGTCAGTTGCCGCGTGATGTCGGCCTCGGAGAGTTGCAGTTCTTCGATGGCCAGACCCGCTGCCTCAAGCGCTGCATTGGCCTCGGCCAGTTTGGCGGTTTCGTCGGCCAGCGCCGCTTCGGACGCAGTCAGTTGCGCCCTCGCTTCAGCCAAAGCGTCGCGGGCTTCAACAAGCGAGAGGCGCTGAACCTCGGCTGCTTCCTGCGCCGCCGTCAGTTCATCCGCCTGCGCGCGCTGCTCGGCCACCAGCGCGGCGAGGCGTTCGTTCAAATCCTCACGCTCTTCGGTGATGTCCGTGCGCTCGGCCAGGGCCTGCGCGAGTTGGGCCGTCAGGCTCTCTTCCGCCGCGCGCGCCGCGGCCAGCAGCGTCAGTGTGTCTTCCGCATCGGCGCGCGCCTGTTCCAGGTTCAGCGTCATGGCCGTCAGTTCGGCATTCGCGTTTTCCAACCGCTCCCGCAGGGCCTGCGCCGCAGCGGCTTCGGCAAGACGGGCGGCCTCTTCATCGCTGAGTTCCTCGGCTAGGTCGTCCCGCTCCGCCTGAAGCTCGGCCACCATCGCCTCAATCGCCTCACGCTGCGCGGCGGCGAGGCGGGCCTGCTCGGCGGCCACGTCGATCTCATCGCGGGCCCGGGCGAGGGCGAGTTGCAGGGCCTCTTGTTCGGTCAGAAGCTGCGTTTGTTCGTTCTCCAACGCGGTGACTCGGCCCAGCGCTTCGTCGCGCTGGGACAGCAGGGAGGCAACTTGCGATTCAAAGCTGGTGATGGCGGCGTCTCGCCGCGCAATCGCGTCGTCCTGGTCCGTGATGCGCTGGTTCAGCGTGGCGATCAGATTGCGCTGGCTTGCCGATTGCGCCTGCAGGGCGGCGTTGTCGTCTTCAAGGTTTGCGGCGCGTTGCTGTTCAAGGCCGAGGGCCTGGGCGAGCGAGGTGATTTCGGTCGCCAGTTCGTTTAGCTCATCCTCTTGCCCGGTGATCGTGGTTTGCAGGACGTATTGCAGGATCATGAAGATCGTCAGCACGAACATCAGGACAAGCAGCAGCGCGGTCATGGCGTCGACGAAACCCGGCCAGATCGAGTTCGAGACACGGTTTGTGGCCCGGCGCATCATGGCCATGTCAGCGGCCCCGGCCCAGCGCCTCGATCGCGCGCGTCAGGTTGTGGATGTCGGACCGCAGGTCATCCATCATTTCCTGCCGCCCGGATGCCATTTCCTCAAGGATCCGAAGCAGTTGCACGTCCATCGACCGCAGGCGCATGCGCGACTCGGCATCTGCTTCGCCCCCGCCGCCCGACCCGGCCTGGGCCTGCAGCGCTTCGGCGAGCCGTTCCTGCCCGGCGGCTAGGCGTTGCAGCGTGGCTTCCGCCTGACCCTCGCCCTCGATGCGGGTGACCATCCGGTCCACTGCGTCGGCAAGGTTGCCGAGGCGTTCATCCACCACGGCGCGGGAGGCATCGGATTGCTCGTACAGCGAGGTGAGCGAGTCGATCTGCTGCGCCATATGGTCCAGCACGGCCGCGGTCGCGCCGCCGCCGCCACCGTCCACATCGACGTCTCCCCCGGTGAAACCGACGCGGGTGATGGTGGAGAGCCAATCCTCAAGTTCGCGGTAGAAGCGGTTCTGGCCGTGGCTGGCGAATAGCTCCAACAGGCCGACCACGAGGGAACCGGCGAGGCCGAGAAGGGACGACGCGAAGGCGACGCCCATGCCGCCGAGTTGCGACTCAAGGCCCGAAAGCAATTGGCCGAAGACCCCTGCCCCTCCCAGTTCCTCCCCCTCGGCCGGGGCGAGGGAGCGGATGGTGTCGACCACCGCCGGGACCGTGGTGGCGAGGCCATAGAAGGTGCCCAGAAGGCCGAGGAAAATCAGGACGTTGACGATGTATCGCGTGATGTCGCGTGCCTCGTCGATCCGCGTTGCCACGGAGTCGAGGATCGAGCGGGCTGACGATGTACCTAGCGTTGCCCGGGCCCCTCGGGCGCGCAGCAGGGCGGCGAGAGAGGCCAGAAGGCGCGGTGCACGGGTGAACTGGTGACCCGGACGCTCCTGCACGAATCCGTCGATCCAGATGACCGACGACACGAGCTGCCAGAGTTGCCAGAAGCACGCCAGCACGCCGATCACGAAGACCAGCCCGATGACCCCGTTCAGCCAGGGGTTCGCGAGGAACACCGGCGCCACCTGCGGATAGGCGAGGTACGCGAGCACGCCCGTGAGGACGAGCACGATGATCATCAGCAAGATTTGCCGTATGGGCTGCGCGAATTGCGCGTCTGCGTCGGTGGTCAGGCGGTCCATCTGTGGGGTCTTGTCCTGCCGGGCCTCTTTGTTGGCACCACAATAGAGGCGCAACGAGGCGGTGCCAACACACAAATTCTAGTGTTTTGCGCCTTTCAGGCTTCGAACCCGCTGCGAGAGCCAGACAAGGTCGGCGTCGGCGATGCCAAGCTCAGCCAGGTGATCCGCCGTGTTGACGAGGTAGTCGACGTTCGGCCCGCGCCCGCCATGGGCCTTCGCGATGATCTGCGCCTGCTCTTCAAGGTCGATTTGGCAATACTGCATATGCGTTCGGTCGACGACATATGCCACCGCCTCAACCTGCCGCCCGTCGTCCAACGTCAGGGGGACGGTCTGTTCGAGGTAGGCGGACGAGATCAGCTCTCGCTCGCGCAGGTAGGCCATAGTGGCGTCCTCCGTCCCCGGCTCGGCCCGCAAGGCGAGGCCCTGGCAGGACGCGCCAGCGTGGGTGTCGAGGGCGAGGACGAGGCCCGGGTTCTCGGTCGTCCCCCGGTGGTGGATCGAGCGCATGCAAAAGCTGCGCGAATACCCGTCGAGCCGCGCAAGCTGTTGCTCTGCCAAAGGAAATCCCGGCTCCCATATCAGCGAAGCATAACCGAAGATCCACAGTGACACGCGCGTCGTCCCTTCCCTTGCCGCCCCGGCGGCGGTAGTGACGGCGTTGAACCACGCCTTTGGCGGGAAGGAAACCATGCTCCGCTTTTCGGTCCGGATCCTGATCATTTTCGCCATCGTGTGGAGCGTGTGGTGGGTGATCGGGCAGCAACTCATCACGCGTGGGGTGCCGACGTGGCTGGAAGATCGGCGCGCCGAGGGTTGGCAGGCGGAGGTCGAGACCTCGGTCGGCGGCTTCCCGGCGACTTGGAGGGCCACTTTCCCGGAGTTACTGCTGGCGGACCCCGACACTGGCGTGGTCTACGAGGCCAACGGCCTGCGCCTCAGCGCCCCGGCCTACGCGCCGACGCGCGTGACGGCGGTTTGGCCCGAGGCCCAAAGCATCGCGTCGCCGTTTGACAAGATATCAATTGAATCCAAGGTGATGCGCGGCCATCTTGGAGTGCTTCCGACGCCTGACATGACGCTCGACGCGAGCGAAATCGCGCTGGAGGCGGTGACGCTGACCGGGTCGTCCGGTTGGACGGCCTCGCTGGACAGCGGCAGCCTCGAGACAGCGCGCCTGTCGGACGACCCGCTGACACATGACATCCAGTTCTCGGCGATCAACCTTCGCCCGGCGGAAGAGTTGATGTTCTCCATCGATCCGGCGGGCCTGATGCCGCGCGTGTTGGCCGAATTCAAACTGGACGTCGAAGCGGGCTTCGACCGCCCATGGGACCGCGCGGCCATCGAAGTCCGCCGCCCGCAGTTCACCGCGATCGATCTGGAAAACCTCTCGGTCCAATGGGGCAACATGGCGCTGGAGGCGGCGGGCCAGTTCACTGTCGACGAAACGGGTGCCCCGGACGGCCGGATCGAGATCCGCGCGACCAACTGGCGCGAGATGCTCGCCGTTGGTCAGGCAACCGGTGCAGTGCCTGAAAACCTTGTGCCCCTCCTAGAAACGCTTCTGACCGCGCTGTCGGAAGCCTCCGGCAACCCCAACACCCTCGACGCCCCGCTGATCTTCCGCGAGGGCCGGGCGACGTTCGGCGGCCTCCCCCTTCCCTTCCGCGCTGACCTGACGATCCGCTGACGGCGCCGCTCATCGCGCTTTGACAAGCGCGCCTCGCTTTGTCGCGCCCAGTCTCTTCATCTGGCTGAAAATACCTCGGGGAGCGCGAGGGGCTGGCCCCTCTCTCCCGCCTGTGCCATGCCGACCCGAAGGCGCCATTGGGGGAGGGACCTTGGCCAAGCGCGCGGCACTAATTGGCACGGGCATGGTGTCGGACACGTTCGCCGACGCCCTGCGCCACTCGACAACGGTGACGTTGGCGGGCGTAATGGCGCGATCCGAGGCGTCGGCCCGTGCGTTCCTCAACCGCAACCCAAGCGACGTACGCATCTACGCGTCCGCTGAAGAGATCGCCACAGACCCAGCCGTCGACTTCGTCATCCTCGCAACCCCGCCCGACGCCCGTGGCGCATTCGTCGAGGCCTTCAGCGGAGCGGGCAAACCGATCCTCATGGAAAAGCCAGTGGAGCGGACGCTGGCCGCCGCTCGCGCGCTTGCCGATACCGCCAAGGTGCCCATCGGTGTCGTCCTGCAGCACCGCGCCCGGCCTTCGGCCCGCGCCTTGGCCGAGCGTGCTTCGGGCCTTGGAGCGCTTCGCGCCGTCGAGGTCACCGTTCCATGGTGGCGCCCACAAAGCTACTACGACGTGCCCGGTCGGGGCACCTATGCGCGTGATGGTGGGGGCGTGCTGCTAACGCAGGCCATTCACACGCTGGACCTCGCGCTTCAATTCACCGGGCCGGTGGCCGAGGTCCGTTCGCTGACGGCCACAACAGGGTTCCACCAGATGGAGGCGGAGGATTTCACATCCGCTGCGTTGACCTTTGCCAACGGCGCTATCGGCCATGTGTTTGCCACGACCGCCGCCTTCCCGGGACGAACTGAAGAGATCCGACTGCACTACGCGGACGCTTCGGTCTTGTTGCAATCGGCGCTGCTGGAGATCAATTGGCACTCCGGCGAGACCGAAGTGATTGGCGCAGCCGCCGCGTCGGGCGCGGGGGCCGATCCGATGGCGTTCACATCCGTCTGGCACCGCGCGGTGATCGAAGACTTCGCCGACAGCCTCGACACCGACCGCCCGCCGATCGCGCCGATCCGGTCGGCCCTCGCCGTCCACGCGCTGATCGACGCGATCGAACAGTCGTCCTGCGACGGCGCCCCCGCAACACCGGAGTCGACATGATCACCATTGGCATCCTCGGCATCGACCACGGCCACATCTTCGGCATGCTCGGCCACCTACTGGCCCGCGGCGCGACCGCCAAGGCGTGGTGGACGAACGGACCCGCGGTGCCGGAACAGAAGTTCCGCGCCACCTACCCCGATCTGCGCCAGGTCGAGGACCGCCGGGCGATTCTCGACGATCCGGAGATCGACCTGATCCTCATCGCCGCCGTTCCCGCCGACCGGGCAGGCCTCGCCATCGAGGCGATGGAGGCTGGGAAGGACGTCATGGTCGACAAACCCGGCTGTACCACGTTGGACCAGCTCGTCGCGCTGCGAGAAGCGCAGGCGCGGACAGGCCGGATCTGGTCGGTCAATTTCTCCGAGCGTTTTCAGGTGCCTGCCGTGGCGCGGGCGGAGGCTATGGTGGCCGAGGGTGCGATTGGCCGGGTCGTACAGGTCGTCACGCTGGCGCCGCACAAGCAGAACCTGAAGACCCGGCCCAACTGGTATTTCCAGCGCGAGCGGTACGGGGGCATTCTGGTGGACATCGGGTCGCATCAGATCGATCAGGTGCTCCACTTCATCGGAGCGGACCAAGCCGAGGTTCTGTCTGCAGTCGTCGAAAACACCACCCGCCCCGAGTACCCGGAGTTTCAGGATTACGGCGAGGCGACCCTGCGGACGCCCGGTGGGCACGGGTTCATCCGGGTCGACTGGTTCACGCCGGATGGGCTGCCGACCTGGGGCGATGGGCGGCTATTTCTGCTGGGGACGGAGGGAACCATCGAGGTGCGGAAGTACACCGATATCGGCCAACCGCACGTGACGGACAGGCTGTACCTCGTGAACGGCGAACGGAATGAGCGGATCGACTGCGCGGGCGGCCCCCTGTCCTATTTCGACCGGCTGCTGGCCGACATCCGTGACCGGACCGAAACCGCAATGTCCCAGGCGCACCCGTTCACGGTGATGGACGTCGCCCTGCGCGCACAGGCGATGGCCGAAGATGCCTAGCGTCGGCCTGATCGGCGCCCGGATCGGGGCGGAGCACATGGCGGCCTACCGCGCCCTGCCCGAGTTGTACGACGTGCGCTGGGTCTGCGACCTCGACACCGCTCGGGCCGAACGCATAGCCGGCAGCGCCCGGACCTCCACTGAAATCTCCGAGGTACTCTCCGACCCGGCGGTCGATATCGTCGACATCTGCCTGCCGCCGGGCCTGCACCTGCCTGTCATCCTCGACGGGCTCGCGGCGGGCAAACACGTGGTCTGCGAGAAGCCCCTCGTCACCCGCCTCGCCGACATAGCCACGGTCCAGGATGCTGAGGCACGGGCGGGGTGCCGCGTCTTTCCGATCTTCCAGTATCGCTATGGCCCCGCCACGGCCGCACTCGCGGCGCTGGCGAGGGCCGACCTGCTGGGTACTCCGCTCGTCGCGTCGGTCGAGACCCACTGGGACCGCGGCCCCGACTACTATGTCACCCCGTGGCGCGGCACATGGGCGGGCGAACAGGGCGGCGCGATCCTGACTCACGCGATCCACATCCACGATTTCCTCGCCCGCGCCTTCGGCCCCGTCGCGTCGGTCTTCGCCCGCCTTGGCACGCGCGCGAACCCCATCGAAGTCGAAGACTGTGCAGCCCTGTCGCTGCAGATGACAAGCGGCGCTCTCGCAACCAGCTCGGTCACTCTCGGCGCCGCCACCGACACCACCCGCGTGCGCCTGGTGTGGAGCGGGCTGACCGCCACCAGCGACACCCTGCCCTACGCCCCCGCCGCCGGCGCCTGGACCTTTATCGCCCGCGACCCCGCCCGCCAATCAGACGTCGACGCAACCATCGCCGCCATTCCCCCGGCGCCGTCCGGCTTTGCGGGCCAATTCTCCGCCATCGCCGCCGCGCTTCGCGGAGACGCCGCCGACCTCGTCACCCTCGAAGACGCCCGCGCGTCGCTGGAGTTCGTGGCGGCCGCCTACGCCTCCCACCGCTCCGGCCTGCCCGTCGCCCTGCCCCTTCCAGCCGACCACCCGTTCCAGCAGGACTGGCGCCCAGCCTCTTCATCTGGCTGAAAATACCTCGGGGAGCGCGAGGGGCTGGCCCCTCGCTCC
>JBCCXY010000135.1:0-10096 GCA_039190895.1 Pseudomonadota bacterium | reverse complement strand
GGGCCCCGTGCCCTTGTAGTCTTCAGACTTCTGTCCCCAGAACTCCAGGAACGTCCGCCGGGCCCAAACAGCAGCCCCGACAGCAACGCCGCCGAGAAGGAAAGAAAGAAGGCCAGTCATGTCTTAGGTCTCCTTAAGTGGCGTCGCGGCCAAAAGCGCGATCGCGATGAGTTTCAGCGCACACGGCACCAATGCGTAAAGAATGGTCAGCATGGTCAGTGCGGCCGGTGGGTTCGTTTCGGCGCCGGACGAAAAGCCCGACGCCTCCAGAAGCGGCAGCAACGTCACTGCCGCAAAAGCCAAAGTCAGTTTCGATACGAAGGACCACAGCCCAAAGGCCTGCCCCGCATCCGGCGCCACCCGCGCCATCCGCCGCGCGAAGATCGCCGGCAGAAGGGTCATGTCCGCGCCAAGCGCGGCCCCCGAGGCGAAGCAGACGACGGCAAACGCCGCCACATCGCCCGACCCAAGGAAGATCGCCCCCGCAAACGCGACGATGGCCAGGACCATCCCCGCAAGAAGCGTATTTTTCGCCCCGAACCGTGCCGCCGCCAGCGACCAAAACGGGGCCGAGATCGCCGCCGCAATAAAGAACAGCAGCAGCAGCACGCCCTCCCAGCCGGGCGCATCCAAGCGGCTCTCCACGAAGAACAGGAAGAGCGTCGACGACACCGCCACGGGCGTCGCATTCACAAACGCAATCAGCAGCAACCGCCGCGACACGCCGTCGGAAAGGACATCGCGGAAGCTCGCCTCACTCGGCGCAGCAGCAGCCCGCCACTCGCGCCACATGCCAGCGGCACCCAGGATCACGAGGCCCACGAACCCCGCCGCGAACAGCGCAAAGGGCGACCCGCTCATCGCGGCCAAAACGGTCGGCGCCACGGCGGCGACGGACACGCCCAAAAGAGCGCCGGTTTCCCGCCAGCCCGCCAACTTGGTGTGCCCCGACGCGCCCATCGTGCCCGCCGTCCGCACGCCCTGCGCGTAGAAACAGATCGTCAGGAAGCTGAAGGCCGAGAACAGCCCTGTCAGCATCAGTCCGAACCAAAGCAGCGGCGCCACCGGGGGCTCCACCGCGAAAAGCCCGACCATCGACAGCCCCAGCACCGCCGCCGCGACCGCGACCAGCATCCGCCGCCGGTTGCGCGCCCGCTCACTCAGCCAGCCCAGCACCGGGTCCTGCACAACGTCCAACAGCCGCAGCCCGAACAGCACCGTTCCCAACGCGGCCAGGCTAACCCCATAATTATCCACATAAAATTTCGGCGCGTGGATATAGATCGGCAGCCCCGCCGACGCGAGCATCGCCGCGAACACGGCGTAGCCAGGCAGGAAGGGCCGGTCGTTCCTCACCGCGACACCTCCTCGGCAGGGGGCACCGGACGCGACGCAAACCGCGCGCCCTTCCACCACAGCTTCAGCGCCTGCCAGTGGATCAGCCCCAGCACCCGGCGTGAGCCCGGCCGCGCGATGCACGCCCGCACCAGCCCGAAGGTCGTCAACGGCTCTCGCTTGCCCTTCAGCGTTGCGACAAGCCCACCGTTTCCGGCGGTGTAATCGATCACAATCGATACCGCGTCGTCCCGGATGTCGAACCGAAACGCATACCCGCCCTCGATCTTCTGAAACGGTGAGACGTGAAAGATCTTCTCGGCGGTCAGTGTGTCCGACCGCTCAATCGGCTCCAGATCATCGCGGTGACACAGGTACGAATGCCGGTCGCCATAGGTGTTCGTCACCTCCGCGATCACCACGCGCAGCCGCCCGGCGCGGTCATGCGCCAGCCAGAAGCTCACCGGATTGAACACGTGCCCCAGCACCCGCGGCTGGGCGAGCAGCAACAGGTGCCCCCGCGTGACATACTCCAGCCCGTGCCGGTCAAGCACCTCTCGCACCCACGCGGCCCCGCGCCCTTTGCCGGGCTCGCCGCCGTGATCGACGTCATGCAAAGCCGCCAGGTTTCGACGGTTTCGCGAGAACAGGGCAGGGGCCTGCACCTCCGCCTCCGGATCAAGGCACAGATAATCCACGCTGTAGCGGAACGCGTTGTTCACCGCGCCCTTGCGGCCATGGAACGTTTCGCCCCGGATATGCTCGACCGCCGGTGTCATTCCGCGGCCAGCACCGCCGGGCTGCGGGCCGCCATTGCCTCGACGACATCCATCGCCGACGCCAGCCCGTCCTCGTGAAACCCGTTCCGCATCCACGCGCCGCAGAACCATGTCCGCCGCGTGCCGTTCATCGCCCGCAACCGCTCTTGCGCGGCCAAGGCCTCGGTCGTGTAGACCGGGTGGCTGAAGGTTGTCTGATCATAGATCTTGTCTTCCCGCACCGTCTCGGTCGCGTTCAGAGTCACGAACATCGGATCATCCTGCGGGATCGGCTGCAGCGAGTTCATCCAGTACGACAACCCGATCCGCCCAGGGGTCTCGCCACGACCAGATGCATACACCCAAGACGCCCAGCAAGCGCGCCGCTTTGGCATCACCCGCTCGTCACAGTGCAGAACGGCCTCGTTCGGCTGATACCGGATCGCCGAAAGCGCCTCGCGCTCCGGTCCCCGAGCATCCTCAAGCAGACGCAGAGTGTCGTCGGAATGGGTGGCAAAGACGACCTCGTCAAAGCCCTCCCACTCGCCGCCCACGGCGCGAACCTCAACGCCGAGGCCTGTCCGCCGAACGCCCGCGACCGGCGTCGCGACGCGCAGATCAACACCACGTTGATCCAGGCGCCGCGCCAACCGCTCCACATAGTTCACTGACCCGCCCTGCACCGTGTGCCACTGATGCTGGCCGTGATAGCCCATCAGCGCATGGTTCTCGAAAAACCGGATCATCGCTTCGGCCGGGAAATCCAGGATCTTCTCTGACGGTGTCGACCAGATCGCCCCCGAAAACGGCCCGATGTAATGCGTCCGAAACCAGTCGCCCAGGCCCATCTTGTGGCTCAGCGCTCCGATGGTCATGCCGGGCTCGACCGCATCGCGGGCGTGCTTGTTGAAATGCATGATGTCCCGCAGCATCCGCAGGAACGCCGGACGGGCCAGATTGCTGGGTTGCGCAAAGATCGACCGCACGCTGTTCAGCGCATACTCGACCTTGCCGCCATCGAACGAGGCGCCAAAGCTCATCCGGCTTGGCGCCGTCTCAACTTCCAATTCCTCGAAAAGCTGCGTCAGAAGCGGGTAGTTTGTGTGGTTGAAGACGATAAACCCGGTGTCCACCGGCTGATCACCGCGCTTGCCGGCGATCACCGTCCGGGCATGGCCCCCAAGGCGCGGCGCGGCCTCAAACAGGACCACGCTGTGATCGCCCGCAAGGAAATGCGCAGCCCCAAGGCCCGAAATTCCTCCGCCGATCACGGCAACACGCTTGGGCGCGGCGCGCCCCATTTCAAATGGCATCCAGTCGTCTCCTGCCCCGCTCGTTATGGTTCTCTTACGCATGGGGGGCAGCGGTGGATTAGGAAAAATAAAATTGGGCCAAAGTGATCCAACCCTGATCGGCCCCCGTAAATTGGGGTATGCTGACCGTCACGTCACCCGGACAGGAACAGGATGCAGTCGCCGTGAAGGCGACGTATGCTCGACCCAACGGTCGCCGTAAGGCGTCGAAGTCCAAGGGAAAAGCGATGGTCGCCGACACGACGACGCAGGATTGGGTCGCACACTTGCGACGCATACGCGATGACCGGGATCAGGCCGCTTTTGCCGAGCTGTTCCGTCACTTCGCCCCGCGTGTGAAGGCGTTTTTGATGAAGGGCGGGGCAAGCGAACCCCTGGCCGAGGAATGTATGCAGGAGGCGATGGCCACCGTCTGGCGAAAGGTGGACCTGTTCGATCCCTCACGGGCAAGCGTGGCGACCTGGATCTTCACAATTGCCCGGAACCGGCGGATCGATGTCATCCGGAAGGAGCGACGCCCCGAGCCCGAGGATTTGCCTTGGGGGCCGGAGGCCGAGCCGAACCAGGAAGACGTCGTATCCCTCCAACAGGAGAGCGAGCGTCTGGCTCAGGCGCTCGCCGCCCTGCCGGAGAAGCAGAGGGAACTCGTTGAACAGGCCTATTTTGGCGATTTGTCGCACGGCGAGATTGCAGAGGCGACCGGGCTACCTCTTGGAACGATAAAGTCGAGAATCCGTCTGGCGCTGGAAAAGCTGCGTCATACGCTGAAGTGAGTGAACGTAGAAATGCAAACCGAGATTAGGCATCACCTGAACGATGAGTTGCTGATGGCATACTCAGCCGGCACGCTGCCCGAGGCGTTCAGCCTTGTCGTGGCGACCCATGTCTCTCTGTGCGACGAATGCCGGGCTCGCCTTGACGCGATCGACTCCGTTGGCGGCGCCGTGCTGAACGGCGTAGACGAGGTTGACGTGTCAGAAGACAGCCTCGACCGTGTGCTCAAGATGATCGAAAGCGAAGATCGTGCGCTTCCACGCGTGGCACCCAAGCACGTGACCCTGCCGGAACCCCTCCGCTCTTACGTGGGCGGCGACGTAGACGCCGTGAAGTGGCGCCGCGTCGGCGGCGGCGTCAAGCAGGCCGTGCTCGACACCGGAGGGACGGAATCCGTCCGCATGCTCTACATCCCCGGCGGCGTCGCGGTCCCCGACCATACCCACGGCGGCATGGAACTGACGCTGGTCCTACAGGGCGCGTTCAGAGACGAAGTCGACCGTTTCGGGCGAGGCGACATCGAGATCGCCGACAGCGACCTCGACCACCAACCGGTGGCCGAAGAGGGCGAGCCCTGCATCTGCCTCGCGGCCACAGACGCGCCGCTGGCATTCAAGGGCCTCGTCCCCCGCATCGCCCAGCGCTTCGTCGGAATCTAAGGCGAAATCGGTTCAGACGGAGCGTTGAGCAGGGCGAATTTACCGTCTCCCGCTCATCGCATCTGTGGCGGTGGGGATCGCGACTCATTCCCCTCATCTATCCATTGCCTGAAGCGACTTCTGTAGCCGTCGGCCTGTTCATTGGGGATCACCGCGCGCGGGTCGTCACTTAGCGTGTAAGCCATGCCCTCGATATACCACCGGGGCAGTCCGAGCGCGGTGCGCGCGCCTCCTAAGTTCTCTTTCTGCCAGTGGTGGATGACCTCATGCCGCAAGATGTGGGCCTCCCACCCGTGTTCGTTGATCAGCACGGTTCCGGCGCCCCAGAAATATAGGGCGGCGACCGCCGGGTCGGCGAACCGGGCAAAGCACTCGCGTTTCGCGCAAAAGAGAAAAGTCGGCGCTTCGCCAAGCGGGCCCAGGTCGCGCTCCACAAAGGCGATGGCGTCGTCGCGAAGCCGCGCTGCCTCTTCCAGCCGCGCGATGTCGTCGATGCACAGGTCCGCTGTCGGGCACACCATTCCGAACATCCGAGGGGCGAGGATGCGGATGGGTTTGACGGTCGCCACCGCGATTGCGAGCATTGCGACGGTTGTGAGGCCGAGCGTCCACAGGATCTTCCGTCGTTGTCGGGTCATGCTTTCAGACCTTGGCTTCCGCGCGAAAAGGATATGGGCGTGGCGGCCAGGTTGCAAAAGGGCGGCCGCTACTCCGCCCGACGCGTCCGTGCCAGCGCGTCCGTCACATCGCCCTGCAACGCCTCTCGCTCGTCGGGGCTCAGAAAGGCGCCAAGCTCCACTTCGCGGCCGTTGCCCTTCAGCGTCAGGTATTTCTCCACCGGAGTGTCCCCCAGATGCAGATGCACCGACACCCAATACGGGTTCGCCGTCCACCGCTGATCCACCCGTCGCGGTTCCTTCCGCACAAGCTCTACCTCGTCGGCGCGGATGGTCAGTGTCTCGGACAGGCAGTTGTCCCGCTGGTTCCGGTTGATCGCCAGCCACAGGCCTCCGATCACCATCGCAAAGAACGGCAGCAGGCCCCACAGAACCGGCGTCCCCACGACCGACAAAAGCGGCACCGCGATCAGGCCGACCGTCACGCCCATGAAGCCCACGAACCCCACCGGGGTCATGGATTGATGCGGATGCAACTCCAGCACGCGGGCATCGGGCTTGTCGGTCCACTGATACGGCATGGCGGGAGTGTAGCCTCCCCCAACCGCACGAAAAGGGCCGAAGTGCCGCAGGCCTACGGCCGTGCCCGAAACTGCCGAACGCCGCCAATCAGCATCAGCACAACAAGAAGCCCCACAGCGACGGCAACGGCCCCGGCCATCACTGTATTTGCCCGCTCGTACGCAACGTCGAAAATCCCGGCCCGTTGCAGGAAATACCGCATCCCCTGCTGCGCTGTGACCGCCAGGATCAGGACCCAGACCGCAACCAGCGAACCCGTCTTCGGCGGCCTCGAAAAGACTAATCCCGCGACAACGATGCCAAGCGGTATGGCAACCTTCAGAAACTCGCGCCCCTGCGCCACAGCATAGTACGGGTCCGTATAGGCACTGCCCGAACTGAGCCCCGTGATGTCAAAACCCAACATCCCCGTCACAAACAAGACCACGCCTCCAAGAAACACCGTCGTCACATACCCAAGCAGCACGTGCGCTGGGCCGTGGCCCCGCACGGCTAGCAAGCCCGACACCACCACTGCTACCGCAAACAGAACCACCAGAGCCGCCACCACGAAAAAGGCCCCGGTTCAACCCGGGGCCTTCCTGATCCGCTATCCAGCGACCCGCTAATGCGCCGGTCCTTTGTCCCAGTCCTCCTGCTTCGGCAGGGTCTCGAACGTGTGCTCTGGCGGGGGCGTGGGCAGCGTCCACTCCAACGTGTCCGCATGCTCGTTCCAATAGTTTGGTTCCGTCACCTTCGCCCCACGCGTCAGGGTGTAGAAGATGACTCCGATGAACCACAGGAACGATGCGAACGCGAGCAACGCGCCCCACGACGATACCTCGTTCCAGAAGGCGAACGCCTCCGGATAGTCGATGTACCGGCGCGGCATGCCCTGACGGCCCAGGAAGTGCTGCGGGAAGAACGTGATGTTCGAGCCGATGAACATCATCCAGAAATGCACCTTACCGGCCCACTCCGGGTACTGCCGCCCCGACATCTTGCCGATCCAGTAATAGATCCCTGCAAAGATGCAGAACACGGCGCCAAGCGACATCACATAGTGGAAATGCGCGACCACATAGTAGGTGTCATGGTACACCCGGTCGACGCCCGCCTGGCTGAGCACGATGCCCGTGACGCCACCGAACGTGAACAGCACCAGAAAGCCCATCGCCCAGAGCATCGGCGTCCGGAACTCGACCGAGCCGCCCCACATCGTCGCGATCCACGAGAAGATCTTCACCCCCGTCGGCACCGCGATGACCATCGTTGCGAGCATAAAGTACGTCTGCTGCGTCAGCGACATGCCGACCGTGTACATGTGGTGCGCCCACACGACGAAGCCGAGCGCGCCAATCGCGATGATCGCCCAGACCATCGGCAGATAGCCGAACACGGGCTTTTTCGAAAACGTCGCGATCACGTGGCTGATGATCCCGAAGCCCGGCAGGATGATGATGTACACCTCCGGATGCCCGAAGAACCACAGGATGTGCTGGTACAGCACGGGGTCGCCGCCACCCGCCGGGTGGAAGAACGCCGTCCCGAAGTTCCGGTCGGTCAGCAGCATGGTGATGGCGCCTGCGAGAACCGGCAGCGACAGAAGGATCAGCCAAGACGTGACGAAGATCGACCACGAGAACAGCGGCACCTTGAACAGCGTCATGCCGGGGGCGCGCATGTTCAGGAATGTCGTGATCATGTTGATCGCGCCAAGGATTGATGAGGCGCCCGACACGTGTACCGCGAAAATGGCGATATCCATCGACCATCCCGCTTCTCGCGTTGAAAGGGGCGGATACAAGACCCACCCCACGCCGGACCCGGTCTGGTCGTTTCCGCCCGGAACCATGACGCTCAGAACAGCCAGCGAAACGCCAGCAACGTACATCCAGTAGGACAGGTTGTTCAGCCGCGGGAACGCCATATCCGGCGCGCCGATCTGCAACGGCATGAAATAGTTTCCAAATCCGCCGAACAGCGCCGGGATCACGACGAAGAACATCATCAGGATGCCGTGCGCCGTGATCGCCACGTTCCAAAGGTGGCCGTTCGGCGTACATGCCGCCGGATCCGAAGGGATCCACGAGCGCAGGAAGCCGACTACGCGGCTGTATTCCAGATGCTCGACGCACATGAACTGCACGTCCGGGTGCATCAGTTCGAGGCGCATGTGAACCGTGAACAGCACCGCGATAAAGCCGACAACCGCCGACGTGAAGAGGTAGAGGATGCCGATGTCCTTGTGGTTCGTCGACATGAACCAGCGCGTGAAAAACCCGCGCTCGTCTTCGTGTCCCTCAGCCCCGGTATGGGTGGCGTCTGCCATGGGGAGTCTCCATGTGGCTACCTTGTACGGGTGCGCCCCGCACTTTTTTATGTCGCCCTCCGTTCTAGAGACGCCTCTCGAAAGCGGCAAGCGATGATCGGCAGCCGGCCCGAGCCAAAGTGTCTCAGGCCATTGACGAGTCGCAGCAGATCGTCGGTAGCTGCCCAAGCGGCGCGCCCGCGTGGCAATCCCTGAATTTTGCGGGATTGAAGCGAGCATCCTGTACGGCAAGCTTAGGGCTCCAATCCATTTTCAGGAAAGATTTTCTCATGACGTATTTTACGAGAGCGACCGCATTGATTCTGCTTCTGGGCACCGGGGCGGCGCTGGCGCATGGCGACCAGGAGATCACCTATCTCGGCAGCGAATGCCGATTGCGCGGTGATTTTGAGCGCGGGACGACGAATGCCGGCTGTTCCGGAACGCCGCGGGGCACACCTTGGCGAAATCTTCAGGGAATCTCGATGTTTGGCGCCTTCGCCAACCTCAATCGATGCAATCGGGCGCCCGGATCGCCACCGTCGGTGCCCTTTTCGCCAGCGCCCGATATGTCTCACCGCAACATCGGCGACATGTTTGTGACATGTCCGATCCCTCGGGGAGCGATCCGCAAAGGCTCAGGCATTCAGGCCTTCATAAAAGTCGAGACGGTCGCCGAGCATATAAACACGCTCCAGGAGCCCCAGCAGATCAATCGCAATCTCCGGTGCGAGCTGATCAACATCAACGCCAACGGCACTGGCGCCCAGCGGCGCGACACTACCACAAACGAAGTGGCGTCGACGTCGGGGCAGTTCGAAGCGGGCAAAAGCGTCATTCATACGCTACAATTGTCCCTGCCTGCATCGAATGCCAGCTCCGACGGGCGGGCGCTCGATTCAGGCGGCTACGTAATAAACTGCATCCTGCCGGGCATGCAGCAGGATAGCGACGATCGGGATCGCTTCAGCCGGATCATTCACTACACGGTACGCGAAGCCGACTGATCTTAGCTGTTCGAAGGCTCCGGACACCACCGGGGCCTTCGTCTGGCCACCCGCAACAGATCGCGATAACCGCCCGCCTCGTGATCACTTTTCACCTGCTGCGCGGACACCCAGAGGACGCTGTTGACAGGGTATCCGACTCTGTCTATACGGCGCGCACTTCGGCACCCGGGGTCCTGTCCCGGCCGCCGTTTACAGGAATGACGTGGTCATGATCCGGCCCCAGCGGCCCGATCCTCTGAAGACCCACCGCACCGCACCCCAATCGGGCGCGCGTCGCGGCGCTTTTTATGTTTTGCGGGGCAGAGCCCGCGCCGGGGCACGCGCCCCACGACCAGAATAGGTAACACGGGGACCAAACCGGAATGCCAACGATCCAACAGCTGATCCACAAGCCGCGGCAGCCCAAAGTCAAACGGTCCAAGTCGCTGCACTTGGAAAGCTGCCCGCAAAAGCGCGGCGTCTGCACGCGCGTCTATACGACGACGCCGAAGAAGCCGAACTCCGCGCTGCGCAAGGTGGCCAAGGTGCGCCTGACCAACCAGCGCGAAGTGATCTCCTACATTCCGGGCGAAGGCCACAACCTGCAGGAGCACTCAGTGGTGCTGATCCGCGGCGGGCGTGTGCGCGACCTTCCGGGTGTGCGCTATCACGTGCTGCGCGGCGTGCTCGACACGCAAGGGGTCAAGGACCGCAAGCAGTCGCGTTCGAAGTACGGGGCGAAACGTCCGAAGTAAGGTTTTGTGGGGTGCGCCTCAGGC
>JBCCXY010000134.1:0-10341 GCA_039190895.1 Pseudomonadota bacterium | reverse complement strand
GACATCCGGCGCATGCAGCAGGGTGCCGCGCGGCGCCATGGCGATGACGGTCAACGCGTTGGGCATGTCCTTCGCCGTCAGGGTCGTGCCCTCCAGCGGATCAAGGGCGATATCCACCTCAGGCCCCGTGCCCGAACCAACCTCTTCGCCGATATACAGCATCGGCGCCTCGTCCCGCTCCCCTTCACCGATGACGACTGTCCCCTGAATGTCGAGCCGGTTGAGCTGCTCGCGCATCGCGTTGACGGCCGCCTGGTCGGCCGACTTCTCGTCCCCGCGTCCGATGAGATTGGCAGAGGCCATCGCGGCGGCTTCTGATACCCGGGCGAGGCCGAGGGACAGCATCCGGTCATTGAAATCGGGCATTTTGCGGGGCTCCGGTGGTTTGGAAACTCACCGACGGGCCTAGCGCAGCGACCACATGGGCCACAAGCCATAATGCTCCAAGCGACGGGGTGTGTGGTGCGTCAGTCGTGGTGGAAGATCAGCCGGTTGCCGTTTAGGTCCGTCACGGTGAACTGACGCAGTCCCCATGGCTTGTCCTCGGGCGGTTCCGTGATGGTGGCACCCAGAGAGCTTAGGTAGGAATGGGCAGCATCGACGTCGTCTGCATAGACCCAGAACGTGGCCGGGTTGGCCTCGGTGCTCTCGCGGAAGAAGATCGCGCAGTCGCCGTGCGCGACGGCGCCGATGCCGTCGGCCTCCCGGTGCCAGGCGATTTTAAAGCCCAAACACTCGCAGTAATGCGCCATGGCCGCTGCGACGTTCGGAACGGGCAACTCCGGAACAGGCTGGTGGAAGATCATGCGCCCTTGTCCATCTTGTCCTTGAGGTCCTTGAGCCCCGCGAACGGTTTAGTGTCCTCGTCGGTCAACGGCGCGACACCGGGCTCGGTGACCTGCGCGCCCTCCAGTTCGGCGCCTTCGGCGCGGGGGTAGGGGGGCAGGCCAAGGCTAAGCGCTTCTTCCAGCAGCGCGTTGAGGTCGAGCGTGTCGGGCAACGCTTCGATGCTGTCATCCTCCGGCATCTCCACCTCGCCCGCGTCCGGCAGGGCAGGCGGGTCGGCGACGTAGGACCGCGTGATCGCCTCGTCGATCCGCGTCGTCACAGGGTCGAGCGTGACTACGCAGGGCTGAACCACCGTCGCGCCGAGCTGGGCGTCGAGGGTCCAGTCCACCCTGCCAACGGGCGTCAAAGCGCCCGAGACGCGCAGCTTTTTGACCGCCGTGATGCCAAGGACGCCGGCAAGCGCAGCGCGGGCGTCAGCGTCGGGCTCGATCAGGATGTCATGCGGGCGATTTCGGGCGAGTGTTCGCAAATGCAACAAACCGCTGCCGGAACCGCTTGCGGCGCCATCGTTTCTTGAACTGCTGGGGCTCATTGGTGTAAGCGCTTATCGGCCAAGCACCGGTTTTGGCAAGGGAACGACGAGGTTTACGTGGTGAATATGCGGAAGATTGCGGCTCTCGCCCTGGCGATGACCGTGCTGACATCCTGCGGCGCGACGTTCCGGAATCACGGCTACATCCCCCCTGAGGAAGACCTGCAGAACGTCGTTGTGGGCGTCGATACCCGCGACACGGTGGCAAGCTCGATCGGGCGGCCCGGGGTGTCTGGCATCCTTGCCGACAGTGGCTGGTACTATGTGCGCTCGCGCTACCGGAATTTCGCGTGGCGCGCACCGGAAGAGATCGACCGACAGGTTCTCGCAATCTCCTTCGACTCCGCCGGGGTGGTTCAAAACGTCGAGACGTTCGGCCTCGAACGCGGCCAGGTCGTTCGGCTCAGCCGTCGCGTGACGACGTCAAACACCGAAGGCGTCGGCTTCCTGCGTCAGGCCTTCGGCAACCTCGGCCGCATCGCCACCGGCGACCTTTTCGGCGGCGACAACTAACCAAAACTACGGGCCCTGGCCTTCATCTTGGGTAAAATACTCCGGGGGGTGTGGGGGGCGTTCCTCGGGAAATTCGTCCACTGGACGAATTTCTGATCCTCGTCACCCCCACTAGCGCGACGCCGACAAGGCGGCGCAACACCTACGAGCCGCGCCAACGGAAATACAGCTCCAGCGCAGCCAGATACGGCAGATAGAACCCAAACGTCATGTACAGATCGAACGCTCCGTCAAAAGCCGGGCTGCTCGCGTAACCGCCCGTCGCCAGGTACCAGAGCCCGTAGTGCAACCGGTACAGATACGACCCGATTGCCAGCAGAAACAGCCGCAGCCCCCAGCGCCGGTGCTGCGCCATCCGGCCAGCACGGGACAATTGCACCGTCCGCACCGCCGCAAGGCCCAGCAACAGACCATAAAGCGCAAAGCCGACGCTCATCACCGGCCCGCCCACCGTCCCGCTGAGCGCGATATAGATCAGCCCCCCGCAGGCCGTCACCAGCGCCGCACCTGCGATGACATACCCCGCCCAGCGGTGCAGCCACGGCACCCGCCGCCGCACAGGGCCGATGATCTGCAAGGGCGCCAAAACCGTGATAATCGCACCGAGGACCATGTGCGCCGCCAGCCCGAGCGTGGCGGTCACCGGATCGTCTGGCTGGAACAGCCGTTCGTGTTGCTGCGACAGACCGATCTCGACCGATCCAAGGCCGAACGGCAGCACCGCCAGCGCGATCAGCACAAGCAGGATGTTCCATCCTGAGGGAATCCATCGCTTGAGGCTGTGTGTGACGGATGCCATTGCGCCCGATCATGCCTCCCGCGCAAGCCGATGTCAGTCTCAAAAATTGAAGCAACGATCAGCCAGCAAAAACAGGGGCTACGAAACGTCGCGGCCATTGCGTGTCGTGTCGCGGAATGGCGGTTGCCGGGGGCCATTTGCATGCCCTAACGTGGCGAAAAAGACGGTGTGTCCGACAAAGGAGTGCGCGCGATGAATACTCAGCTAAACCCGAATGACCTGACCCATGTGATCGAAGCGGATCGGGCGCATCTGTGGCACCACCTGATGCAGCACAAATCGCTGGAGTCCACCGACCCGCGCATCATCGTGGAGGGTAAGGGTGTGCTCGTCTGGGACGCCACCGGGAAAGAGCATATCGACGCCGTCTCGGGCGGGGTCTGGACGGTCAATGTCGGCTACGGACGCGAGCGGATTGCCGACGCGGTGCGGGACCAGCTGGTGAAGATGAACTTCTTCGGCAACGTCGTGGGTTCCGTCCCCGGGGCGCGGTTTGCCGAGATGCTGATCGACAAGATGCCGGGGATGAGCCGGGTGTACTACACCAACTCGGGGTCCGAGGCGAACGAGAAGGCGTTCAAGATGATCCGCCAGATCGCGCACAAGCGCTATGGCGGCAAGAAGCACAAGATCCTGTACCGCGAACGCGACTACCACGGCACCACCATCGCCTGCCTGTCGGCAGGCGGGCAAGAGCAGCGGAATGCTCTATACGGGCCGTTCACGCCGGGGTTCGTGCCGGTGCCGCACTGTCTGGAGTACCGCGCGCAGTGGGACGTGGAGAACTACGGGGAACGCGCGGCCAATGCCATTGAAGAGGTCATCCTGCGCGAAGGCCCCGACACGGTCGGCGGCCTGTGCCTGGAGCCGGTGACGGCGGGCGGCGGTGTGATCCCACCGCCCGAGGGCTATTGGGAGCGGGTGCAGGAGATCTGCAAAAAGTACGACATCCTGCTCCATATCGACGAGGTCGTCTGCGGCGTGGGCCGGACGGGGGAGTGGTTCGGCTATCAGAACTACGGCGTGAAGCCTGACTTCGTGACCATGGCGAAAGGCGTCGCCTCAGGCTATGCCGCCATCGCCTGCATGGTGACCACGGAAGAGGTGTTCGACATGTTCAAGGCGAACCCCGACGATCCGCTGGACTACTTCCGCGACATCTCGACCTTCGGTGGCTGCACAGCGGGCCCGGCAGCGGCGATTGAGAACATGGCGATCATCGAGGAAGAGGGTCTGCTCGACAACACCAAGGCCATGGGCGCCCGGCTTGTGGGCAACCTGGAAACGCTGGCCGAAAAGCACGCCGTCATCGGCGACGTGCGCGGCAAGGGACTGTTCTGCGGGGCGGAACTCGTCGCCGATCGGACGACGAAAGAACCCGCGGCCGAGAAGCAGGTGCAGGCCGTCGTGGCCGACTGCATGGCGCAGGGGATCGTCATTGGCGCCACCAACCGCTCGGTCCCCGGGTTCAACAACACGCTCTGCTTCAGCCCGCCGCTGATCGTCAACGCCGAGCAAATCGATGCAATCACCGACGCCGTAGACGGCGCGCTTACAAGGGTCTTCAGTTAATGGCACTTCCTTCCACGGCCCGCGTCGTCATCATCGGTGGCGGCGCGGTTGGCGCGTCCGCGCTCTATCACCTCGCCAAGGCGGGGTGGACCGACTGTGTGCTGCTTGAAAAGAACGAGCTCACCGCAGGCTCCACCTGGCATGCCGCTGGCAACTGCCCGACGTTCTCGACGTCCTGGGCCGTCATGAACATGCAGCGCTATTCGACCGACCTGTATCGCCGCCTCGGCGACGAGGTCGATTACCCCATGAACTACCATGTCACGGGGTCGATCCGGCTCGCGCACTCCAAAGAACGGATGATGGAGTTCAAGCGCGCCCTCGACATGGGCGCCAACCAGGGCATGCAGCTTGAGATGCTGACCCCGGACGAGGCGGTCGAGATCTATCCGTTCATGGAGACGCATGATCTTGAGGGCGTCCTCTACGACCCGGCGGATGGCGACATCGACCCGGCGCAGTTGACGCAAGCCTACGCCAAGGGCGCCCGGACGCTGGGCGCCAAGATCGAACGGTTCTGCCCCGCCACGGGCGTGGAGCGCGACGGGAACGAGTGGATCGTCAAGACCGAAAAAGGCGACATACGCTGCGAATACGTGGTGAACGCCGCCGGGTACTATGCCCAGAAGGTCAGCGAGTGGTTCCTGCCCTATGGCGGGCGCCTCGTCCCCATGGCGGTGATGAGCCACCAGTACATGCTGTTCGAGGAAGTCGAGCCGGTGAAGGCCTACACGCAGGAGAAGGGGCACAAGATGCCGCTTCTGCGGGACGTGGATATCTCGTACTACCTGCGGCAGGAGAAGAACGGCTTCAACCTCGGCCCGTACGAGCGGAACTGCAAGGCGCACTGGATCACGCCGGACGACCCGTTCCCCGAGGATTTCAGCTTCCAGCTTTACGCCGACGACCTCGACCGGCTGGAGTTCTACATCACCGACGCGATGGAGCGTGTGCCGCTCTTGGCCGAGGCGCCACTGTCCAAGGTCATCAACGGCCCGATCCCCTACGCGCCCGATGGGCTGCCTTTGGTTGGCCCTATGCCCGGCGTGCCGAATGCGTTCGAGGCGTGCGTGTTTACTTTCGGAATTGCTCAGTCAGGCGGGGCGGGCAAAACGCTCGCCGAATGGATCGTCGAAGGCAGCACCGAATGGGACATGTGGGCCATCGATCCGCGCCGCTTCACAGGCTACACCGATCAGGAATACTGCATCGAAAAGGCAAAAGAGGTTTACGGCCACGAGTACGCCATGCACTTCCACTGGCACCGCTGGCCCGCCGCCCCGGATCGTCGCAAATCGACGCTGCACGACCGGTTGCTCGCCGCGGGCGGGCAGATGGGCGACTACAACGGGTGGGAGCGGGCGAACTGGTTCGCCGAGCCGGGCGACGATACGTCGGAAGAGGCGACCTACCGCTGGGATCGCAACGGCCCCTGGGCCCCCCGCGTGAAGGCCGAAGCCGAGGCGGTGCGCGACGAAGCGGGCGTGATCGCCATCTCAGGCTTCTCGCGCTTCAAGGTGACAGGCGAGGGGGCGAAGGACTTCGTCAACAGCCTGACGGCCTCACGCTTGCCCAAGCCGGGCCGCGTCGGCCTCGCCTACTTCCCGGACGAACGCGGGCGCGTCGTGACCGAAATGTCGGTGATGGTCCATTCCGACAATGAAGTCGGCCTGATCACCGCCGCAACCGCGCAATGGCACGACGCCGAGGTGATTTCACGCCGCGCGCCCGAGGGGATCACCGTGACCGACCACACCGATCAAGTGGAGTGCCTGCTTCTGACGGGTCCCAAGTCGCGCGATATCCTCGCACAGCTCACCAATGCGGATCTGTCCGGCCCGTGGCTGTCGGCCAATCTCGACGCGACCGTGGCGGGCAAGTCCGCCGCGCTTCTGCGGGTGTCCTTTGCCGGTGAACTGGGGTGGGAGATCCACTGCTCCCCCGACGATGCCCCCGCAATCTGGGATGCGGTGACCAACGCCGGTGCCAAGCCCTTCGGGATGTGGGCACTGGATTCGCTGCGCCTGGAGAAGGCGTATCGGGCGTGGAAGGGCGATTTGTCGACCGACTACACGCTGGTGCAATCCGGCCTGGATCGGTTCATCGACTGGACCAAGGACTTCCCCGGCAAGCCCGCGCTGGAGGCCGAGAAGGCCAGCGGCCCGGTGAAGTCGTTCGTCACGCTGAACGTGGACGCAAAGGACACCGACGCGCCCTACATGGCGTCGATCTGGCTGAATGGTGAGATCGTGGGCGAAGTGACGAGCGGCGGCTACGGCTACCGCGTGGATCGCTCGCTGGCCCTCGGCATGTTGCGGACGGATCTGGCGACGGAAGGCACGGTGGTGGAGATTGATATCTTCGGCGACCGCGTGCCTGCGACCGTGGCTGGTGATGGCCCGTTCTGGGATCCGAAAAACGAAAGGATCCGCGCGTGACGCTCATCGCCCCATACGGGCCGCCTCGCTTTTCGCCCAGTTTCCAACGTATCTAAAGGACGGACCCATGGCTCTTCCCACCCACGCCCGCGCGGTCATCATTGGCGGCGGCGTCTCTGGCTGTTCCGTCGCCTATCACCTCGCCAAGCTCGGCTGGACCGACGTCGTCCTGCTGGAGCGAAAGCAGCTCACCTGCGGCACCACCTGGCACGCGGCAGGGCTCATCGGGCAACTCCGGAACTCCAAGAACCTGACGAAGCTCGCGAAATACTCCGCCGAACTCTACGTCGACCTCGAGAGTGAGACCGGCGTCGCCACCGGCATGCGCACCACCGGCTCCATCACGCTCGCCCTCACCGACCACCGCCGCGAAGAGATCCTGCGTCAGGCCACGCTTGCCCGCGCATTGGACGTGGAGGTCGAGGAGATCGGCCCCAACGAAGTCAAAGCCATGTACCCCCATGTCGAAGTGGGCGACATGACTGGCGCCGTCTACCTGCCGGGTGACGGCCAATGCGACCCCGCCAACATCGCCCAAGCGCTCGCCAAGGGCGCCCGGATGAACGGCGCGAAGATCCACGAAGGCGTCAAGGTTACCGGCGTCACCGACAACGGCACACAGGTCACCGGCGTCAACTGGGAGCAAGGCGGCGAATCCGGCCACATCGCCGCCGACATCGTGGTCAACTGTGGCGGCATGTGGGGCAGGGAGCTTGCCTCCCGCTCCGGCGTCACCCTCCCGCTCCATGCCTGCGAGCACTTCTACCTCCTGACCGAGCCGATCGAAGGCCTGTCCCGCGTCCCCGTCCTCCGCGTCCCCGACGAATGCGCGTATTACAAGGAAGACGCGGGCAAGATGCTCCTCGGAGCCTTCGAACCCAAGGCCAAGCCATGGGGGATGAACGGCATCTCGGAAGACTTCGAATTCGACTCGCTCCCCGAAGACTTCGAGCACTTCGAACCCCATCCTCGAACACGCCATGCACCGCATGCCGATGTTCGAAACCGCCGGCATCCACACCTTCTTCAACGGCCCCGAAAGCTTCACCCCCGATGACATGTACTACATGGGCGAAGCGCCCGAACTGAAGGGCTATTGGGTCGCCGCCGGGTACAACTCCATCGGCATCGTCTCGTCCGGCGGCGCCGGCATGGCGTTGGCCCAGTGGATGGAAGACGGCGCCCCGCCGTTCGACCTGTGGGACGTCGACATCCGACGCGCCGTCCCCTTCCAGCGCAACCGCCGCTACCTGAAGGAACGCGTTAGCGAAACGCTCGGCCTCCTCTACGCCGACCACTACCCCCACCGCCAGCCCGAGACGGCACGCGGCATCCGCCGAAGCCCGATCCACGCGCAACTGAACGACCAGAACGCCGTCTTCGGCGTGACCGCCGGGTGGGAACGCGCCAACTGGTTCGCTCAGCCGGGCCAGACGCGCGCCTACGAATACGACTGGAAAGGCCAGAACTGGTTCGACAACCACAAGGCCGAACACACCGCCCTCCGCGAAAGCGCCGGGGTGATGGACCTGTCGTCCTTCGGCAAACTCCGGGTCGAGGGCCGCGACGCCTGCGCAGTGCTGCAAAACATCTGCGGCAACAACGTCGACGTCGATGCGGGCAAGATCGTCTACACCCAGTTCCTCAACGACCGCGGCGGGATCGAGGCCGACGTCACCGTCACCCGCCTGTCCGAAACCGCGTTCCTCGTCATCACCCCCGCCGCCACCGTCCTGCGCGACATGGCCTGGATCAAGCGCCACGTGGGCGACGCCTTTGCCGTCGTCACCAACGTCACGAATGGTGAGGCGGTATTCGCGCTCATGGGCCCAAAGGTCCGCGACGTCCTCGGCCAGGTCAGCCCCGACGACTTCTCCGACACCGCCCACCCCTTTGGCACGGCGCGCGAGATCGAGATCGGCATGACCCTCGCCCGCGCCCACCGCATCAGCTACGTGGGTGAGCTGGGGTGGGAGATCTACGTCCCCTCCGACATGGCCGGCCACGTCTATGAAACGCTGATGGAGGCAGGCCCGACGCCCGTCGGCCTCCACGCGATGGACAGCGCGCGGATCGAGAAAGCCTTCCGCCACTTCGGCCACGACATCACGGATGAGGATCACGTGCTGGAAGCGGGCCTCGGCTTCGCGGTGAAGACCAAGTCGAAACCCAGCTTCATCGGCCGCGACGCCGTCCTCCGCAAACGCGAGGCGGGGCTGGAACAACGCATGCTCCAGTTCAAGCTGGAAGACCCCGACCGCTTCCTCTTCCACAACGAAGCGGTGGTCCGCGACGGCAAGATCGTCTCGTACCTCACATCCGCCAACTACGGCCACACCCTCGGCGGCGCCATCGGCATGGGCTACGTCCCCGCAAAGGACCAGACCCCCGACGACGTGCTAGGCGCCACCTACGAGATCGAAGTCGCAGGGGAGCGCATCCCCGCCGCCGCCTCACTGGCCCCAATGTACGACCCCAAATCGGAACGCATGCGCGGGTAGCGCATGCGGTCCTTGGTTCCGCGCAGTGATGCTAAAACAAGTCTTGGAAGTCCTGCCGTGCGACAACGGCTGCTTGGGGAGTCCAAAGCTAAAGCCCAAGCGATTTCACATTTTGGAGTGTCCGAAAGCAAACAGCGACTCTAGTCCTTCAGACCTCTGATGTCCCGCTTCAGCCGCCGCCGGCGCGCCTTTTCGCCGGGCAATTTCAAATAATCCTTGTCTCGCTCACATTCGGACTGATGGTATTCGTCGCCCATCGACCATCTGATGTCGCGGTCGCCGTGTTCAAGTTTGACGCCTCGGTATTCCGTCCCGTGCTCGACTGCCCACTCAGCTTTGAACTTCTGCATTGTCTTCCACTCGTGTTCTTCGAGTTTTTTGTCTTCGTAGCCGTCTTGCCATGGCTTACGCCCGTAAGCGTCCCAGCCATCGCTTCCCCCACCCTCGAAACCAACGAAGGTTGTGCCTCCTCCATGAATGTGGCGTGGGTCCGGCATAAACAAGTAGCCGTCGCCGAGCTTGCGCCAGTGCGTCGAACGAAGCCGCTTTTCAGGAAAAAGCCACTCTTTCTTTGGAGCAGCTATGTACCTGAATGCGCTTTTCTTGGTGATGTAGTTTGTTTCGACGACTTCTTCTTCCGAAAAGTACCTATGGTGTTGGATATCCATCATGTTGAACAAGGCCGCTTCCCGAAAAAACTTGGGGTTCGGCCTGAGCTTTAGCGGGTTCTGAAACGGATCGCGCACCCACGCTAGGTTCGAAAGGACAAGTAACTTGTCCGGCGATAGCGGAAAGTAGGTATGGGTGGCGGCCATCCGAATATCAGGGTCGTTGAAGCCGGAGCACCATTTTGATGCAGGGAAGCACTCTCGATTGTAGGCAACAACCGGGTGATCTGAGATAATGAATTTCGTTGGCGACTTGCTCGCATCAACGATTTGCCAAACCGCTTCGCCCCAAATGTTGCAGAAGATGTTTTGAATCCGCTGCATATGATGAAGCGTTTCGTTTTTATGGGTGCTGACCTTCCCCCGCCATTAGGGCCGGTTTGATCTGGAATCTTCCGGATGGGTTACAGTGTTGAGCGACAGCGTGGAGACCGCAAGAGTCTCAAGCGCTGGCGCGGTGTTTTTGCTT
>JBCCXY010000133.1:0-10399 GCA_039190895.1 Pseudomonadota bacterium | reverse complement strand
CGATTTGACACGGCCTGAGACGGAATAGCTGCGCAAGCCCTTCCGCCCATTCTTTTCGGTTGAGTTGAGGCACTCTGGCCCCTCGCGGCAGATCTTTGAGACCCAGTACAGCGTCTCGATATTGTGGACGAGCGTGGGGCGGTTGAAGATGCCAACCTGCGCCACGAACGGCGGGCGGTGGCGGGGGAGGCCGCGCTTGCCCTCAATCGACTCGATCATCGCGCTCTCTTCGCCGCAGATATAGGCGCCCGCACCACGGCGCAGGTCGATGTAGCCCTCGGACACGATCCCGGCGGCTTCGAGATTGGCGATCTCCCAATGCAGGGTTTCCAGCACGGCGGGGTATTCGTCGCGCATGTAGATAAAGCATTTCTCGGCCTCAACGGCCCATGCGGCGATCAGCATGCCTTCAAGGAACACGTGCGGCGTGCGTTCGAGGTAGTAGCGGTCCTTGAACGTCCCCGGCTCGCCTTCGTCCCCGTTCACGGCGAGGTAGCGGGGACCGGGGTTGGCGCGGACGAAGCCCCACTTCTTGCCAGATGGGAACCCTGCCCCGCCCAGGCCGCGGAGGCCGCTTTCGAGGATCTTCTCCTGCACCTGCTCCCAGTCCCCGTTGGTCCGCAGATCGGCCAGCGCCTTGTACCCGCCCGTGGCGCGGTAGGCGTCCAGGCCCTCATAAGCGGGAATGTCGGCGTGGGTGTGCCCTGCGGCGATGGCCGCGTCGACCTTTTCAGGCGTTGCGTGGTCGATGTGGTGGTGGCCAAGCTCCAGCACCGGGGCCGTGTCACAGCGGCCCATACAAGGAGCGCGGAGGACGCGAACTTCGGAGGGGTCGAGGCCCTGTTCAAGTGCGGTCTTGAGGCTTTGCGCGCCCGCCAGTTCGCACGAGAGCGAGTCGCAGACGCGGATGGTCAGCGCGGGCGGCGGCGTCTCGCCATCGCGGATGACGTCGAAATGGGCGTAGAAAGTGGCGACCTCATAGACCTCGGCCTGTGCGAGGCGCATCTCTTCCGCAAGGGCCGCGATGTGCGCGGCGGACAGGTGTCCGTGAGCGTCCTGGATGAGGTGGAGAAACTCGATCAGCAAGTCGCGGCGGCGCGGGCGATCACCCAGAAGCGCGCGAACTTCGGCCAGAGCCTCGTCGGTGGTTTGGCGGCCCTTGGGTACATGCCGCCCCTTGCGGCCCCCCTTGCCCTTCCAAATGCCTTTCTGGTCGTCGAGCGCCATGCTTCTCCCTCATTGGCATACCGCAGTGTGCTCAGGGATCGTTGCATTCGGCAAGACCAATCGTCAAATCGCATGATTGGATTGAGCGATAGTGTTTCCCTATTGCTCTCCCGACCGCCTCCGAACCTCGGAGTATCGCCAATTCAGGGTGTTTCCATAGGCTTGCACGTCATCCCTCTCAATCAGAAGTGCAATCGCCTCATCAATCACGGTCATGCTGAAGTCATCTTCTCGCGTATCGACCCAGACAAGCCGGTCCCAAACAGCGGAGTCCCGGATGACGTCGTCATCAACGACGTCCGTAATCAAGCGTGCCAGTTTGATCTGACGCGCGCCGGGCGTCAGTTTTTCATGCATCTTCTCAGAGAGCTTAACTGGATCCATCATCTGATCTCCGCTGGGTCATGCGACAAAAAGGGCGAGCACGATAAGCCCGACGCCAATCGCCAGCAAACCGTGTCAAGACTGCAAGTACGGCGAAGAAGGCGAAAGCCCATATCTCGATGATGGGCGACGGCGTGGAAGACCACGGTGGGCAGATTGCCCACCCTACCGGTGGCTTCGAGGCCTGCCAGCTATGGGTAGGGTGGGCAATCTGCCCACCGCCCCGGTTCAACTTTCGCTGGACAGGAGTTCGGCGAGGGCGGCGACGGCGGGGGTGCGGGCGCCCTGCCCTCTGGCGACGAAGCAGATGGACTTTTCGATTTCCGGGTCCACAAGACGCAGCATGCGGGTGTTCCTGACTGTGCCGAGCGCGGTGGCAAGGACCTCGGGGATCACGGTTGCGCCAACGCCGCGGGAAGCCATGAACATGGCGGGCACGAAGCCGTTGGATTCCGTGACAATCCTCGGGCTTATGCCGATATCCCGGAACGCTTTGTCAATGATCCGGCGGTTCTGCATGTCGGGTTCAAGAAGCATGAGGGGCAGCGCGCCGGCGGCCTCCCACGTGATCGTGTCGCCGCCGGGATCGAGGCTGTCGGGGACGAGCAGGACATAGCGTTCGTCGTAGAGGGAAATGACGTCGAGGAGGTCTTCGGAGACGCCCTCGGTATAGGTCACCCCGGCATCAAAGCGGCGGTCATCAAGACCCTGCAGGATGGCGAGCGACGTGACGGTTTCGATACGCAGGCGGATACGTGGGTGCCGCTTGTACAGCCGCGCCGCGATTTGCGAGGCGTAGGCACCCGCAGTTGGGATGACGCCGAGGGTCAGCGAGCCCGCGATTTCGCCTGCGTTGGCGCCGAGCTGTTCCTTCATCGCGCGGACCTGGCTGGTGATGGACTTGGCGTGAGTGAGGACGACTTCGCCTTCGGGGGTCAGGCCCTCAAACCGGTTGCCGCGTTTGACGATGCGGGTGTTCAGGCGGTCTTCCAGCGCTTTGATACGCATGGAGAAGGCGGGTTGCGAGAGGCCGCAGGCCTCGGCCGCGCGGGCGAAGTGTTGGTGCCGCGCGAGGGCGATCAGGCATTCGAGGTCTCGGAGGTCTTGCATGGTGCCCACCGGTGTCGTGGGGGGCCAGCCCCCCACACCCCCCGGAGTATTTCGCCCAAGATGAAGGGGCTGGGGGTGCTTCTTTCTGTTTGTCTGGCATGGTGGCCGGGATTGGGCAATGTGGGGCGGTTATGGACTGGGATGAGTTCGCGCGGTGGGGCGCGAAGCTGGCAGAATGGTCGGCGGGGTATCACAAGACGCTGGGGGATCGGCCCGTGCGGGCGCAGACCCGGCCCGGAGAGGTGGCCGCGCAGATTGCCGCCGCGCCGCCCGAAGCGGGTGAGGACATGGCCGCGATCTTTGCCGATTTCGAGCGGATCGTGTTGCCGGGGATGACGCATTGGCAGCATCCGAGGTTCTTTGCCTATTTTCCGGCGAATGCGGCGCCACCGTCGATGCTTGCCGACATGCTGGTCACCACAATGGCGGCGCAGTGCATGCTGTGGCAGACCTCCCCCGCCGCGACGGAGGTCGAGGCGGTCATGGTGGACTGGCTGCGGCAGGCCATGGGTTTGCCGGATGGGATGTCGGGGGTGATTCAGGACAGCGCCTCTTCCGCGACGCTGTCGGCGGTGCTGACGATGCGGGAGCGGGCGACCGGGTTCACGGGCAACCGCGACGGATTATCGGGCAAGGGGGCGCTGCGGATTTATTGCTCGGAACAGGTGCATTCGTCGATTGACCGGGCGGTCTGGGTGGCCGGGATTGGGCAGGCGAACCTCGTGAAGATCCCGGTCGCGGGGGCGCATTATGGGATGGTGCCGGAGGCGTTGCGGGCGGCGATTGCGGAGGATCGGGCGGCCGGGCATGTGCCTGCGGGCGTGATTGCGGCGGTTGGGGGAACCGGGATTGGGGCGTCGGATGATCTAGAGGCAGTGGCCCGGATCGCGGAGGCAGAGGATTTGTATTCTCATCTGGACGCGGCCTGGGCCGGGTCGGCGATGATCTGTCCGGAGTTTCGAGAGGTTTTCTGGGCGGGAGCCGAGCGGTTCGATTCCTTAGTGTTCAATCCGCACAAGTGGCTGGGGGCGCAGTTTGATTGCTCGGTCCAGTTTCTGCGCGATCCGGTGGCGCAGTTGAACACGCTGAAGATTGAGCCAGAGTATCTGCGGACCACCGGGGAAGCGGTGACGAATTACTCGGAGTGGACCATTCCGCTCGGGCGCCGGTTCCGGGCGCTGAAGCTGTGGTTTCTGATCCGGTCCTACGGGTTGGAGGGGCTGCGAGAGCGGTTGCGCAATCATGTGGCCTGGGCGGAGGAGGCGTGTGAGGCGATCCGGGCGCTGGAGGGGTTCGAGATCGTGACGGAGCCGATCCTGAGCCTGTTCAGCTTCCGCTGCCCCGGCGACGATAATGCGCAGCAGGCGCTGGTGGATGCGCTGAACGATGACGGGCGGATTTACGTGACGCAGGGGGCGTTTGGGGGGCGGAAGGTGATCCGGTTTCAGGTGGGGCAATTCGATACGACGCGGGCCGACGTGATGATGGCGCCGGAGGTTATTGTCGACGTGTGGGAGGGTCTGAGCCGGGTGTAGGGTGGGCAATCTGCCCACCGCCCCCGTGCATTACGCATGGTCGAGGGCGTCGCGGATGGCGTCGAGGCCGTCGGTGAGGGCTGCGGGGCCGGGTTGGAGGATGAGCGGGGACTTGATCTCGGCGATGCGGTTGTCGCGGACGGCGGGGATGGCCTGCCAGCCGGGGCGGGAGGCGATTTTCTCGGGGCGGACTTTCTTGCCGCACCATGAGGCGAGGATGATGTCGGGGGCGGCGGAGATGACCTGATCGGATGTGACGATGCGCTGGGCGGCGGCGGGTTCGTCAGCGAAAGCAGGGAAGATGTCGGTGCCGCCCGCGATGTGGATGAGTTCGGAGACCCATTTGATGCCCGAGATCATCGGGTCGTCCCATTCTTCGAAGTAGACCCGGGGGCGATCGCCCCGGGTCTGCGCCGCGATGTCCGACAGCCGCTGCGCGTACTCGTCGGCGAGGTGGGCGGCGCGGTCGGGTTGGCCGACGGTGGCGCCCAGGTGGCGGATCATGGCGAGGATGCCCTCGATATCGCGCTGGTTGTAGGCGGTGACGGTGATGCCGGCGCGGATGAGTTCGGCGGCGATGTCGGCCTGGAGGTCGGAGAAGGTGAGGACGAGGTCCGGCGACAGCGCGAGGATTTTGGGGATGTCGGCGGAGGTAAACGCCGAAACGCGGGGTTTCTCACGGCGGACCTGCGGCGGGCGGACGGCGTAGCCGGAGACGCCGACGATGCGGTCTTGCTCGCCCAGCAGATACAGGGTTTCGACGGTTTCTTCGGTCAGGCAGACGATCCGTTCGGGCGGGAACGCCTTCATCCGCTAGAGGACATTACGGCCCGCCCGTGCCCCTGCCCCGCCGCGGCGGGTTTTGGAGGGCAACTGCAGGGTCAACGGGGTCAGCGGCGTCTCAATCGAGGCAACCAGCAGGTCACAGAACACCGCGAGCGCGGGAGAGGTGAACAGAAAAGGACGGGCGAGCCCGCGGGCGCGCATCGCTTCTGCCCGATAGCTGGCGTCAGGCGGCAGACCCCCAAGCCATTGCAAATAGCCAAGATGCCCCATTTCCAGCGCCAAATCCGGAGGAAGATCGCCGACGTTGAGTTGGGCTATGGTGCGTTCGAGAAGCATGGGGGTCTCCTTATCGCTCGGCCTGAGCTTGCGCGATCGTGAGCGGCCACCACCACGTGCGGCTCGCTGTGATCGGCGGCATCTCAGGCGCTAGCCTGCGCTTTGGCGTGACGTGTCCTGCCATCGCAGCCTCCGTTGGGACGGGGGCACGGCAGAATCCTGATGCCTGTCAGCGGCGCGCGCTTCGAACATTGACTTCTCCATCCGGGACACCCCGCCCGGTTCAGTTGATACAGATGATGGCAGGTCTCCTGACTTGCGGGTCGCTGCTTCCCCGAACCTTCCCAGACGGCCCGGTTCAGGGCGGTCCAGTGGTCACTACGGGGTCGCTCTCCGCCTACAGTTGCGGGGGCAGTCACGGACTTGGCGCCATTGGGCGGCACCGCACCGCGTTCCCATTTCATCTCGCGGGCCGGGGCCGTTGAGAACCATCGCGGACAGCTAAGGCCGACTGTGGCAAAACGTCAAGCGGCTTCGCTTGAAGGCGGCGGGTCCGTGAATTGCCCAATCCGAAGGCATGTGCCGAAGTTTCGGACGCCGCCACGTTGCGCTGCCCGGGGGACTTGCTAGTCTCGCCCCAACACCAACTGTGGCGAGGGGGCTTATCATGACGCGCACTGGATTGTTTCACTCACGGATCGGTCGTCGGGGCCTGCTGGTCGGCGCAGGCGCTGCAGCGGGTGCGGCGACGCTGCCGACGCGGCTGTTGGCGCAGGATCCGATCAGCGTGGCGGGGATCTATACGGTGCCCGTCGAACAACAGTGGGTCAGCCGCATCCACATCGCGGCAGAGGCCGCGAAGGCCGCCGGTCAGATCACCTATACGTTCACCGAGAACACGGCCAACACCGACTACACCCGCGTGATGCGGGAGTATGCCGAGGGCGGGGCCAAGCTGATCGTGGGCGAGATTTTCGGCGTCGAGGCCGAGGCGCGAGAGGTTGTGCTCGACTACCCGGACACGGCGTTCCTGTTGGGCTCGTCCTTCCTTGAGGACCCAGCGTATCCGAACCTGGCCGTCTTCGACAATTACATTCAGGACGCCGCGTATCTAACTGGGATCATTGCAGGTTCCATGAGTGAAGCTGGGAATGTCGGCATGGTGGGAGGCTTCCCGATCCCCGAGGTGAACCGGCTGATGCATGCCTTCATGGCCGGGGTGCGGGAGATGAAATCGGACGCCACGTTCCAGGTGTCGTTCATCGGCTCGTGGTTCGATCCGCCGAAGGCAAAAGAGACGGCTTTCGCGATGATCGAAAACGGCGCGGACATGATGTATGCCGAGCGCTTCGGCGTCTCGGACGCGGCGCAGGAACGGGGCGTGCTGGCGATCGGCAACGTGATCGACACGCAGGCGGATTACCCGGACACGGTTGTTGCCTCAGCGCTTTGGCACTTTGAGCCGACGATGCAGGCGGCGCTGGCTGCTGTCGCCGATGGCAGCTTCACCGCTGCGAATTACGGGATCTATTCGTACATGAAGGAAGGCGGATGCTCGCTGGCGCCGCTGGGCACGTTCGAGGGCAAGGTGCCCGAGGACGCCATGGCGCTGGTCGCGGAGCGTGAGGCGGCTATCAGGGCGGGCAACTTTGTGGTGGAGGTGGACGACTCCGAGCCCGTGTCCTCCTGATGACCCCCATGCCCGAGGCGCGGGAGGTTGTCCTGCGCCTCGACAATATCACCAAGCGCTTTGGCCGACAGACGGCAAATGACGCGATCAGCCTGTCGCTGCGCAAGGGCGAGGTGGTGGCACTTCTGGGGGAGAATGGGGCGGGCAAGACCACGCTGATGAACATCCTCTTCGGCCACTACACGGCTGACGAGGGCAGCGTGGAGGTGTTTGGGAGCCCCCTGCCCTCTGGCGCCACCGGCGCGGCTCTGGAGGCGGGCGTGGGCATGGTGCACCAGCATTTCACGCTCGCCGGAAACTTGACGGTTCTGGACAATATCCTCCTTGGGACGGCGTCGCTTTGGTCGCTGGGGCGCGGGCGGAAGGCGGCTGAGGCGCGGGTGCGGAGGCTGGCGGAGGATTTTGGGCTGGCGGTCGATACCGGCGCGAAGGTGGCGCGGCTGTCGGTGGGCGAGCGGCAGCGGGTGGAGATCCTGAAGGCGCTGTATCGTGATGCGCGGATCCTGATCCTGGATGAGCCGACCGCTGTGCTGACCCCGCAGGAATCGGACGCGCTGTTCGCGACGCTGCGGAAGGCGGTGGATCAGGGGCTGTCGGTCATATTCATCTCGCACAAGCTGCATGAGGTCATGGCGATCTCGAACCGCGTGCTGGTGCTGCGGCATGGCAAGCTGGTGGGCGAGAGGCGGACGGCGGAGACGTCTCCGCAAGCGCTGGCGGAGCTGATGGTGGGCGCCGAAATCGCGCAACCGGTGCCGTCTGAGGCGACGCCGGGGGCGACCCTGCTGAGCCTTCGGGGGGTCTCGGTCCATCCGCCGGGGCACCGGACGGGGCTGCGCGGGATCGATCTGGATCTGCGGGCAGGGCAGATTTTAGGGCTCGCCGGTGTGTCGGGGAACGGTCAGGGTGCGCTGGCGGAGTTGTTGTCGGGGGAGGTGCGGCCCGACAGCGGGGAAATGCGGCTGGGGAACGAAGTGGCGCCGCCGTGGACGCCGCGCGCGGCTCTGGCGGCAGATATCGGGCGCATCCCGGAGGATCGGCACAGCACGGGGAGCATCGCGGATTTCTCACTGACCGAGAATGCGATTCTGGAGACCTACCGCGACCCCGAACTGAGCCGCGCAGGGTGGATGCGCTGGTCGGCGGCGGAGGCCTTCGCGCGGCAGGTGATTGAGCGCTACGACGTGCGCTGCCCCGGCCCGGACACGCGCATTCGGCTGCTATCGGGCGGGAACATGCAGAAGTTGATCCTGGGCCGCGCGCTGGAGTCCGAGCCGCGCATCATTCTGGCGAACCAGCCGGTGCGGGGGCTGGACATCGGGGCGGTCACTTACGTGCAGGAGCGGCTGATTGCGGCGCGGGACGCGGGGGCGGCGATCCTGCTGATTTCGGAGGATTTGGACGAGATACTCGGTCTGGCGGACGTGATCCGCGTGATGTCAGACGGGCGTTTGTCGCCGGAGTTCCCCCGGGGGTCCGTCACCGCGCAGGAGCTTGGGCGGTGGATGGCGGGCGAAGGGTTCGACCATGCGGCTTGAGCCGGTCGCCAACCCCACCATCGCCCGCTCACTGGGCTTTCCGGCGGTGGCGTTGGGCTTGTCGGTTGTCGTGGCGTCGCTGCTGGCGTTGATGGCCGGTGCCAACCCTTTCGCAACGCTGGGGCTGATCCTGAAGGGCGCGGCGGGGTCGCAGTTTGCGCTGCTGGAGACGCTGAACCGGGCGACGCCGCTGATCTTCACGGGCCTCGCCGTGGCGGTCGCCTTCCGCGCGAAGCTGTGGAACATCGGGGCGGAGGCGCAGCTTTACATGGGCGCGCTGGTGACCGTGATCTTCGGGACGTCGGCGCTGGGGTTACCCGGACCGCAGCCGCTGTTGCTGGTTGGGCTGGCGGCGATGCTGGGGGGTGCGCTGATCCTTTTGGGGCCAGTGATCCTGAAGACGCGGTTTGGCGTGGATGAGGTCGTGACGACGCTGCTGCTGAACTTCATCATGCTGCTGTTCATTTCCATGCTGCTGGACGGGCCGCTGAAGGACCCGATGGGGATGGGGTGGCCGAAGTCGCCTCGGCTGGACCCGGACGCGCGGCTGCCCCGGATCGTGGAGGGGCTGCGGCTGCACTGGGGCTTCGCGCTGGCGCTGATCTGCGCGGTGGTGGTCTGGGTGATCGAGACGCGGACGACGCTGGGGTACGAGATCCGCGCTGTCGGGCAGAACCCGCGTGCGGCGCGGTTTGCGGGGATCCCTGTGAACGTGGTGCTGGTGAAGACGGCCCTTCTGTCGGGCGGGCTAGCGGCGCTGGCGGGGTTCTCGGAGGTGGCGGGGCTGAAGGGGTCCCTGACGCTCGATCTCAGCCCGGGGTTTGGGTACACCGGCATCATCGTGGCGATGCTGGCGCTGTTGCATCCGATTGGCGTCGTGGTCTCGGCGATCTTCGTGGCGGGCGTCTTTGTGGGCGCGGATAGCATGAGCCGCGCCGCGGGAGTGCCGACCTATATCGCCGACATTCTGCTGGCGACGGCGCTGTTGTTCATGGTGTTTGCGATCCTGCTCACCCGGTTCCGGATCGTGAGGGGCTGATGGATATCGTTGAGATCCTCCTCTCGGCAAGCTTCTGGGCCGCGGCGGTTCGGATCGCGTCGCCGCTGATCTTTGCGACGATGGGTGAGCTGATCTGTGAGCGCGCGGGTGTGCTGAACCTCGGGATCGAGGGGATCATGGTGGTGGGCGCGCTGTCCGGGTGGATGGCGGTTTATGCGGGGACCGGGCTGTGGGTCGGCGTGGGTGTGGCTCTGGCGGCTGGGATGCTGTTCGGGCTGCTGCACGCGACGCTGACCGTGCCGTTTGGGTTGTCGCAGCATGTCGTGGGCCTCGGGGTGACGCTGTTGGCGACTTCGGCAGCCTATTTCGCGTATCGGCTGGCCCTGCCCGAGGTGTCGAGCCCGCCGCGCATCACGCCGTTTCAGCCGGTGGAAGTCCCGCTGCTGTCGCAGATCCCCATCGTCGGGCAGGCGTTCTTCAACCAGACGCCGTTGACGTATCTCGCCTTCATCGTCGTCGGCGTCACCGCCTTCGTGCTGTACCGGACGCCGCTTGGGCTGGCCCTGCGCGCGGCGGGGGAGAACCCGGCGTCGGTGGAGGCTCAGGGGCTCTCGGTGACGACGCTGCGGATGGGGGCGGTGATTGTGGGGTCGGGGTTGATGGCCGTGGGCGGGGCGTTTCTGACGATGTCGGCCTTCGACAGCTTTTTCTTTGAGATGGTGAACGGGCGCGGCTGGATCTGTATTGCGCTTGTCGTCTTTGGCGCGTGGCGACCGGGGAAGGCGCTGCTGGGCGCGCTGTTGTTTGCGGCGTTTGACGCGTTGCAAATCCGGCTGCAGCAGACCGGGATGGG
>JBCCXY010000132.1:0-10413 GCA_039190895.1 Pseudomonadota bacterium | reverse complement strand
GAGATGCCGACAGCGACATACAGATCCGGCGCCACAACCTTCCCGGTCTGCCCAACCTGCCAGTCATTCGGGGCATAGCCCGAATCCACGGCCGCCCGCGATGCGCCGATGGCGGCGCCCAACTTGTCGGCAAGGCTCTCGATCAGGGCAAAGTCCTCTTCCGAGCCGACACCACGCCCGCCCGAAACCACGATCCCGGCAGACGTCAGTTCAGGCCGGTCGCTCTCGGCAACCTTGTCCTCAACCCACTCCGACAGGCCCGGATTGTCCGCCGCACTCACAGTCTCGACCGCAGCAGAGCCGCCATCGCCCGCCGCATCAAACGCTGCGGTCCGGATCGACACGACCTTCTTGGCGTCCGACGATTTCACGGTCTGGATCGCGTTCCCCGCATAGATCGGACGCTCAAACGTGTCGGCGTCCACGACGCCCGAGATGTCCGAGATCACCATCACATCCAGCAGCGCCGCAACGCGGGGCAGAATGTTCTTGGCGTCCGTCGTCGCGGGCGCCACGATGTGATCATACCCATCGGCGAGTGAGGCAATCAGCGCCGCCGTCGGCTCAGCCATTTGACGTGTCAGGGACGCGTCTTCGGCAACCAGGACCTTCGCCACACCGCTGATCTTCGATGCGGCCTCGCCAGCCGCAGCCGCCTTAGCGCCCGCGCACAGCACAGTCACATCGCCAAGCGCAGCCACCGCCGTCACCGCTTTACCGGTGGCGTCTACATTGAGCTCACCGTCCGAGACCTCTGCCAGCAGTAGAACAGCCATCAGATCACCCCCGCTTCATCTTTGAGTTTCGCCACAAGCTCATCAACCGAGCCCACCATAACGCCCGCTTTCCGGGCCTCCGGCTCTTCCGTCTTCACGATCTCAAGCCGCGGCGTGACGTCAACGCCGTAATCCGCCGGGGTTTTCTCATCCAGCGGCTTCTTCTTGGCTTTCATGATATTCGGCAACGAGGCATAGCGTGGCTCGTTCAGGCGCAGGTCCACGGTGACAATCGCGGGCATCTTGACCTTGATCGTCTGCAAACCGCCATCGACCTCGCGGGTAACGTTCGCGGTGTCGCCATCGATCTCCAGCCCCGAGGCAAACGTCGCCTGAGCCCAACCCGTCAGCGCACCCAGCATCTGCCCGGTCGCGTTCATGTCGTTGTAGATCGCCTGCTTCCCGGCCAGCACGAGGCCCGGCTGCTCTTCGTCGATCACAGCCTTCAGCAGCTTGGCGACAGCGAGCGGCTCGATATCTGTGTGCACGTCGTCGGCGGCGACGATCAGAATGGCGCGGTCCGCACCCATCGCAAGGGCTGTCCGCAGGGTTTCCTGCGACTGCTTCACCCCAATGGAAACGGCAACGATTTCATCGGCCTTGCCCGCTTCCTTCAAGCGGATCGCCTCTTCCACGGCGATCTCGTCAAACGGGTTCATCGACATCTTAACGTTCGCCAGATCGACACCCGATCCATCCGCCTTCACGCGGACCTTCACGTTATAGTCGATCACGCGCTTCACCGGCACGAGGACTTTCATTTGCAACCACTCCCATAGCGCTGCGGCCCGCCTGCGCGTGCCTCCAATTATTGCGCGGTGTATCGCGGGCTAAACGGTGACGACAGTGAAAAATCGACGCGGGACCGTCTTGAAACGCCGCGTTACGTGGAAAAGCGCTGCAACGGCGGTAGGCCGGGGTTCACCCCGGCACGCCCATCGCCAGCGAGGCCCGCTTCACAAGCTCCACAATCAGCGCGGCATACAGCACCGCCGTCGCCGCCAGAACAAACACATGCCAGATCGTGTTGTGGAACGGCAGTCGCTCCCACAGCAGAAACCCGACGCCCGCCGTATAAAGGCTCCCGCCCACGATCACGAGCACAAGGCCCGCTGTCGACAGGTCACCCAGAAATTCCGCGCCGCCCAAGAGCCCGGCCCAGCCGATAGCAAGGTAGAGGATGATCGACGCCACCCGCACGCGCCCGCGCGCGAAGATGATCATCGACGCGCCCGACAGCGCGAGCCCCCAGATCGCCGCGAGGAACCACCCGGCGGACGCGCCGGTTAGCACGATGAACGGCGTGTAGGTCCCTGCAATCTTGAGGTAAATCGCCGATTGATCGATCCGCCGCAGCACGTCGTTCCAGGACGGCCGCGTGATCATGTTGTACAGCGCCGAACACACCAGCATTGCCACCAGCGTCACCGCGTAAACCGTCATCGCCGTCGTCAGCGACGCATCCCCCACCCAGATCGCCGACAGCGTCACAAGGATCGTCGCCCCAACCAGCGCCAGCGCAATCCCCGCGATGTGGATGACCGCGTCCGAGATGTACTCGGCGCGCGTATAACCTTGCGAAACACGTGCAAGCATCGAACCCTCTCTCAACAATTAGGTTGAAAGGTACACCGAAAAGCTCGGGCCTCAAACGGTGTGACCCGGCCCGATCAGCGTCCGCTCGATCAAATCCGCGACAGCGCCCGCCGTTTCATCGCCCCGCGTCGCCGCCTCGGCCATGCGCTCCGCCATGTCGGGCGACAAGTACCACGCCCAAGTCCGCGTCCGATCACTCTGCCGCGTCCACAGCGGCGTCTGCACCAGCCCAACCGCCTCGTCCCGGCAGAACGCCTCGAACATCACGCGGGCGAGCGCATCGACCGGCAGCCCCCACAGCACCTCCAGAAACGGCGCAGCGCCCAAGCCAGAGTTCGCAAACATCGCAATCAAAGCATCCAGCTCCGACGCATCCTCCAATACCATCCGCCGAAACTGCGCCCGTGCAAATCGCTGAAACACGTCCACCGCCCGCGGCGACCAGCTTGCGGGAAAGTCCGTCAAATCAAGCCGTTGGAAGGCGTCCTCAAGGTATGGAAACAGGTCCGTCTGGCCTAGAGCCAATAGCTCCAGAATGCGCGGCAGCAGCCAGCTCATGACCTCAGGAGTCAACTCATCGCTATGCGTGCCGCGATACCACTCCCGCAGAAACTCAGCTGAAACCTCCCGCTGCTCTACCTCAAAAAACCCCGCCTCCACGCGCGGCGACAACGAGCATGCCCGGTATAGCCCATGGCAAAACGGATGCGGCGCGGCCATGACCTGATACGCCTCTGCCACCAGCGGCGCGAGGCGGTGGTCGTACGGCAACTCCGGCCGATCCGGAAGCTGGAACGTCTCGGGACTTGGCAGACTGCTCATGCCGCGCAACCTTGCCGACAATGGCGGCAGGATTTGGATGCGCGCCCAATTTTCAGGGCGCTAAGCCAGAAAGTTGTGCCAAACTTTACTCAATGTTTCGGATTTGGAGTTGAGCATGGAAAAAGTCACGGGAATCGGCGGCCTGTTCTTCGCCGCAAAGGATGTGGCCGGGCTGGCGGCCTGGTATCGCGACAATCTGGGCATCGACCCGGTCCCAACCGACTACGACACACCGCCGTGGACGACCGAGGCGGGGGTCACAGTCTTCACGCCCTTTCCCAGCGTGGAAGATCCGGTCAGCGGCACGTCCCTCGGGTTCCGCGTGAACTTCCGCGTCCGCGACCTCGACGCAATGATCGCCCAACTCGAAGCCGCTGGCATCGCCGTCAAACGCGCGGACGAAGACTACCCCAACGGTCGCTTCGCGTGGCTTACCGACCCCGAGGGTAACTCCATCGAGCTATGGGAGCCTAAGCCCTAAGCGGCGGCTCGACCCGCGGCCACTCGCCGGTCACCTCCGCCTGCACGCCCCGCTCCAGGTAGGTGGACAGCACGACGTAAGTCTTCGTCGCCCGCACCCCGGGCAGCGCATAGATCTGCATCAGCAGCGCCTCCAGCGCCTCGGCATTCGCAGCGCGCGCCTTGATGATGACGCAAGTATCGCCCGCAACCGAATGAAACTCCTCAATTTCCGGGAACTCCCGCAGCGACATCATCCGCTCGCCCTTGCCCCAGCCATCCGTCTCGACATGCACAAACGCCAGAAACGGTTTGCCCGCCTTCGCCCCGTCAACCCTCGCGGTCGTGCCTCGCAATACCCCCGACTCGGTCAGCCGCCGAACCCGGTCATGCACCGCAGGTGCCGACAGACCGACCGCAGCCCCGATTCGGGCGAAGGTTTCACGCCCGTTTTCCAGCAACGCGCCTAAGATCTTTCGGTCCAGCCCGTCCAGACCACGGGTCGCTCTGGGCGTCGGCCGAATGCTCTTCGGTTCTTCGTTCATTCCAACACCTCCGGATTCAATGCTCTTTTGTTCGATGATAGCACATTGAGACGAAAGGATATTCAGAATGCAGATGACCTATATCAATCCCGAGCGTGGGATCTATCGCGCCTCGGGCGACTACGTGCACGCCGTGGCGGTCGAGGGTGCAACCCGCCAGGTCTTCGTCAGCGGCACCATGGGGCTGGCCGCCGACGGATCGGCCCCCGCCTGCCTCGACGCGCAGCTTGAGCTGATCTGGGACAACATCCGCTGCATTCTCGCAACGGCCGAAATGACGGTCGATAACATCGCCCGCGTCACCAGCTATCTCGGCAAAGCCGAATACGCCGAAAAGAACCAGAACGCCCGCGTCCGCGCCCTCGGTTTCAGACGCGTGCCAACCACCGCCATCGTTGTGCAAACGCTCGATCCGTCATGGCTCGTCGAACTTGAAGTGATCGCGGTCGCCTAAAGGGTTGGGTGGGGTTTCACCCCAGCAGTACTCGGCGAATGGAAGATCGCCAGCGTGGAGCCAATGCCGCACCCTCACCGGTTCGCCCCGGGCACCCACAGCACGTCCCCGCGCCCGTCATCATTCGCAATCCGCGCCGCGACAAAGAACCAGTCCGACAGCCGGTTGAGGTACTTCACCGCCGCCGGGTTCACCGCTTCCATCGTCGCAAGCTCCACCGCGTTGCGCTCGGCGCGGCGGGACACCGTCCGGCACAGATGCAGATGCGCGGCCAGCGCCGACCCGCCCGGCAGGATGAACGACCGCAACGGCTCCAACCGCCCGTTCATTTCGTCGATCTCGGCCTCCAGCCGCTCCACCTGAGCGTCGGTCATGCGCAGCGGCGGATATTCGGCCTCGGCATCCTGATCCATGTCTGGGCGACACAGATCCGCCCCCAAATCGAACAGGTCATTCTGGATCATCGCCAGCTTCGCATCTAGGTCGCCCTCGGTATGCAACCGCGCCATGCCGAGGGTCGCGTTGGTTTCATCCACCGTGCCATAGGCCGCCACCCGCATCGAATGCTTCGCGACCCGCGCGCCGTTCCCCAGCGCCGTCTCGCCCGCGTCTCCGGTCTTTGTGTAAATCTTGTTCAGAACGACCATCACTGCCCCCCTTGTCCACGCAACGCGACATAGCCCAGCACCAGCACCACGGCCAGAAACTGCAGCCCGATCCGCCACCGCATCAGCTTGTTCGCGTTCTTGCGGTTGAATTCGCCACCCTTGGCGAAGGTGCCGATGCCGAAGGCAAGAACGGCCAGCACGGCCAGAACGGCGATCCCGATAACCACGGCGATAGGGTCGTTGAACATGCGTTAACTCCTTTGAGCGGGCCACATAGCCCCAGGCGCGGCAAAAGCGAAACCCGTCAGCTTCCCCGGCGGATCAGAGTGTCCAGCGCGCGCGTCGATAGCAGGCGCCGCGCCCAGCCCATGATATAGGTCGGCGTTGTCACGTAATAGCGTGGGCGGGGGCGGCGGCTCTCAAGCGCATGGGCCAGCTTCTTCGACACCGCGGCGGGCGGTAGTTCAAACGGGTCAGGCCCGCTGCTATTGTACAGACGCTTCAGCAGGCTGTCCCTGTACTGCGCCGCGCGGGGCGAGGCCTCCCAGTCGATCCACCGCTCAAAATGCGGGATCGAGTTCTCGCGGATTTTCGACGTGATCGGGCCGGGCTCAATGAGGATGACCTTGATCGGCGTGTCCGCCATCTCGATCCGAAGCGTGTCGGTGTAGCCCTCCAGCGCGTACTTGGTCGAAACATAGGCCGCCCGCCAATAGAACGCGACAAAGCCCAGCACCGACGAATTCATAACGATCCGCCCATGCCCCTGATTGCGCATCACCGGAATGACGTGGCGGTTCAGCTCATGCCATCCAAACACGTTCGCCTCAAAGATCGCCCGAAAGGCGTCCGTAGGCAAATCCTCCACCGCACCGGGGATGCCGTAAGCGCCGTTGTGAAACACCGCATCCAGCGTGCCCCCTGTCGCCTCCAGCACCTCAGCAAGTCCCGTCACAAGGCTCTCGGCATCCGTGTAGTCCATCCGAGGGCTCTCAAACCCCTCCGCCGTAAGCCGAGCACAGTCCTCCGCCTGTCGACAACTCGCAAACACCCGCCACCCCCGCGCCCGCATGTCATGCGCCGCGGCATAACCAATGCCCGAAGAACACCCGGTGATGAGTAAAGTGCGGTCCGCCAACGAAAAGCCCCATGTCTGCTGACCTGCGGTTTAGGGCCTTCACAGGAAGAACGAAAGCAGGGTGTGCCTTCAGGCACAGCGCCGCGCCCGCTTCGGAGCGGTAGGGTGGGCAATTTGCCCACCGTCCCCGGTCACAACGAAAGCTGACGCATGAACGAACGTCGTTGGTTCGTAGGGTGCGCCTATGGCGCACCGCCTACGGTGGCACCCGGAACAACGGTGCACACCCACGCACGTTGTGAAAATCAACCCCCAGCTGGCGCCAGAAACTTCGCGTATATCCAAGCCGACGAGCCATCGGCGAGCTCAATTTCAATCCAGCTCGACGCGGTGTCCGACAAAGGCCGATACGTCTCGCCCTGAGACGCCGTCGCGACCACCCCATGACCCGTCCCCGGACCAGAGCGCAGGTTCACCGTCGACCCCGTCACGGTCCACAACGGCGTCCGGTCCACACGCGCCGGGCTCGCCACAGCCGCCAACGGCTCGGGCTGCGGAGTGGCTTGCTGCAACGAAGCGTACTGCACCAGCGCCGCCGCATCCACGCGGTCCAGACCCTCGCCAATCTCCGCGATCTCGCTCTCCGTAAGCGACCGCCCCTGCTCCCGCGCCGTCCGGATCGCCGCGCCGCGCGCCATGGCGATCTTCGCGGCCTCGTCCTCCGTGATGCCGCCGGGCAGCGTGCGCGGGGCGGATGCGAGGCTGAGCCGGAAGTTGCCGAAGAACGTTGCCCCGTCCTTGACGACAGGTTGCACCTGGGCTTTGACAGCCTCCGCAGACGTCTGCCCGTTCGCACTCCCCACAAGCTCGGGTGCGAACCACAACGCGGCAATAAAAAGTAAGCCCGCCGAAACGGCGATCTTCTTGAACATTCGGTAACCCCCCAGGGTTTGATTTACAAAGTGCTTACCACGATCCGCCGTGAAAGAACTGTGAAAAATCCCCCACAAGTCCCCGTAACCATTGGACGACCTGTGGCCCTTGCCGCCAATCGCGCCGCCAAGTACAAGATGTAGTATGAGCGACACGGACAACAGCGCCGATCTGCCACCGGCCCCCATGGCGGAGCCTCTGCGTCGCGCGCTCGGCGATCGCTATTTAACCTATGCATTGTCCACGATTATGCACCGCGCGCTGCCCGATGCGCGCGACGGGCTGAAGCCCGTCCACCGCCGAATCCTCTACGTGATGAGTCGCCTGCGTCTGTCCCCCACCGGGGGATTCCTGAAGTCCGCCAAGATCTCGGGCGACACGATGGGTGACTTTCACCCCCACGGCGACGGTGCCATCTACGACGCCATGGCCCGCCTCGCGCAGGATTTCACGATCCGCTACCCGCTGGTCGACGGGCAGGGCAACTTCGGCAACATCGACGGCGACAACCCCGCCGCCTCCCGCTACACCGAAGCCCGCATGACCAAGGCGGCCGAGATGCTGCTGGAAGGCCTCGACGAGGACGCGGTCGACTTCAAGGACAACTACGACGGCCGCCTGCAAGAGCCGGTCGTCCTCCCCGCATCCTTCCCCAACCTCCTCGCCAACGGTGCCTCGGGCATCGCGGTGGGGATGGCCACCAACATCCCGCCGCACAACGTGTGCGAACTGATCGACGCCTCGCTCCACCTCATCAAATTCCCCAACGCCACCGATCAAAAGCTGCTCGAAAAAGTCCCCGGCCCCGACTTCCCCACCGGCGGCATCGTCGTCGAAGCGGCGGATAACATCGCCACCGCCTACCGCACCGGCAAAGGCTCCATCCGCGTTCGCGCGAAGTGGCACACCGAGGATCTGGGCCGCGGCCAGTGGCAGATCGTCGTGACCGAGATCCCGTACCAGGTCCAAAAGTCCCGTCTGATCGAAAAGCTCGCCGAATTGATCCAGACCAAAAAGGTCCCCATCCTCGCCGACGTCCGCGATGAGAGCGCCGAGGATATCCGCATCGTCCTCGAACCCCGCTCCCGCAATGTCGAAGCGGACGTCCTGATGGGCATGCTCTTCCGCAACTCCGACCTGGAGACCCGCTTCGCCCTCAACATGAACGTGCTGATCGACGGCGTGACCCCCAAGGTCTGCTCGATGAAAGAGGTGCTGCGCGCCTTCCTCGACCACCGCCGCGAAGTCCTGGGTCGCCGTTCCCGCCACCGTCTGGGGAAGATCGACCACCGCCTCGAAGTCCTCGAAGGCTTCATCACCGCCTTCCTCAACCTCGACCGCGTGATCGAAATCATCCGCTACGACGACGACCCGAAGGCCGCCCTCATGCGGCAGGACTGGTCGAAAGTCCCGCCGCGCGCCCTCAGCGAAGCCGAATACACGCCACCCCCCAAAGGCGAAGGCGAACTCACCGAGGTTCAGGCCGAAGCCATCCTCAACATGCGCCTCCGCGCCCTCCGCCGACTGGAGGAAATGGAACTCAGAAACGAGTTCGACGCCCTCGTCGCCGAACGGGCGGAACTCGAAGACCTGCTGGCCGACGAAACCCAGCAATGGGGCCGCATCACCGACGAACTGAAGGCCGTCAAAAAGGTCTTCAAAGACGACCCCATCCTCGGCCCCCGCCGCACCGAAATCACTGAGGCGGCGGAAGCGGAAGACGTCCCCCTAGAAGCGATGATCGAGAAAGAGCCGATCACAATCGTCTGCTCCGACATGGGCTGGATCCGCGCCATGAAGGGCCACATCGCGCTGGATCAGGAGCTGAAGTTCAAGGACGGCGACAAGGGCCGCTTTATCTTCCACGCGGAAACCACGGACAAGGTGCTGCTTTTCGGCGCCAACGGGCGCTTCTACACCCTCCGCGCGTCCGACCTGCCGGGCGGGCGCGGCATGGGCGAACCCGTGCGCCTGATGGTCGACCTGCCGAATGAAGCCGCCATCATCACGCTTTTCAAGTACGAAGGCGGGCGCAAATTCCTCGTCGCCTCAACGGCGGGCGAAGGCTTCGTCGTCCCCGAAGACGACACCGTCGCGCAGACCCGTGCGGGCAAGCAGGTGCTGAATCTCAAAGACGACGCCACCGCCAAGGTCTGCCGCCCCGTGACCGGGGACCACGTCGCGGTCGTCAGCGAAAACCTGAACCTGCTGTGCTTCCCCGTCTCGGAACTGCCAGAGATGACACGCGGCAAAGGCGTCCGCCTGCAACGCTATAAGCGCGTCCACAACCGGCAGGGGCAACTGGAACTCGACGGCGGCCTCGCTGACGCAACGACCTTCGACATCGCCACAGGGCTAAGCTGGCCGATGGGGGAACGCACCCGCACCGAAACCGACATGTCCGGCTGGGTTGTCGCGCGCGGCTCCATCGGCAAACGCCCCCCGCGCGGCTTCCCCAAACCCCCCCGCTTCGACCAACAAGAGGACTGACCCATGCTGCGTTTCGCCCCCCTCGTTGCCGCCGTCACCCTCGCCGCCTGCTCTTCAATCCTGCCACCGGCGGAACCTGAGCCAGAGGCAATCGGGGACTTCCGCCTCGGCTTTAACCTTGTCGTCGCCGACGGGGCGCAACAGGCCGCTGGCTCCGGCGAGGTAGAGGAAGACCGCCTCGCCTCCGCCGTCCGCGCCGCGCTGGAACAGCGGTTGGGCGGGTATGATGGCGACGGCCTCTATCACCTCGGCGTGCGGATCGAGGGGTATACTTTGGGGGAGGATGGCACGTCTGACGCGCTCCTCTTGCTCGCCGTGAACGTCTGGGAAGACGCCACGCAGGAAAAGCTGAATGAGACGCCCCTGCGCGTCAGCGCCCTTAACCCCGGCAACAGCAATCTTGAAGCGGTCGCCGCTGTCGCGGCAGGCGAAGTGGACGCGCTTTTGCGTACCAACGCGGGCACGTGGTTCGCGCCGAAAGAAGGGCGCGAGCGGGTGCCCTTCACCCGCGATCCGCTCACCGGGCAAGTGCTTGAACCGCCAGCCGCAGACCAGTCTTGAAATCACCCTGACGACTGAGTAGATGCCGCGCGACGTAAAGGCGCACGGGGCGCCCGGGAGTAAGCCCGGCGAACCCCACCCCGAAGGCCGG
>JBCCXY010000131.1:0-10692 GCA_039190895.1 Pseudomonadota bacterium | reverse complement strand
CGTCGGTCGTCTGCATCTGCCACCCTCCCCGCGACAAAGGGCCGGGGCGTCCGCCGCCCCGGCCCATATCTTCATGCGACGCGCCTTAGCGGGGCCGCGGCAGGTAGATCGAGTTACCCCAGGTCTTGTAGCCTTCGCGGTACTCTTGCAGGTCGTCCCAGACCAGCTTGAAGTACTCGTCCTCGGCGGCCAGTTCGGCGGCAACCTCATTCCAAGTGGCTTCGAATGTTGCCAAGATCTCCGGGTCCCACTGCTTCAGCGTGACGCCGTTGTTTTCGACGTTGTCGACCATGGCGGCGAAGTTCGTGGCCTCACCTTCGGCATAGTTGGTCGTGATGTTGGCGAGGCACGCGACCTTGATCTGCTCTTGCGTTTGCTCGTCGAGGTCTTCCCAGATGTCCTTGTTGATCAACAGCTCGAACATCGTGGCAGGCTGGTGCCAGCCGGGGAAGTAGTTGTACTTCGCGATCTGGTGGAAGCCGAGACGCGCGTCGATGCGGGGCATTGAGAACTCGGTCGCGTCAATCGCGCCACGCTCCAGCGCCGGGAAGATGTCGCCGCCTGCAAGAAGCGAGGTCGAGACGCCCAGACGCTGCATCACTTCGGCGCCGAGACCGAAGAAGCGCATGTTCAGGCCTTCGAGGTCGGAAATCGAATTGATCTCATTCTTGAACCAGCCGGAGGTTTCCGGGGCAATGATGCCGCAAGGCTCAACATGAACGTTGTAGCCGTTTTCGTCGTACATCCGCTGGAACAGTTCGTGGCCGTCATCGTACAGCATCCAGCCAAGGAACTCGCCGGCTTCCGGGCCGAACGGCACAGCGGCGAACAGCGACGCGGCCGTGATCTTGCCCTGCCAGTAGCCCGCGGTCGTGTAGGCCGCATCAACCGATCCATTGGAGACAGCATCAAGCGCTTCGAGAGCCGGGACCAGTTCACCCGGGTCGAACTGCTCGAATTCGATTTCGCTGGAGATGGAGTTGATCTTCGTTGTGAAATCCACGGCCGCGGTGCCGAGGATCGGCAAGTTTTTCCCGAAGGCCGAGGTCATTTCGATGGTGTCTTGGGCGTTTGCCATGCCTGCGCCAAGCGCAATAACGCTGGCCGCGGCCAGAGCCGTGATCTTCATAGTGTATATCCTCCCACGCGCCGGTTATCGGCGCCTATTGGTTACGACGACCACTGGGCCCACTCCCCTGTGGACCCGGTCGCCGTGGGTTGTGACGTAACAACGCAGTGAAAGGCAAGTTTAATTTCTGTGCAACGTGTCGGGGAAAGGTGGTGGGCGACCCTGGAATCGAACCAGGCGTGCGTCTCCGCGAGGGAGTTACAGTCCCCTGCCACACCTTGCGGCCTGTCGCCCACGAAGCGCCCTGTTACTTGCGGTGATTTCATGCGTCAAGCCTTCGCGGCTTGGCATTGTGGGATCGGGCGATTAGGCGGGGCGGATGAAGAAACCGGCCTGGGTCATTGAGAAAGAGAAGGCGCGGCGCAAGGCGGCAGCTGATACGCTTTGGCTGTTTGGGTTACACGCGGTCCGAGACGCTTTGCTGAACCCGCGGCGCGAGAAGTTGCGGCTTGTTGTGACGAAGAACGCCGCGGACCGGTTGGGGGAGGCTATGGCCGGGATGGCGGCAGAGATTGCCGACCCTCGAAAGTTCCCCGTTCCGCTTGATCCGGGAAGCGTCCACCAGGGCGCGGCCTTGGAAGTCCGCCCACTTGATTGGGGGCCGCTTGCCGATCTGGTCGCTGGGCGTCCGGCGCCACAGACGGTAGTGTGCCTTGATCGGGTGACCGATCCGCACAATGCAGGCGCCATCCTGCGCAGTGCCGAGGTCTTTGGCGCTGCGGCCGTCATTGCCCCTGCGCGGCACTCCGCACCGGAAACGGGGGCGTTGGCCAAGACCGCCTCTGGCGCTTTGGAACGGCAGCCATATCTGAGGGTGACGAACCTGGCGCGAGCGATGGACGCGTTGCGCGACATGGGGTTTGACCTGATTGGATTGGACGGCGAGGCAGAGCAGACGTTGGAGCAAGGCATTGAGGCGGCAGGGAAACGCCCGCTGGCGCTGGTGATGGGCGCCGAGGGGCCCGGCCTGCGAGAGAAAACCCGCGACACCTGTGACCGGCTTGTTTGCATCGACGCGGCAGGCGGCATGGGATCGCTGAACGTGTCCAACGCAGCAGCCGTGGCGCTTTACGCGGCGGGGCGCAGATGACGGCTAAGGTAGCGACCTGCTGCTATTGCGGGACCCGCGCGGCGCTTGTCCTTGATAAAGGGCGACATGAACTGACGTGTTCGTCCTGCGGGGCGCCACTGCATGACATGAAGATGTTACGGGCCGCGCACCCGGGCAAGCGGCATCTGGTTAAGCCATCGGGTGGCTATCATGGGCCAAGGAAGCCGGTTAAGCGCAAGCCAAAGAAGCGAAAGAGCCTGTTTCGGAAAATCTTGGAAGAGGCTTGGGACGAGTTGGAAGATCTCATTGACTGAAACAATTCTCACGGTGGTTTCTCGCGCGATCACTCCGTCGCAAGGTGGGGTTACGGTAGGCGAACGGGGCGCTCATGTTGGGTTCATCGAACAACACCAACCCGGAGAGACCCGATGATTGCCCGCCGCCAGTTCCTCGCCCTCAGCGCTGCCGCCGTCCTCGTCGCCCGCGCCGCGCAGGCCGGGGAGCCACCCGTCTATACCGAAGGCGGAATTGCCATCGATGGCACCGATGCCGTTGCCTACTTCACCGAGGGTCAGCCCGTTGCTGGCGACCCCGGGATCACACATTTCTGGAACGGTGCAACGTGGCGCTTTTCCTCGGAAGCCAACCGAGATGCGTTTGCGGGCGACCCGGCGGCATATGCGCCACAGTACGGTGGATATTGTGCCTGGGCAGTCGCACAAGGCTACACTGCGTCGACGATTCCGGAGGCGTGGAGGATCGAAAACGGCAAGTTGTACCTGAATTTCTCGCGCCGCATTCAGCGTCGCTGGGAGCGGGACATTCCTGGCAACATCGCGAAAGGAAACGCGAATTGGCCGCAGGTGCTGGGGTAAGGAGCTCCCGGCACAGGTCGCGTCGTTCATTCTCTGTTCACAATTTCGGCAGAGGCTCTTCTACAGACGCGATTGTGGCCTAAATGTCCCACATGGGTGAGCACTCGGAACGTGCCACCCAATGACACTGTCCCTCGTTCCGAGACTTGCGCCCGAACCCTCGTTCGGGCGCTTTTTTGTTCACCGGTTGGCTTTCTCGTCGAGGCCTGACGTGCCTTCGCGCCGCTCCAGGGCGGTGAGGACGTCTGCGAGCGCCACCTCGCGAGCGGTGAGCATGACGAGGAGGTGGTAGAGGACGTCGGCGGCCTCTTCCATCAGGTGCTCTCGGTCCCCTTTGACGGCCTCAATGATGGCCTCGACGGCTTCCTCGCCAAACTTTTCGGCGCATTTTTCAGGGCCTTCAGCAAGGAGCTTCGCGGTCCATGAAGTCGACGGGTCGGCGCCCTTGCGGGACGCGATGGTGGCGGCGAGGCGGTCGAGCGTGTGGGTCATTGCAGTCTCATGGGGATGCCGGCGGCAGACATGTGGGCCTTGGCCTCGGCGATGGTAAATGTGCCGAAGTGGAATATCGAGGCCGCAAGAACGGCGGAGGCGCCGCCTTTGGTAACGCCCTCGACGAGGTGGTCGAGGGTGCCGACGCCGCCGGAGGCGATGACGGGCACGGGTATGGCGTCAGAGATCGCGCGGGTGAGGGGCAGGTCGAAGCCAGCGCGGGTGCCGTCGCGGTCCATGGAGGTGAGCAGGATTTCGCCCGCGCCCTTTTCGGTGACGGTCAGGGCGAACTCGATGGCGTCTATGCTGGTGGGTTTGCGGCCGCCGTGGGTGAAGATCTCCCAGCGGCCGTCTTCGACCTGCTTCGCGTCGATGGCGACGACGATGCACTGTGAGCCGAAGCGATCAGCGGAGCGGGCGACGACGTCGGGGTCGGCGACGGCGGCGGAGTTGAAGCTGACCTTGTCGGCCCCGGCGAGGAGGAGGGCGCGGACGTCCTCGACGGTGCGGACCCCGCCGCCGATGGTGAGGGGCATGAAGCATTGCTCGGCCGTTCGGGTCGCGAGGTCATACATGGTGCCGCGGTTTTCGTGGGTGGCTTTGATGTCGAGGAAGCAGAGTTCATCCGCCCCTGCCGCGTCGTAGGCTCGGGCGGATTCGACGGGGTCTCCGGCGTCGATGAGGTCGACGAAATTGACGCCCTTAACGACGCGGCCTTCGGCGACGTCGAGGCAGGGTATGACTCGGGTTTTCAACATGAGGAAGGTCGTAACGGAAAGTGGCTTGGGGTGCCAGATTTTGGCGGTCCCACAGTGGGACCGATTGTAAGCCACTGTAATATATTGATAAATAGAAATAAGGGTTTTATGACACGCAGGGACTGATGAGAAGCTGGCAGGCCAAACCCGGCCTCGCCATCGTGAACCAGAAGCGCGAAGGTTGGCCGATCACGGTGGTGTGAGTGCTTGCCCAGTGGCGCCCGGGGCCGCTTCGAGGCAGGTTGCTGACCATCCAAACAGAGGATTGAACATGCGAATTCTTGCGTTGATTGCAGCGTTGGCGGCGGGACCCGCCCTGGCCGATATCGAGAAAATCCAGGCAAATGGCGACGTGAACGAGGTGATGGACCGGCTGGAGGCCGCAGTCACCGGGGCCGGAGCGACCGTTTTTGCACGGGTTGACCACGGCGGCGGAGCCGAGAAAGCCGGGCTGGAACTGGGAGACTCGCAGCTTCTGATGTTCGGAAACCCGAACCTTGGCACGCCGGCGATGCAGGCGGATGCGCGGGCCGGTCTGTACCTGCCACTGAAGGTCCTCGTCTACGCGGATGGCGACGGGCAGACCTGGGTCGCGTACGAACCGCCTGCGGCGATGTTCGAAGGGCTTGAGATCCCGGCGGACGCAGAATTCGTGGCGAAGATGACCGGGGCCCTCGGCAAGTTCAGCGCGGCGGCTGCGGGGCAATAAGCCAAGGTGCGCGGTCTGCGCTTAGCCATCGGCTGAAAAGCCTGGCGGTGGCGTCCGGCGTGTTGCGGACGTCACGGCCCTTGGGCGCGCTGGAGGACCACGAGGCGCAGTTCTTCGGTGATGCGCCGAGGACGCCGCGCTATGCCGTGTTCAACGCGGCGCCCGCTGAGGCGGGTCTTTCGGCATGGCGCCTGCGATATCAGACCCGCGACCTGATTGCCCCGAGCGAGACAGTGTCTGGACTGGTGTATGGCCCCGATGGCTTGGCGCGGCTGAATGGGGCGGTTGATCTGGGGCTGTCGTCCGGCGGGGCATTCGGGATGTCGGCGGTCGGGCGCATGCTGATGGCGCGACCTGCCGAGGTGCTGCCGCAGGGCACGATTATTGAGCGGGATTTTCCAAATACTTACGGGGACTATTGTTCGGAGGATCACAAGGTTCTTGTGCTGTCCGATGATGTGTTGGAGCCGGTGATTTTCCCCAAGTCATTTGAAACGCGGGATTATCTGCATCGGGATATGACACGGCTGGGGCTGAGCTATTGCTTCGCGGACCGGGTGCTGCGGATTGAGACGGCGCGTGTGCTGCGCAAGGCGAACCCGTTCAGCTATTGGTCGGCGGCGGAGGTGCAGGCCTATCGCGCGCGCTTGGGCGTGGTGGATTGCCCGCCCCGGCCTGGCTCGGTTTTGTATCTGTCGCGGCAGAATGTCGTGAGCCATCGTGTTGGTGGAAGCGGGCCGATCGACACGCGTCATGTGGCCAAGGTGGTGCGTTCGCTGGGCGGCCAGGTGGTTGACACGGAAGGGCTGTATTTCGAGGATTTTCAGAGGCTTGCCGGTGAGGCCGAGACGGTGATTGCCGATCATGGTGCGGCGATGTTCAACGCGCTGTTGTGGCGCCCGCGTCAGGTAATTGAGCTTGTGCCGGACGACTGGTGGAGCCCGTGTTTTGTCGTTTTAAGTCAGCATCTTGGTGTGGAACGCCATATAACGTTGAATGTTGAGAGCCGCCCGGACCTTGAGGCGGCGCTGCGCCGTTTTACCCGTCATTAACCATGATCAGGTCATTGTCGGTAGCAGGCGATTCTAGGTGAGATTAAGCTCGGGAAGGAGGTCGCGGAAGTAGGCAATCGTATGGTCCAGGCCTTCGTTGAGTTGAACTTTGGGCTCCCACCCCAGCACGTGGCGGGCTTGGGTGATGTCGGGCTGTCTTTGGCGGGGGTCGTCCGGGGGCAGGGGCTGTTTGACGATGGTTGAGGCTGAGTTGGTCTTGGTGATCACGTGGTCGGCGAGGTCGCAGATCGTGAACTCGACAGGGTTGCCGAGGTTTATGGGGCCGGTGACGGCGGAGTCACTGTTCATCAGCAGCAGGATGCTGTCGACGAGGTCGTCGACATAACAAAAGGAGCGGGATTGCGCCCCGTCGCCGAAGACGGTGATGTCTTCGCCGCGAAGGGCCTGCACGATGAAATTTGACACGACGCGCCCGTCGGCGTGATGCATGCGCGGGCCGTAGGTGTTGAATATGCGGGCGACCTTGATCTGCACCCCGTGCTGACGGTGGTAATCGAAGAATAGCGTTTCGGCACAGCGTTTGCCTTCGTCATAGCAGGATCGGAGGCCGATCGGGTTGACGTTGCCCCAATAGGTTTCCGGCTGCGGGTGGACGGTTGGGTCGCCGTAGACCTCACTGGTGGAGGCCTGAAAGATCGGGCATTTCAGGCGCTTGGCCAAGCCGAGGACGTTGAGCGCCCCGTGGACGCTGGTTTTGGTCGTGGCGACCGGGTCGTGCTGATAGTGCACGGGGGACGCGGGGCAGGCGAGGTTAAAGATCTCGTCGACTTCGACAAAGAGGGGGTGCGCGATGTTGTGGCGCATGAACTCAAACCGCGGATGATCGTGCAGGTGCTCGATATTGCGCTTTGTGCCAGTGAAGAGATTGTCGACGCAGAGCAGCTCGTGGCCCTGGTCCAACAACCGGTCGATCAGGTGCGACCCGATGAACCCGGCGCCTCCGGTCACGAGAATGCGTTTGCGGCTGTCGTAGAGTCGCGCCAAGGCTTTGCCCTTCCTGCGTTTTTTCCCGCTTAGCTTAGTTGTTCAAGGGAGGGTGAGTCGACGTCTTGCTGTTCGACACTACCTTTAAGGTGGGTCGTTCTGGAGCGTTGAGGACACATGACAAACATCATCACGAGGTACTTCGACAGCCCGGCCCGGGCCCGGGCGGTGCGATTTGAACTTGTTGAGCGTCAGCGTTTCTCGGCAGACATCCTGAGCCTATACACAGAGGCCGAGGGTCTGGATGCGACGTTGGCGGCCGAGCATGTGGATCCTGCGACTGCGGCCGAGTATGCGCGGCGCATGGCGGGCGGCGGGGCTGTGCTACTGGTGCGGGCGGGGTTCAGGCCGCTGTCGGTGGCGCAGACGGCCCGCCAGGTGACCCGTGAGATGGGCGCAGTTGCGCTGGAGGGGTTCGAGGAAGAGGTTTTCGTCCCGGATAGCCCTTCGCGCGGGCTGAGCGTTCTGCAGGGCGGGCCACTGATGCTGACGCGGCGGCGCGATCCGTTGCGCCGGAACTATCACATGGCGGATTGGCCGATTGGGCTGATCAGTCGGCGAAAGCCGCCGGCGGATTCCGTGTTTCGCGGGTACATGACGGCATTTGCGTTTCCGCTGCTGGATGGGCGCAAGCCGTACACGAAGTCAATCATTCCGAGGCACGCGCGGATGGCGAATTGGCCGATCCCGCTGTTGAGCGCGAGAAAGCCGTATACGGGTTCGATCTTCCCGAGGCATGCGAGGATGGCGGCGTTCCCGATCCCGCTGATCAGTCGGCGGAAACCGTTTAACCGGTCGATTTTCCCGAAGCATCAGCGGATGGCGACCGTGCCGTTTCCGTTGTTAATCAACGGGAAGACCGGGACGAACGCGTTGATCCCCGGTGGGCCCAGGATGGCCAACTTTCCGATCCCGTTGCTGAGTGGGCGGAAGCCGTTTACCGGGTCTATTTTCCCAAGGCACGCGCGGATGGCGGCCTTTCCGATCCCGCTTTTGAGCAAGCGGACGCCGTATACTGGCTCGATCATTCCGAAGCACGCGCGGATGGCGGATCGGATTTTGCCGCTGACGGTGTCTCGCGAGAAGTTCTCGTTCTCTAAGGCGCTCGGGCTGGAGACGCTGTCGAAGCGCTGAGGGTTACTCGGCGGGGATCTTGGCCTTGTCGTCTGCCTCGGTGGGTTTGCGGCGGAACAGGCGGGCGGCGTCGCGGAAGGGCACCCAGTAGAGGTTGAGGACGCTGTCGAGGTTGCGGCCCTGCTCTTCGGGCACGCCGAACTTCACGTCGCGGTTGTCTTCGGGCATCGTGTAGGTGCCGAAGATGACGTCCCAGACCGGGAACATGAAGGCGAAGTTCTTGTCGATGTGGTCGGGGTGGCAGGAGTGGTGCACGTGGTGGTGGGCCGGTGACGGGAAGACGACTGACCAGATGCCGGGCCAGCGCAGCCAGACGTGGCTGTGGCGCAGGTTGTAGGCGACGATGTTGAAGAGGAACATCAGGATCGGCACGCCGAGGAGCGTTGGCGCGGCGGGCACGTGGCCGAGGAAGCGCACGGCGACGGCGTAGACGACGCCGTAGCCAAAGCCGATGAAGAAGCCGTAGGCGAGGTTGTCGATCGGGTGCTCGCGGAAGTTGGAGATCGGGTGCATGACCTCGGCGGAGTGGTGCACCTTGTGGAACTGCCAGAGCAGCGGGACTTTGTGCTGCAGGTAGTGGATGAACCATGCGATGAAATCGAGGATCAGCCATAGGACGAACATGTAGCCGATGGCCCAGAACCAATCGCCTGCGGTCGCTCGTTCGGCCTGGAAGATCAGGTCGACGAGGGAGTCGTCGCCCGACACGAGGCGGTAGCCCAGTGCGGTTGCGGATGTGCCGACCCCGAACAGCAGGAAGTGCGAGACGATCTTGTGGAAGAACGCGTAGCGGAGGTCGAGCCAGGCGGAGGGGTGGCTCCACACGCGTTTGGGGAACAGGAACTGGAGGAAGGTGCCGCTGGCGGCGTCGGCGTCTTGTTCGGTGGCGTGGTTCTTCTTCGCCTTGATGCCGCGATAGACGGCGTAAGCGGCGATGGCCGACGTCACGAGGTAGAGCCAAAAAATGCGGTTGGCGGAGTCCAGCGGGAAGGCCAGCACATCCAGCGCGCGGTTGAAAAGCGCGGTGGCGATGTCGACGAAGTATTCCATGCGCGTTCGGCCCCTTTTGTGTCGCGTTGGCGGAGCGATACGGGGGGTTTTGGGCAATTTGATGGCTGGGAGATTGGCAGAGGCTGAGGGGAACGTTCCCCCGTGCCCGCGCTGACCCCTGGTGCGCTGAAGCGCACCCTACAAGCTTCTCAGCGGTTGGCGCCTTACGCCAGCGCGGCGATGGCTTCGGCGAGATCGATGGCGCCGTCGTAGAGGGCGCGGCCTGAGATTGCGCCGGATACGACTCCGGTGGCTTTCAGTCGCATGAGGTCGTCCATTGACGACACGCCCCCTGAGGCGATGACGGGCACATGGACGGAGCGGGCGAGGCCCTCGGTCGCGGCGATGTTGGGGCCGCTCATCGCCCCGTCGCGGTCGATATCGGTGTAGATGATCGCTGCAATCCCGGCGTCTTCGAAGCGTTTCGCGAGGTCGGACACGTCGAGTTCAGTCTCTTCCGCCCAACCGCGCGTGGCGACCTTGCCGTTGCGCGCGTCGAGGCCGACGGCGACCATGCCCGGAAACGTGCGTGCCGCGTCGTGGACGAGGTTCGGGTTTTCAACCGCCGCAGTGCCGAGGATCACGCGGGAGATACCCTTGGAGAGCCAGGATTCGATAGTCGCAAGGTCGCGGATCCCACCGCCGAGTTGGGTTGGTACGGTGACGGCGCCGATGATCGCCTCGACCGCCGCGCCGTTGACGGGTTCGCCCGCAAAGGCGCCGTTGAGGTCCACCAGGTGGAGCCACTGGCATCCGGCATCCTCGAAGGATTTTGCCTGAGCAGCAGGGTCGTCGCCGAACACCGTGGCTTCGTTCATGTCACCCTTGAGAAGGCGCACGCAGTTGCCGTCTTTCAGGTCGATTGCGGGGAATAGGATCATGCGGCGGATGTGCCCGCTTTTCCGGCATTTGTGAAGTCGGGTCGGCTGGGGTGCTTAGAATTGTCGGCATTCCGCCGGTTGCTGTCGACGTGACGTTACGCTTGCTGTTGGTCGTGCCCTGGCGATGTTGGCGCCTGCAAAAGGGAGGATTGAAGATGAAGCTACGAGCGTTGACGGCTGCAGCGTTGCTGGCGGTGGGACCGGCGTATGCAGATCCGGCTGGCGGGATCTGGAAGACCCAGCCGGACGACAATGGCAATTTCGGGCATGTGCAGATTTCGGAATGCGGCCCGGCAGTGTGCGGCGTGCTGGTCCGGGCGTTTGACGGAAGCGGGGCGGCGCGGCCGTCGGAGCATCTGAACAAGCGCATTCTGTGGGACATGGCCGCGAAGGGTGGCGGGTCGTACAGCGGCGGGAAGATCTTCGCTCCGGATCGCGGGAAGACGTACAATTCGAAGATGACGCTGGCCGGGTCGACGCTGAAGGTGTCGGGCTGCGTGCTGGGGATCTGCCGGGAGCAGACCTGGAAGAGGGTTCAGTAGGTGGCGTGCCGGGG